>NZ_LSJN01000033.1:0-52369 GCF_001557225.1 Streptococcus sp. CCH8-C6
CTTAGAGGATTTACTTTACCTAACAAGAGGCAACCAACTATACACAGAAGATGGAAAAGAGTTGTATATTGATCCAACTTCTCAGAAAAGAACACTTCATACCCAATATGAACCTGGTTTTATTGAAGCAAGAGATAAATCTCCACTAGAGCTCTTAATTGAAAATAAGGAGCTATTAGATTAAATAAAAAAAGCGAGGATATCCTCGCTTTTCTATTGTAAAATCTTATTCTTCATTATCAATCATCAAACACTCTGCCTGTGAGTTGGTACATGAGGTAAATGTGCTCCAAGGTTTTGACAATTCGCGTCACATGAAGTTATTTAAGCATCTCCTTTTCTCTCATTACCATTTTCTGTTATAATAAATTGTACTTCTAGAATAGAAAGGTCTTAAGATGGCAACTCTTATTAAGCATAAACGTGTAGAATTTTCAGAACTATTTTATGACCTAGTGTTTGTTTTTGCAATTTCAAAAGCAACTGCTTTAATTCACCCTATTCATAACGGTGTTTTGGCTTGGGACTCTTTACTTGATTTCTTCATCTCTGTCATGGTTATCATCAATTCCTGGATGATTCAAACCATTTATACCAATCGCTATGGAACAAACTCGTTATTTAACATGGTAATCATGTTTATCAACATGGGACTTATGCTCTTTATATCCAATATGATTGGATACAATTGGCAACAATGGTACTATCATACCTGTTGGGCTGTTGGCACATTAACCCTTACCTTATTTTTTCAATATTTGGTTCAGTTTTTTAGAGGATCAACCGATAGTGCTGATCGGGAAAGTATCAAAGGTTTTCTATGGTTGACAGGTCTACAAAGCTTAGGAGTCTATCTGGCAGCTCTTTTTCCTATTTACGTTGGAGTCTATATCTTTATTGCTAGTATTCTGCTAACATTTATTGTGCCAATTTTCTTGATTACTAAAGATGAGCATTTCCAAGTAAATCTTCCCCATTTAATCGAGCGCGTCTCCCTTCTTGTCATTATTACGTTTGGAGAGATGGTTATTGGGCTAGTTAACTTCTTTACAGTTGAGAATTTCTCGATATATTCGGTTCTTAATTTCGTTATCATGCTTTCTCTGTTCTTGTTTTATTTTGGTGAATTTGACCATGCTATTGACGAAGGATCCAATCAAAAGGGATTATTTATAATTTATAGTCACTATCCTATTTTCATTGGGCTTATGTTGATGACAGTTTCGATGGGTTTTCTTCTGAATCCTGAGGCTAATCTTCTCGTTGCAATCAGCTTCTTTTATATCGGAATTGGCCTCTTCCAAGCTGCTGTCCTAGCAAATGGGCCCTATAACAAAAACTATCTTCGCTATTCGAGAAGTTACTACTGTGCTCAAGCGACACTCTATCTGGCTGCCTTGATTCTCTCTTTGGTTTTCGCTTCGAATCCTACAATAGTGCTGAGTATTGCAACCATCTTCGCTCTAGCTATAGCCATTCATTTTATTTATTTTTATGTGACACAGAATAAAAAATATTCCAAATCTAACTGGGGGTTCTTTTAATGAGTTTATAACATAAAAAAGCTTTGGGAACCAAGGCTTTTTTTTCATTAATTTGTTTTTCCATTTTATCCTCCAATTTGATCTCGCACTGACATTTATTTATAACAAAACTATATATCTAGAATAGCATAATCATTAGGTATTATAGGTTTTCAAACAAAATACGAGTCATTCGTTTTTGCCCCACTTTTGCCCCATTTTTAAATCCTGACATTGAAAACACCTAAAAGTATTTCCCTAAAATCAGCTATATTTCAACATTTTTGTTTATTTTCAATATGAAAAGTTCTTACAAATCCATGCAGGGGGCATCTAAAAAAACCAAAAGAGGATTCCAGACTAAGGAATTCTCTTTTGGTTAAAACACTTCAAAAATTGAGTTATTCAAAAACATAATCTTGATATTATCTTCATTAATTGATTTTTTAAAATTATATTTAAATTCTTCATCAATATCATTCGAAACTACTATTAGACATTTAGTTGCAACTTTTCCAGTATCTCTAAAATACTTTTCAGCATAATTATTTAAGATTTGTAACTTTTTATTAAGTTTTAACTTGTCAATGTACTTCAAAATGCTAATTTCAAATATAATATCTTTTCGATTTGGATTTTTACTAACAGCAAGAATATCCATTACATAATCAAAATTTGGTTTTAGATTTGTATATACATCATAGTCATCAACTAATAATTTTTTTAATAAATCTGTTACCTTTTTTTCAATTTCTATCGCACTACTGTTATATTCTGAATTTATATCATTTATTATTTCAGGATTCAAATTATACTTTTTTATATCTTCTATATTAGCTATAAAACTAGAAAAATCATCTATTTTACTAAATATCTTATTACCACTTTCTGAGTCTAGTAAGTCGCGTGTTATATCTTCTCTCGATACTTCCCCACTGTCAAATTTTGAAACAAAATCAGAATTTGATAGATGTCTAATAGTTGCTTTTCCAGTATAATTAATAAATTCTAATATCATTTGAGGATAAAATGAATTATTAAGAGTTTTATCTATCCAATCTCCCTTCTTTTTATCATCACTTACAATAATAAAATAATTTTTATCTGATATTTTTGCATAGTCCAAGGTTTCCAGCCATAAAAATATATCCCCATAATTAGCTGGAATTATTTTTCCGTTCCAAATTCTATTTCCTTTTGATAAATCTTCATCGGATATCCCAGGAAATTGTTTTTCTTTTATCCTTATTTCTATTTTTTCAGTATATTCTTTTAACTTTTCCTCGCTATATTCGTCTCCAACTATAATTTGATTGCTTTCTATCATATTATTTATGATTTGTAGATGTTCTTTTATTTGAGGGATATAATTGTCAAAAACCTTAAAATTTTCATGTTGTGATTTTTTCCATTCATCAATGTTTTCATCTAAAAACCTATTTATCAATTCTAGACTACTAACAAATTGTTTATTCTTCTTTAAATTGGATAAGATTTTATCTTTTTCATCTTGTAATAACTCTTTACCTAGACTATTGTCACTGTTTAAAATTTTTTTCTTAAAAATACTATCTATCTTGTCCTCAATATCTTTATCGTCAAGGCATATACTATGATTATCATCTAGTTCCGTTAGCATTGCTTTTGTTTGCTTTAAAAAAGTTTCTGTCCGAAAAATGACCCTTTGGAAATTATGTAAAAATTCTATCCATACAATAAAAGGTAAAAATATATTATTCGCATTCTTCTTTAAAGCATTAATATATTTTTTTGAATAATTTGGAGACTTTAAAGAATTTAGTAAAAAATTTGTATCTAAAATATAGATTATATCATCCTCATCAATTTTATCGTTTAATATATTTGTTAAAAGATTTTTACTCATCATTCATCCCTCTTAAACTTCTAAATGATTTTTGAATACATCCAATAAAAGTAGTGTCACTAAAATTTATCATTATAAGTAGTGTTCTCACTGTAATTATTTTGATTATTCCTTTACTTTATTATACCTTATATTAGTACTCAACAGCACATTATAATATATATTTAATTTCGCTTTTTTCAACTCAATCATCTCCTTAAATTCAAAGTAGATTTTCAACAAAAAATCCCCTTCCTTTAGGCACAAGAAAGGAGGGGGCATTGCATGGCAAAAACTACGAGAGAAGACTGAAGCAAAATATGTTTGACGAAAACCTGATAAAGATGGTTACACACCGAGCATATTCCTAAGGATGTCTTATAATTTTTTTGGTTTAGGAATTAAGAAAGATTATATATATCAAGTTTTGATGTACCTCACGCTTGCACATCAAAGCGGTCTTCCCCGTAGTTCTGAGCAACTAATTTGTTCTAGGAAACATCTTAGTTGCTTTTTATTTTAAAACAACTATATTACGGAACATCACAGTCTTGATTAACAAAAGGCTACAAGATAGTGACTGATTGTAAATAAAGCATTTTCTTGCTTTCTAAAAAATGGCTACAGCTAATCCGAGTTTGGAGTAAAAAATCTCTGTCCCTTAAGGGAACAGAGATGAAATTTATTTCTTCTTAGCACGGAAGACAATGAAGCCTACCAAGCCTACTAGAGCTACTCCAGCAGCAATCATGATCCAGCTAGCATTCTCACCTGTTTTAGGAAGAGCCTTCTTGACTACAGTACTACTAGAACTACTGCTTGAACTACTACTTGAACCTGGTGCTTGAGGTTTGCTTGGAATGATTGTATTAATAATATTCATGCCATCTACAGTAGTTGTATAATCATAAACACTATCTTCAGTTACAGAATATACGATATCGGTTCCATCCGCACTACTAGCAGGTAAATCAGTAAATTCATATTTCCATTCACCCTTTTCATTTGGACGAACTTCTTTAGAAGCAACTTCAGTACCATTGGCAAAGAGGTGAACAGTAATCTTATCAGGACGCTTACCAGCTTTATTGTTATCATCAACCCAAGTTTTGGTACCTGAAGCAGTAATCAAAGCTTGACGGTTAGTGAAGTCTTTGTAAATGACACCAGATCCATAAGTGTCAAGCTGAGCAGCATTGACTTGAATAGCTTCATCAGATAGTTGATAACCTGCTGGAGCTTTAGTCTCTTTAATGACATAATGTTCTTTAATCAGATTACTGAAAGAAGCCACGCCATTAGAATCACTCGTAGCTGTCTGAACAACTGTCACACCGTCTGCATCATAGAGCGTAAACTCAGCACCTTCTAAAGGTTTTCCATTTTCATCCTTCTTAGTTACTTGAACCCCATATACATCTCCATTCGCCAATCCATTTGCATGTTGATAACGAACGACTGCAGAAGATTTTTGATCCTCTATATTATCCGCCTTTAAAACAGCATCATTAGGAAATTGTGTTCCATTTAGCGGGGCAGCAGGAAATTTCACTCGATAGCGGATAGAAAAACCTTCATCTGCTGAGATATTACCCAAGTTTAGCTTGAATGAACGTTTATCTTCAGATAGTTCAACTTTATATTGAGCAGTCACATCTTCACGTTCTTTAGCGAGATGAAAAGAATTATCAGATGGGTCTACAATCCAACGACTCTTTATGATTTCAAAGCGATTCATATCAATTTCTCCACCTTCAAATCCAAGAGTGTCAGCAATTTGTACATTCTGTAATTCCTGACCATCTTGGTTGATGTTCAAGCAATAGGTGATAGACTTGATATCATCCGCATTATCCCAGCCAGATTTTATAAAGGTATGAGGCTTTTCTGGCTGGCCAGGAACACCTTTGAAATCAATCTTTCCGAACTCAATAATTACATTTTTTCCAATAGTAAGGTAAAAAGGTATAGAGTTCTTATCTTTGGCAACAGTATGATCTACACGAGCAATAAGATGAACTTTCCCTTCAATCCTAGACTTTGTTAACACATAATCTGTATAGGTCAAAGTTAGTTCCTTGGAATTGCTATTAACCGCTGCAGTTGCAACCAAATTGCCATCTTTATCCTTCACTTCAAAATCAACATCTTCTAAAATGAATTGCGCGGGAAGAGAAATACTCGTTGTATCTCCTGGCTGAACTTTCCCATAATTAAAAGCAAAGTTCGCATCTATTTGGAATCTCTCCCAAAGAGCCAATCCTTCAGTAAGTGCTTCTCCTTTTTCATTATAAACATTAACTGACGTAAAGACGTCATCTACTGTTGCTGCTTTCGCTTCTTTAGCACCTGTAAAAATGGAACCTGTACACAAGAAAACGAGTGATAATAAACTTGCAAATATCTGCGTCATTTTTTTCATTTTTGTCACTCCATAGTCACTTTTTATAGATTATGTAAAAAATATTAAAATTTATTTACATTTCCACTATACTACATATATTAGACTATCATACGCTTGACTATAAGTCAACTATTATACTTTACTAGTTGATAAAAAAGCTACAATCTGTAAACCTAGATTTTTCCCAAAAACCTTGTCATTTAAGACTTGGAAACACTTGCAGCTGTTATTTCTTTGTATTTTTTGAAACAAAAACGTAATATTTGACAACCAAACAAATGAACCAATCTAAACACTTCTCAAGGATATGAACATATATATAAATATATACTTGCTTAAAACAAAATTTTCAAGCACTTCCATATATAGTAATATAATCAAAAAAACTGAACAAATCTGCTCAGTTTTCTAATTAATAAATATAAGATAAAGATTATATCTAATTTATAGAAATATATAATCCCGTTATTTCCTACATCATACCGCCCATCATGCCTGGATCCATAGCTGGAGCTGGGCTTGCTGGTTCTGGTTGATTAGCCACTACTGCTTCGGTTGTCAAGATAAGGCTGGCAACAGAAGCGGCATTTTGCAAGGCTGAACGAGTCACCTTAACTGGGTCAATGATTCCTGCCTCAATCATGTTAACCCATTCGCCAGTCGCGGCATTAAAGCCTGTACCAACTTCAGAGTTTTTCAGACGGTCAATGACGATTGAACCTTCAAAGCCTGCATTCAGAGCGATTTGACGAACAGGCTCTTCCAAGGCGCGAAGAACGATGTTACGTCCAGTACCTTCATCCCCTGCCAACTCAAGACCTGCGACAGCGTCCAGTACATTGATATAGGCCGTACCACCACCTGAGACGATTCCTTCTTCTACCGCTGCACGAGTTGCATTAAGGGCATCTTCGATACGGAGTTTCATTTCTTTGAGTTCTGTTTCGGTTGCAGCTCCAACCTTAATCACAGCTACACCACCGGACAATTTAGCCAGACGTTCTTGCAGTTTTTCACGGTCAAACTCAGAAGTGCTGCTTTCAATCTGTGACTTAATGACTGCCACACGGTTAGAAATAGCTTCTGGATTGCCAGAACCTTCCACAATCACAGTGCTGTCCTTATCAACAGTGACTTTAGAAGCTTGTCCAAGCGCTTCAATCGTAGCGTCCTTGAGCTCTAAACCAAGGTCATCTGTAATCACTGTACCGCCTGTCAAGATAGCGATGTCTTCCAACATAGCCTTACGACGATCACCAAAGCCTGGTGCCTTAACAGCTACGACATTAAAGGTCCCGCGAATCTTGTTAAGAACCAGCGTTGGCAGAGCTTCTCCGTCCACATCATCTGCGACAATCAAGAGCGGACGATTGGTTTTCAAGATGTTTTCCAATAATGGCAGAATCTCTTGAATATTAGAAATTTTCTTGTCAGTAATCAAGATGTAAGGATTGTCCAGTTCAGCTACCATTTTTTCATTGTCGGTTACCATGTACTGAGACAAGTAGCCGCGGTCAAACTGCATTCCCTCAACTACATCCAGTTCCGTTTCCATCCCTTTGGACTCTTCGATAGTAATAACGCCGTCATTTCCAACTTTTTCCATAGCTTCAGAGATGTACTCGCCGACTTTCTCGCTGCGAGAAGAAACGGCAGCAACCTGAGCAATAGCTTCCTTGTTAGAAACTGGCACTGAGTTAGATTTCAGGGCTTCAACAGCTGTCGCAACGGCTGCTTCAATCCCGCGGCGGATGCCGATTGGATTAGCACCAGCTGTAACATTCTTAATTCCCTCGCGAACGATAGCCTGTGTTAAAACAGTTGCTGTTGTTGTTCCGTCACCAGCGATATCGTTAGTCTTTGAAGCAACTTCTGACACCAGCTTAGCGCCCATGTTTTCAAAATGGTCTTCCAGTTCGATTTCCTTGGCAATGGTTACACCGTCATTGGTGATAAGGGGTGAGCCAAAGGATTTTTCCAAAACGACATTGCGGCCTTTAGGACCCAAAGTCACCTTGACAGTATTTGCTAAGATGTCAACTCCACGAACCATACTGCTTCTTGCATCTGCTGAAAATTTAATATCTTTTGCCATTTTATTATTCCTCTCTTCTAATCTTACTCGACAACTGCTAGAATATTGGCTTCACTGACTAAGAGATAAGTTTCATCTCCGTCCTTGACTTCCACGCCTACGTGATTTTCTACGAGAACCTTGTCCCCTTCCTTGACACTCAGGGCTACCAGCTCACCGTTCAAAGTACGAATACCTTGACCGACTGCGACAACTTCAGCTGTCTTAGTCGCTGCTTGGCCGTTGCCTGCAATGACAAATCCGCCAACTTTCTGCTCTTTTTCTTCTACTTTTAAGACCACACGGTCTCCTAATGGTTTTAACATAGTTTTCCTCCAAAGATTGAATTTTTAGCACTCTAAACTATCGAGTGCTAATCTATAGTTATTATTTTATCACTTGGTCAGAAATAGTCAAGAAAAAAACCGACTAGATAAAAGAAAAATTTTATTTTTTTCTTCACTGCCTCCTGAAGTCGAAGAAAAAAACAAGTCCGAGCTAAAATCCTCTCAGACTTGTCTTTAGGGGGAATGTCTATCTTGCAAGTTTTAGTTTTGCTTCAAAATCATCAATCACTTTTTGCAGATTTAGGAGTCCTCTATAGATACCATAGCCAAACAAAAGCATGGCTAAGATTCCTAGTAGAGCTAGGACGATTCCCGCAATCAGCGCTAGGAGATTGGTCTCATGAAAGAGATAAATCAGAACAAGACCGATGCTGGCAATGGCAAAGAAGAGACTGAACCAGCGTCCTAGATTTTCAATCATATGCTTCTGGTAGTGAATTTCTGTTTCATAGCCTTGAATCAATTCTTGTTCTGTCATGATTTTCTCCGTTCTTTCTTTTATTCTGCCTAAGCAAATTTGTATTAGACTAGCAGCAAATCGGACTTACTGCCAGCCTAAAATTGAGTGAGAATTAGTATTTCAGTTGAGGGTCAAAGATGCCAAGCGCTACACCAATCAAAGCAATGACAACCAAGAGGAGCATAACGAGGTTTGGTGATACTTTTTTCTTGGCCATCAGCCACCAGCAAAGGGTGATAAAGCCAGCTGTTAAGAGACCTGGATAAACACCGTCAATCTTTTCTTGCAGCTTCAGGAAGGCTTCGCCATCAGCATTTTTCAACTCTAATGAAGTCGTTACAGATACCCAAGTTGCAGCAACTGCCCCGATAACCATACCACCAATGACACTGATTGCCTTACGAAGCGCCTGTCCTTTAGGTCCTACAAGGAATTCTACCGCCTTGTCCCCTAATTCATAGCCTTTGAAGTAGGCAAAGCGCATACCGCCATAGATGAGAACATTCCAGACAAGGATGTAGAAGAGAGCGCCGATAGGATTTCCACCTTTCGAGAGTCCAAGGGCAATCCCCAGCAGAACTGGAATCAAGGTTCCAACTACCAAAGAGTCACCGATACCCGCGATAGGTCCCATGAGACCGGCACGCATACCATTGATAGTTTCGCCATCAACAGCGTCACCATTGGCACGCGCTTCTTCCAAACCAGCTGTAATCCCCACTACCAAAGCTCCGAGCTGAGGTTCTGTGTTGAAGAAAGCTGTATAGGTCTGCATAGCTTCTTTCTGCTCTGCTTTGTCTTTGTAGAGTTCTTCCACGATTGGCAGCATAGAGGTCAAGTAGCCGAAAGTCTGCATGTGCTCTTGAGAGAAGCAAGTCAAATGACCATAGTACCAATGGTGGAATGATTTCGCTAAAGTCTTTTTAGTTATTTTCTTTCTTTCAGCCATCTTAGATATCCTCCTCATCGTCATCAAAGTCAGCCCCACCAGCTGGCGCAGTTACTCGAGCTGATTTGATTACTTCCAATTCATAGTAAATTACTGCAAAAATCAATGAAACAACTGCACTTGCAACCAAATTAAGACCAAGTGACTTAGCCAAGGTGAAGCCCACAAAGAATGGGATAAAGTCAGCAGCCTTGGTAACGATTTGTTTCAAAAGAATGGCAATACCGACACATGGGAGAAGAGCTCCGACTGTAAAGAGCGATTTCATGATGAAGCCATCCATTGGCAGGTGAGTCTTCATCAGTTCAACCATATTCGGACCAAACTTCGTGATGATCATGGTTGGAAGGAAAGAAAAGACAAAGTGGGAAATCCAAGGATAGACCCAGTCAACAGCGTAAAGCTTTTTGAATTCGCCTTTTTCAACAGCTTTCCAGCCAATGTGCTGCCAAAGCAAGTTTGTAGTGGCTGTTCCATAGAAGAGGACTGTACCGATAGTACCAACTGCTGCTCCGATTGGTGCAGCTGCTGCAGCGATAGCAGATTCAGAGGTGATTCCTTTAGAATGAACAAACAAGATTGCGAGAGGAATCCCAATGTAAGAGATTGCCCGCACGTCAGCGGAAACTGTACCACCTGGTGTTACCAGAGCGATATAGAGGACCTGAAGGGCTACCCCAACCATAATCCCTGTTTTTAAATCTCCAAGAATCAACCCGCTAATCAAACCTCCGACCAGTGGACGTCCCAGAGTGTAGTTACCAATACTAGAACCACCCATACCAGGCATAGAAGCTAAACTAGCAAAAAGACCCAGTAAAGCGGCTTGCAGCCAAGAAATTGTCATAATAGACTCTCCTTTTCATTATTGTAATTAAAAACCAAATTTAGACTTGAAATCGCTCCAGTAACCGATGGAAACATCTGGCAAGAGCTGGAATTTGACTTTGTAGCCAGCTTTTTCAATCGCTTCAATCGCTTCTGCCTCTTCCTGAGTTATGGACTGGTTGTTGCCCAGCTTAACAGCTCCCGGACGGTCATTAGCAGGACCGACGATGATTTCCTTAACATCCCCAGGTACAAAACCTTGATCTACTAGGATTTCCTTCATGTCCACGGGATTTTTTGTAATGAGGAAATAGCGACTGTCTGACTCTGTGACCTTGCCTGATTTTTCCTTGAAGGCTTCCTTGGTCCAAACAAAAGTCTTCTTGTCAGAAGCTCCCTTGTAGGCCTGAATCAAAACCTTGTTTCCTGCCGCAGCATTATTAACTGCAATCAGGCCATCACAAGGGTATTCCTTAGCCCAGCGAGTGACTGTTTGACCGTGGATCATGCGGTCGTCAATCCGTACAAATGATACTGTCATCTTTAAAATCTCCTTTTATCTTTTATAATGTATAGCGGAAGCACTAAATGTCGTCTTCATCTTCGTCAGCTGCATCGCTTACGACTTCAAATTCCTGCAAAGCAGCTGTGGCCTCGGAAAGGATAGCCTGAGCCAGCTCTTTTCCGTCTAAGATGTCTTTCATAACCAAGCCAGTCAGTCCCATGGTCAAGTTCAAACCTCCCAAGATAACTGCTGAGTCGAGCTTACCCATGTCAGCTAAGACGCTAGCTGCTGTCGTCAGAGGACTGCCTCCTACAATATCAGCCAGAACTAAGACACTGTCATCAGCGCTTAAGCCAGACAAGGCCTGAGTAAAATCAACTGCAAAATCATCAACTGACTTGCCCTCCTGAAGACCGACCGCAATCACCTGATCCGTCTTGTCTCCGGCAAACATCTTCAAGGAACTCTGCACGCCTGCAGCCAGTCCCCCATGGCTGACCAGTACAAGGTATTTCATCTTTCCTGCCTCCTTTATCCTTCAATTTCTTAGCCAAGTCAGGCTTTAGATGACGAAGGATTTATTGATGATTTTATTGTACAGAATATGGAACCGGTTTCATACTGTCAAATGTCACTTTGCCCAGATGACATTTGTTAGGAAAAATATGACATTTGTCATATTGGTCTAGTCAGCTGTGCTTTTTCTGGCTTAATTAGCAATAAAAAAGAAAGCAGATTATTTTCCGCTTTCTATTTCTCTTTGAATGCTCGGCAAGGCACTGTCAATCTCTTGATTCTGCATAGCATTTTGAATCAGATAGTCCATCCGGTCCATCGTATGACGGTCCACTTCCAGACTGATGTCAATGATAGAGCGATTCATCATGTGATCTAGCCTCTCAGAAGTCAAGGAATCCAAGCCAAAATCATCAGCTTGTAAGATTTCTCTAGCCTGTTGACTTTTCACTACAGATGGTAAAACTGAGGTCCCCTGCGACTTTTCAAACAAGGCCTGCTGATTTTCTTTGTCCTGTGACAGCAAAAGCATAAATTCCCAAGCCAGCTTCTCTTGCTTGGTATTGAAAGACATGGCAAAGAGCGAGGTCTTAACCTGCGTTCCCATCACCTGGCTATTGGCTGTCGGCATCGGGATACAGGTCCAAGAAAAGCTAGAATACTTGGCAACATGGTAAGGGTAAGGCTTGTAGGTCCGATACTGGGCTAAACTCATAGGATAGAAGGCCACCCGTCCCTCATCAAAATCATTAGAAGTCACCTTATAATGCTGGCTGAGCATGTCTAGCTTGCTCATAAAAGCCAAGGCTTGGTGCATCTCTGAGCTGTCTACATTGATACCGGATTTATCGATAAGATGGCCGCCATAAGCTACCAGAGCCTGCTGCCAAGTGTAATCTGTAATACCGTACTGATCCACCACACCATCGCCATTGGTATCTTTGGTTACTTTCTTGCAAATCTCATAGAAATCCGCCAGGGTCCAACCTGACTCAGGAATGCTAATTCCTTCTTTTTCAAGCAGGTCTTTATTGACACACATCATGATGGGATTGCTCTCAACTGGAAGAGCATAGCTGACTCCCTGATATTGCCCGGCTTCATAAGCCACCGGATAAAAAGCCTTTCGTTCATCATCCGTTAGGAGGGTATCCAAGGATTTAAGCGCGCCAGTCGAAGCCAACATGCTAAAGTCGTTTTCCGGTACCATAAAGAGATCCGGCTGTTCGCCTTTCAAGACTTGCTCTGCCAGCCAGTCAGCGTAATCATCCTTGGGAATACCGCTTTCATAGACGACCTTGACATGAGGATGCGTCTTTTCAAATTTTTTAATCAGGCTGTCCAAGACCTTGTTTTCGCGGCTATTAGGCACATCCCAGCTAGAACCAGCATAGACACCAATACGCAGGACTTTTTCCTGAGCTGAAGCCCAAAAGACAAAAGCCAAAGCAACAGATATGATCAGGACAACCAGCAGGGCCAAATGTCTCAGTCTCCACTTCATTTGTCGCTTTCCTTACTAAAATCTCTCTGGGTGACTCCAGTCTGCACAGCCCAGATAGCCAGCTGGGTTCGGTCGCGCAAGTTGAGCTTGGCTAAGATACCTGACAGGTAATTTCGGACTGTCCCTTCTGATAGAAAGAGCTTGGCAGCAATTTCTTTATTCGAAATCCCGAAGCCAATCTGCTGAATAATCTTCCACTCCGTCCGGCTCATGTCCTCTATATTTTCCTCCGTCACTGTAATAGCAAAATTGGACTGGGCCATCTGTGAAAAGATTTTGAAGACCTTGGTGGCAATATTAGGATTGATCATAGCTCCGCCCCGATAGACTGTCTGAATGGCTTCGTGAAGTTCTTCTGTCGAAACCCCTTTGAGAATGTAACCAGACGCACCGTATTTGAGAGCGGAGAAGATAAATTCATCGTCATCAAAGGTCGTCAGAATGATAATCTTAACATCCGGATACTGCTCTTTGACAGCCTTAGTACAGAGAACACCGTCCATGACTGGCATGCGAATATCCATCAGAATCACATCTGGGCGTACCCGATGAAGCTTTTCCAGCACTTCCTTGCCGTCTCCGACCGTCCCGACCACCTCAATATCTGCGTGGGCTGACAGGATGATTTGCAGAGACTCGCGAATCAAGGCCTGATCGTCTGCTATTAAAACCTTAATCATGTCTTCCTCCTATTTTTGGGATTTCGATATGCGTGTAGAAACCGTCCCGATTTTCAAATCGGACGCTTCCGCCAATAATCATTAGACGCTCCTGCATCTGCTTGAGGCCATAGCCATAGTGGAGTTCATCAAAGCCAATACCATCATCCTGAATGGTCATTACATAGGACTCTTCCTCCAGCAGCTCAATCCAGATAGTCTTGGCATGACCGTGGCGGACAGAGTTTGTAATAGACTCCTGAATCACCCGAAACACAATGTCTTCCTTTGCAATATCCAGGTCAATATTATCCCATTCGTAGCGGAGATGAATCTCCAAATTGGAGATGGCTTCATACTCACGGATAATCTTAATCAGAGCTTCCTTCAAAGTGTTATTTTCCAGAGCTCCCGGCCGCATCTTATTGAGCGAGCCGCGGACATCACGGATACCATCTCGAACGACGACAGAGACATTATTGAGCTGCTCCTTAGCCCGATTGGTATCAATATCAACCAAGACCTTGACCGCATCAATACCCGCTGAAATTCCCGTTAGGGCATGGCCCAATGTATCATGAATTTCTCTGGCAATCCGCTTTCGCTCTCGATCTTCTGCTATTTTTTCGGACAAGGCCAGATAAGAGTTCAACTCGCGATTGGCCTGAGAAGCCATGCGCAGCTCTTCCTCAATCCGATGACGCTCTGTAATAGCCGACAAGATGTAGAAGAGCAAGGAAATCATAAAGACAACGATATTGAGGGAGTAGAGAAAGTTCTTGCCAAAAAGCAGCAACAACCGGACGGACTCTGGGTAAAACCGAATATAGGTATCCAGCGAAGGCAACTTGATAAAGAGCGACATGAGGTCATAGTTGGACAAGAGCAGCATGCCAAAGCTCAAAATAATGAAAGAAAACCAGTACTTCTTGTCCTTGGAAGAATTGAACTCCTTAGAGCCATAGAAAATATCCGCAAACACCAAGAGAATCAAGCCATTGTAGGACGAGTGCAAGACGGAAAAGATGACCAGCATGAGCAGGATTTCAATAATAGTCGCCTTGTCATAGACGGACAGCTGATTGGGGTGGCGCTCCCGGTAGTACATGACCAAAAGCAGACAGGCATAGAGGCTAATTGATACCCAGAAAATCAAGCTGGGAGAGCCCGGAATAGCATCCAAACGCTCCAAAAGCGAATGACTGAAGCCCTTAGCAGCTACATAGTTGGTCGCAAAGAGATAGATGGACGCATTATAGACAATGGCAACCAGATTGATGACCATCAAGGCTATTTTGCTGTAAAATATACTTTTTTGAGGTCTCATTATTGCCACCCTGTAACTGTGTATTGACTGATATTATCCCTGTTGACTAAGTGAACTGGAATCAGGTATTGGCTGTCGTAGGATTTCCCCTCTTGCATCAGCTCAATTACCTGCGCTACCTTGCGTCCCATCTGAATGGGCGATTGGGCCACGGTCCCCTCTATGTCGCTAGTCGTAGCCAGAAAGTTTTTGATATCTGGTGATCCATCCACACCATAGATTGAGATTTTCTTATCAAGACCTTGATTTTTAATAGCAGCCAAGGCTCCGATGGCTGCTCGATCATTGAGCGCCATAACTACATTAAAGTCCAAACCTTCGTCTAGAGCCCCTTTGACCTGTGGCATGGTTTCCTCAGTCTGGCCTAGTGTTTCTTTCTGGGAAATAATCTTGTAGCTAGGCTGTTTTTCAATCGTATCAATAAATCCCTGAATCCGGTCCATAGCAGAGACGGCATTGCGATGCTCTAGAAGGAGAATATTGGCAGAAGGCCGACGCTTCATCATGTCCTGGGCAATCAGGACGCCTGCTTGGTAGTTATCAGACACAATGGTCGTATCCACTTTTACATCCTGACTGATAGGCGCATCCACTACGATAATTTTAATCCCAGCTTTCTTGGCCTTTTGAAGAGAGGAAATGATACTTGGACTATTGCTTTTCACCGGATTGATGACAATGACATCAACCTTTTCTCGGACAAAAAAGTCAATCTGCTGGCTCTGCTTGCCCTCATCCAGCTCAGGATCCCGAACGTAGAGCCTGCTGCCCTGCTGATTGGTTTTCTTCTCCAGCTCCGCATTTAAGGTTTTGTAAAAGTCATTGTTCATGGTCATGTAAGTCACCCCAATCTTGACCTGCCTCTCATCTGGCAAAACGCCCTTGAAATAAACAAAAAGCAAACCCGAGATAAGCAGAATAAAAAGCGGCCAGAGAGCCTTCTTCTGATAATGCTGTATCCTTTTTTTGATCTTAGCTGATACCATTTTTTACCCCCTATGCCGCAAGCGCCTTTATGAAACATATAGGATTATTATATTACAAAGCCGGCAAAAAGCAAAATCTTTCCAGAAATGACTATAATAAAAGAGGCGAGACAGAATCTAAAAAATCCATGATTTTTGATTCTTGGTCCCACCTTGATGATCATAATTAAACTTTTAAAATCTTGATAGAAAGAGACTTTCACTCACACAGATCTTGCATCCTGCAAAACTGAATGATGAAATTTTAGAGCAAGGTCATTTCCCAGTCTTTGCTTCTTGCTTAAAAGGGAAGTTCCTCTTCTTCCAACACTAAATCTGCCAAATCAGCTCCGCTATTATTTTCACGCAGAGCGCGCTGGGCCCGACTTTCCAGCAGCTGGAAGCTATGACAGAGCACTTCTGTCACATAATGAGTCGCCCCCTCCTTCTCATAGCGACGAGTCCGTAGCTCACCATCCAGAGAAATCAAGCTGCCCTTACTTGCATAACTGGCTAAAGTCTCAGCTAGACGCCCCCAGACAACCACATTTACAAAATCCGCCTCACGCTCACCGCTCTGAGATTTATAACGACGATTAACTGCGACCGTTGCACGAGCCACAGATTTTTCATTCGCAGTCTTGTGCAGTTCAGGCGTAGCCGTCAGCCGGCCGATTACAATTACTTTATTATACATTTTATATCCTCCTAACTTATCATTCGTAATAGGAGGCAAAAAGTGAAAAAAATGTGGTATAGTAAAGATAAAAAAGAAAGTTGCAGTTTCTGCCCCTTTTCTACTAGATTTGTACGACGGAGGCTCCGATGACCATTAAACATTCGCCTGTGAAAAATATTCTTTTTATCTTAATCTCTCTGTGGTTCGGAGGTTTTTCTGTCTGGGCTGCCGTAGACTACCTAACTAGCTCCAACCCCTACAAAGACACTAGTTTCTTTGTCCTTAGTCTGCTGGTTGCTGCTTTCTTCTTACTGCTCCTTATCTTTGCTATTCGCAGACTAACCATTCATGCGACTATCCTCTCCTTTGACCACGACTATGTGACCTACCGTTATAGCGGACTCTTATCAGCAGCCACCTACTGCATTCCCATGCAGCAGATTAGTCATGCTCGCTACAGCCGAGACAGTGAAGAATCCGAGATTAGTCTTTGGATGGAGGATGGCCTCCATGACTTTGCAGCCTTTAACCATCCCCGCCACAAGATTTATGCCTATCCTGACAGCCAACTCATCGGCATTGTTTTCAAGAGAAAGCGCCTCAAAGCATTGGAAGACCACAGCCTAAACAGCCTTATCTACCAATACAAATACAGCACTCCGAGCCAAATTCCCACAGCCACTCCTCAGTCGACAATCGACTCGCAAAGCAATAGCGACAGCGTCTTCTTTTGAGACAATGTGGTGATTGGTAAGACAAATCACTTTAGATTACGGAGGATATCTAATGAACTATATAGCTTTTATTTATTCCATTCTTTTATTATTTTCAACCTATTTTGCTTATAAAAAGAAGATTGGCAGCTCCAAAATCTCATTAATCGTAAGTTTATTTTTATTTTTCCTAACTCTTCTGAATCTATTTTTCTTCAATTTTTTACTGAAAACTTTAATATCTATACTTTTAATTTTGACCTCGGTAAGTTTTTTCTATGACAGAAAAATGAGTAAGAAACAAATTCATTATTCTCATCATTGTGTTAGATTGATTTTTCATCTGTTAATCATTTATTTTCTCTACCATTAGCATGAGATAGATTTATAACGCTAAATTTATTGCAACAAAAATAGAGTGAAACGACTTGTATAGTCGTTTCGCTCTATTTTATATTTCGGCTGTTATAGGATACCTCGCCTATTTCTGAGCTTTTTAGAATGTTAAATCCTCTCCCTTATCCCTGCCAATGTTTGGCTGGGTCAAAGGCAGTCCCAACTAATTCGCTATCGGCTAATTCAATGATGCCACGTTTTTGAGGTGCATTAGGCAACTGAAGTTCTCGTGGGCTGCACATCATGCCAAAACTCTTTTCGCCTCGAAGTTCTCCTGGGAAAATCAAATTCCCTTTAGGCATCATGGCACCTGGCAGAGCTACAATTGTTTTGAGGCCAACCTTAGCATTGGGAGCACCAGCCACGATTTGAACAGTCTTATCAGCAGCTACCTGCACTTGGCAGATATTCAGGTGGTCACTATCTGGATGAGCTACCATATCAACGATTTCTCCAACCACAAACTTTGGCTGGCTGTCATTGACCAAGTCCGCTGGGAAGCCTTCCTTGCTCAGCTCCTGATTGAGAATAGCCACTTGCTCATCTGTCAAAAAGACCTGTCCGCGCTCTGCAATTTCAAAAAGGTCAGACTGCTCAAAAATATTCCAAGCAACTGTCTGGCCATTGTCTTCACGGTAAACACGCGCTACCCGTCCCTTGCGCTCAGCTGCCAGTTTAGCTCCTTGATTGTCCGCAGCAATAATCATCAGCACGTCGCCGACATACTCTTTATTATAGGTAAAAATCATTTTACGCTCCCTTTTTCTCTTATACTCGCTAAAAATTCATTGATTTGGCCCTTGGTCTTGCGGTCACGATTGACCAGACGGCCAATTTCCTGTCCCTTTTCCAGCACTACTAAGCTGGGAATCCCGTAAATGTCCCACTCTTTGGCCAGATCCAAATAGGCATCACGGTCCACTTGGATAAAGCGATAGTCAGGATTTTCCCCTTCTATCTCTGGCAGAAAAGGTTTGATAAATCGGCAATCTCCGCACCAGTCAGCCGTGAAAAAGAAGACAGTCTTCTCCCCATCATTGACATAAGAAGCCAATTCCTCTATATTTACAGGAAAAATCATGCTTCTTCCTCGTAGCTTAGCTGACCATTTTCATAGACAAAAGCAAAATGACGGTCGTCCTCTAAGACCAGACCTCCAACCAAGCGGTCATCTGTGGACTCGTAGAGCTTGACATAAAGGCAGGAAATAGTACCCTGACTGGAAAAGAAATCTCGCACAAGCTCGACGATTTCCTCCCGATTACGCAGTCGTTTCTGCTCCTGTACGACTTTGGCTGCCCCAAAAGCCAGCGCTCCAGCCCCCAAAAGGGCGGTTGTGGTTAAAATGATTTTTTTAGCTTTCATGTAGAATATTTTAACACAAAAGAGCAGAGGCGACAAACAATATTCCAGATTTTCCTGGGAGAAGCTGGATTCTTGAATGGGCAGTCCTCTTGATTCATACAAGCCACAAGATTTCTCTACTCATTTACCGTAAAAAGTGATAAAATAGGGGGCAGAAAGAAGGTAAGTTTATGACAACATTATTTTCAAAAATCAAGGAAGTAACAGAGCTTTCTGCTATTTCGGGTCACGAGGTACCTGTTCGCAGCTACCTACGAGAAAAAATCACTCCCCATGTCGATGAGGTTGTCACCGATGGCCTGGGCGGTATCTTTGGGGTACGCCATGCAGAAGCTGAAAATGCTCCCCGTGTATTGGTAGCGGCCCACATGGACGAGGTTGGCTTTATGGTCAGCGAGATCAAAACTGACGGGACCTTCCGCGTAGTGGAAATCGGCGGCTGGAATCCGCTGGTCGTTAGCAGTCAGCGCTTCAAACTCTTTACCCGTGAAGGTCGGGAAATCCCTCTTATCTCAGGCTCTGTCCCTCCTCATCTAACGCGCGGATCTGGCGGACCAGTTATGCCACAGATTGCTGATATTGTCTTTGACGGTGGCTTTACGAATAAGGCGGAAGCCGAAAGCTACGGCATCCGTCCAGGAGACACTATTGTGCCAGACAGCTCTGCTATTCTCACCGCTAACGGTAAAAATATCATCTCCAAAGCCTGGGATAATCGCTACGGCGTCCTTATGGTCAGCGAATTAGCTCAAGCCTTGTCTGGTCAACCACTAGGCAGCCAACTCTATGTCGGCGCCAATGTTCAAGAAGAGGTTGGCCTGCGTGGTGCCCATGCTTCAACGACAAAATTTGCCCCTGAGGCCTTTCTGGCTGTGGACTGCTCCCCAGCGGGCGACATCTATGGCGGTCAAGGAGCCATCGGCGACGGAACGCTGATTCGCTTCTTTGACCCTGGTCATCTCATGCTGCCAGCTATGAAAGACTTCCTCTTGACAACTGCTGAGGAAGCAGGCATCAAGTATCAATATTACTGCGGCAAGGGCGGAACGGATGCTGGTGCTGCCCATCTCCAAAGCGGTGGCGTGCCGTCTACTACCATTGGTGTCTGTGCCCGCTACATTCATTCCCACCAAACTCTCTATGCTATGGACGATTTCCTACAAGCCCAAGCCTTCTTGCAAGCGTTGGTCAAAAAGCTGGATCGCTCAACGGTGAACACGATTACCAACTACTAATTTTAAAAGGCAGCCCGTTCTTCATTCGGGCTGCTATCTCTTTTATCTGACACTTCCCCTTTCAACTTTCCAATTTGAAGAAAATTTTGTTATAATGCTTAGCAGAGGTGAAAATATACATGAAAAAAATTGCTTTTGATTCTGAGAAATACTTAAACCTGCAGCGCGACCATATCTTGGAGCGCATTAATCAATTTGAGGGCAAACTTTACATGGAATTCGGCGGTAAAATGCTGGAAGACTTCCATGCTGCCCGCGTCTTGCCAGGCTATGAGCCGGACAATAAAATCAGACTGCTCAAAGAGCTCAAGGACCAAGTAGAGATTGTCATTGCTATCAATGCCAACAACATTGAGCACTCTAAGGCGCGTGGTGATTTGGGCATTTCCTACGACCAGGAAGTTCTACGACTAATCGATACCTTTAACGAGCTGGATATTTATGTAGGCTCAGTGGTCATCACCCAGTATTCCGGTCAGCCGGCAGCTGATCTCTTCCGCAGCCAGCTGGAAAAGAATGGCATTGCCTCCTATATCCACTACCCAATCAAGGGCTATCCGACCGACATGGACCATATCATCTCACCTGAAGGTATGGGGAAAAACGACTACATCAAAACCAGCCGTAATCTAGTCGTAGTGACCGCACCTGGTCCTGGTTCTGGTAAATTAGCTACTTGCTTGTCCAACATGTATCATGACCAAATCAATGGCATCAAATCAGGCTACGCCAAGTTTGAAACCTTCCCCGTTTGGAATCTGCCCCTACACCATCCGGTCAATTTAGCTTATGAGGCAGCGACGGCAGACCTGGACGATGTCAACATGATTGATCCTTTCCACCTGCAAACTTATGGCAAGACTACAGTCAACTACAATCGTGATATTGAAATTTTCCCAGTCCTCAAACGTATGCTGGAGCGCATCCTTGGAAAATCACCTTATGCTTCTCCAACGGATATGGGCGTCAACATGGTCGGCTTTGCCATTGTAGACAATGATGCAGCTATCGAGGCATCCCAACAGGAAATCATCCGTCGCTACTACCAGACGATTCTGGACTTCAAGGCAGAGCGCGTTCCTGAATCTGCTGTCAAGAAAATCGAACTTTTGATGAACGACTTGGGCATCACACCGCTGGACCGTAAAGTAACAGTTGTTGCGCGCGATAAAGCTGAAAGCACTGGCGAGCCAGCTCTGGCCTTGGAATTGCCAAACGGTGAAATCGTAACTGGTAAAACCTCTGAACTCTTTGGCCCTACGGCTGCTGTATTGATTAATGCCATTAAGAAATTAGCCAATATTGCCAAAGAGACCAAGCTGATCGAGCCTGAGTATGTCAAGCCAATCCAAGGCTTGAAAATCAATCATCTGGGTAGCCGTAATCCGCGCCTCCACTCAAACGAAATCTTAATAGCTCTGGCAATCACAGCCATGGAAAATCAAGATGCGGCAAATGCCATGCAACAACTCGGCAATCTCAAGGGCAGCGAGGCCCACTCCACTGTCACTCTGACTGATGAAGACAAAAACGTCCTGCGTAAGTTGGGCATCCATGTAACCATGGACCCCGTTTACCAGTATGATCGACTCTATAGAAAATAAAAACAAGCTCTGTTAAAATCTTGTTGAGGAAGCTGGCTCTGCCAGCTTTTTTTGTTAATAACGCTTAGACAAGAGAAAACGCAAGAGATAGTAAAGTCCCAAAACCAGGATAATGGTCAAGGTCAGAAACTGATTGAGACTTAAGATGATTGGGAAAATCATGGACAGGACACTCAAGCAGGCTGCCAGCAGCAAAAGGATATTAAAAAGCAAAGTGCGAGTCTTTTCGTCAATCATACGATTGCGCTCATCAGTCACCTGAATGTAGAGCTTCTCAAAATTTTCCTCCCGTCTTAGGACCAGATTATACCGAATGGTCATCAAAGAAAGCCCTAGCAGGATGCCAACCATGACTCCTTCCTGCTGATCATCCAGAGAATGAAAGTGGCTCCAGGCCAGTCCTACCAAGATGATTAAGATTAAGATACGCCCCACGATAACTTTCCTTTGAAGTTTTTTTCGAAATTCTTGTTTAGTTAATGTTTCCATGTCAGCCTCCTATTTTTCATACGCTTGAAAAATTTTCAAAATCACCACAATCAAGATAACTCCCACAAAAGGCAGGATCTCCTTAGGGATAAAATTGGCTTGCAAATGCAGATAAGATAAGCCAACCACCACCAAAATAGCCAATATCCATTTACACAAATAAGTCCATTTCATGATTCATCCTCCTCAAAGAGAAACACTTCTTCAATCCTTAAATTGAAAAAGGATGCAATTTTATGAGCCAAAAGCAGCGAGGCATTGTAGCGGCCCTTTTCCAAAGAAATAATCGTTTGTCTCGTAACCTCTAGCTTCTCAGCCAGCTCCTCCTGGCTGAGCTTTTTTCTTTTTCGTAATTCTTGAATTCGATTTTCCAAGGCTGCCTCCTTTCTATAATGTAAAACAAACTTTACTTTTTAGACATAGTATAGTCTCCTTTACATATTTTGTCAAGAAGAAAGCGGCAAAAAAGAACTGAAAGTTTAAACATTTCAGTCCTTTTATCATCTTGAATTTTCCTTTGTTATTTGCTTTCCAAAGCCACAGTCAACTCGACACAGGCTCCTCCTTGGTCTGGATTGAGCAGGGTCAGACGACCACCGTGCAAGAGAGCTACTTGCTTAGAAAAGGCTAAGCCGATACCATGATGGGGATTAGCTGAATTGCGGCTTTGGTCACTCTGATAAAAGAGCTGTTCCGCTCCCAGCAGCATCTCCTCTGAAAATGCAGGGCCATTGTTCCAGATAGAAAAAACCAACTGGTCCTGCTGCACTGATACCGTTAGCTTGACTTCCTTTTGATTCTGGTCTGCATGTTCAAGCGCATTCAGTAAAATATTGAGCAAAGCCCGTTTGAGATAGTCCAAATGAATTGACAAAATCAGACTAAGATCACAATCTTCTTGGAGATAGAAACGATAGCTTTCCTGTTTGCTGAACAGTGCCCAATCGTCCTGGAGATAAGCCAAAAAGTCCCCTAAGGAAAGCTGACTGAACTGATTAGAATCAATCTGAAAGGTCTTAGCGTAATCAATCAAAGAGCCACAATACTCTTCCATCTTGTGACTAGCCTGCAAAATCTCAGTAGCATAGTCTGCCTGTGGCTGGCCCAACTGCGCCAATTCCAAGAGCTCAGCATTCCCCTTAATCACAGTTAGGGGTGTTTTCAAATCGTGCGATGTCGCTGATAGCTGTAAAATCAACTCCTGATTATGCTGCTGCTCTTTTTCTAGAAGACGAGCATTTTCTTGATGGCTGCTCCGTAAATCGCTATAAACTTCGAGCATTTCCTCGATCCGAAAAAGCTGACTTTGATTTTCTTCTAAAAGCTTCTCGCTTGTTAGCATTTTTATTTCCCGATTGATTTTTCGGAGCAATTTCAAAATATGATAAAAAGTAATCAGCAGCAAGCTCCCCGCCCAAAAGAACAAGGTGAAAAGAACGTGATTACTTCCTTGCGTAAATTCATAGCCTATAAGTACAAAAATCAAAACATGAAAAAAGACGATTTTTAAACTGGTTGTCCAGACTAGGCTTTTGAAATTTCGGGTTCTAATTGCCATCTATAGCCTACTCCTCTCACTGTCGCGATTGCTTGCAGCCCTTCTTGTTTGCATTTTTGACGAATCTGATATACGTATTCTGAGATGGAGCGAAGCTGTGTTTCTGAGCTTTCTGGGTAAAGCAAGGTATGCAGGCGTTCAGCTGAAAAGGTCTGCTTGGGATTGCTAGCAAGTAAATGCAGTAACTTAAACTCTCGCTCTGAAAATTTCAAGACTTTACCAAAACAGGCAACTTCATAACGCTCAGGATAAAATTGACAAGAAGCAATTTCAGAATATCGCTCCTCCCGTCTTTCCTCCCGCCGAAGATGAGCTCTGACACGTGCCAGCAATTCTTTGGTCCCAAAAGGTTTGACAATATAGTCATCTGCTCCGCGAAAGAGGCCTTCCACCTTGTCCGTCTCCAATTCCTTAGCCGTCAGAAAGATGATTGGGCACGAAAGATGAGGACGAATGTAAGAACACAGCTCAAAACCATTAACAGGCTCCATCATCACATCCAGCAGAATCAAGTCATATCCGACAAAATGCGTCAATTCTAGCTCTTCTATCCGATCAAGCGTCGTCACATCATAAGCGTCGAGCTCTAGGACATTTTTCACTAGCTTCAAAATGCTCCGGTCGTCATCAACCACCAAAATACGATACTGTCTCATAATTTCCATTATAGCATACCTCTAGCGAACATCTCGTTTCAAGGTTAAGAATATAGCAGAGCTCCAAACCAAAGCTAGCCAGAACAGCTGTATCCCCAGACCTGATAAATCTATTGAATGCTGAAGCCCTTCATACTCAAAGAGATTTAGGGTAGCCAGATCGGGCAGGTATTTTGCTTCTTTGATAAAAGTTGCCAATAAACGGCTAAGACCAATCAAGAGAGGAAAGAGCACCGACACCGGCACAACCCAAGATTGAAATAGCAAAGCGAGGCCGGCAGTTAAAAAAGCCAGAAAAAGATTGCTGAGAAGACCAAAAAAGCTGTAATAAAGGAATTTCCCCAGTAAGGACCAGCTAAAGTCTAGGTCAAAACGAGCCAGCATAACAAGGAAACAGCTGCCTATCATGATACTATAGAGGATCAAGAGCAGCAAGACCAGAAAAAGGAATTTCCCAGCCAACCAAGCCTTTCTATTTGATACGGTTAGAAAATTCGTTCGCATCCCTGACTTGACAAACTCCTGGGCAAAATAGAGCGAAGTAAAGATGACGATGACAGGCTGCGCCAGATAGAGAGCATGCAAAACCTCGCTCAGAGCCTTCGTCTGGCCAACTGCTGTTTGACTGTAGTCAAGATTCATCAGAAAAAATGGAACGATTACCAGAGCCACCAAGGCTGCACCAAGAGCGAGATAGTAAGAACGGAACTTAATCCATTCACTTCTAAGTAGAGCTTTTATCATCAGTATCGCCCTCCTAAATCCGTCTTCAAAAAGCGCAGAGAGGTCATGCCGCCGATGACTAGTAACCATACGCCAAGTATCAACAGTCCTTGTAAGGGATTGTTGGCATATTGGGAAGTTGGCGTTGCCGCAAACAACTCTCCTGCTGGTTGTGGCAGATAAGCTCCCCAACTCGTGTGAGCAGCTAGGTAGTTTCCTAAATTATAGATTTGGGGTACGAGAAATAGCAGAGGAACTAGCATGGTTCGAGCCAATAAACCTAACAAAAATGAAAGGATTCCCAATAGGGTTAGAGATAAGGTTTTCCACAAAATCAGACTCCAGGCTGTCTGATTGAGCAGAATCGAATCAAGTCCTTCCTTTCCTAAAGCCAGATGCATGACCATATAACTAAAGTAGATTGATAAAAAGCTACTGGCAAGAGAAAAGCAAGCAAAGGTCATGAGTTTCCCCACAAGCAACTTCAGGCGGTTATTACAGGTCAAAAGACTGGTTCTCAAGCTATGAGACTGAAATTCCATAGCTCCCAAAATTCCAGCTAAAATGACCAAAACCATGCCTGCCATAGAGGCACCATTGAGGCCTAGATATTCCAGCGGGTCAATGGCTTCTGCCAGGCCGGGAACCGTCTCAGGCGTGGCATCCAAGCCGACAGATAAATACTGTCGACCCTCCAGCCAGGATACGGCAGGCACCAAGAGCAGCATGAAGGCCATACTCACTTTGAAAGCCTTGGTTGAGCGAATTTTCAACCATTCTGAATGCAATAAAGACATCGTTTCTTTCATCTTAAACCTCCTCTGTCAAATCAAAGAAGATCTCTTCTAGACTGTCTGAATCTTCCAGCACCTCTTCCAATCGTCCCTGCTCAATAATTCGCCCATGATGAATCAAGACTACATCATCTGTCACCATTTGCACCTCTGATAGGATATGAGAAGATAGAAGTACCGTTTTCCCTAAATCAGCCTGCTGACGGATGAACTTTCTAAACCACTTAATCCCACTTGGATCCAGGCCATTAGTCGGCTCATCTAATATAAGAAACTGAGGATCACCCAGCAAAGCTGCGGCCAAACCTAACCGCTGACCTTCTCCCAAAGACAGGCTTGACAAGAGGTCCTTCCTCTTATGAGCGATTCCAGTCATCTCCAAAACCTCATCGATCCGAGACTTGGGAATAGCATTACTCGCCGCAATAATCCTCAGGTGGTCATAAACCTTTCGATTTGGCAGACCGCCAATGCCGTCAAAGGCTGCACCTACCGTTCTGAGCGGATAGGTCATTGACTGATAGGTTTGCCCATCAAAAGTCGCCGTCCCTGCTGTCGCCCGATCTAACCCCAAGAGAATCCTCAAGGTCGAGCTTTTACCAGCACCATTTGGGCCCAGAAAGGCTGTAATCCGCCCGCTTCTAGCTGTAAAAGAAATATCTTCTAAAATCTGCTTGCTGCCATGCTTTTTGCAGACTCCTTCTATTTTCACCATATGTTCCATATTGAACTCCTTTTGATTTTTCTTTAGTATACAGGGGCAAGTTCAGAGAAAGTTCAGACAATAAAAAAACTTGCCTTGCGACAAGTTTCTTTTCTCATTTTTCAACCGCATCCCAGAGCTGACGGATGCTTTTTTTCTGCACGGGATCGACAAAGTGTGGGGCGATTTCTACCAAAGATTGCAAGACAAAAGCTCGCTCAGCCACATAAGGATGAGGAACAATCAAGTCCGGACTGTATAGCTCTTCCTGACCTATGTAAAGAATATCCAGGTCAATCACACGCGGACCCCATTTGATCTCCCGCACGCGCCCTAGATCCGCTTCGATAGCTAGCAGGGTCTGCATTAACTCCTCAGGATTGAGCCAAGTCTCAACTTCAACAACTTGATTGAGAAACGGATCCTGCTCAACGCCACCCCAAGGCTCTGTCTCAATGCGGCTTGATGCCTGCAAAACTCTTATATTTTGCTCTGCTATTTTTTCCAAAGCCGCATCCAGATTGGCAGTTGGGTTGCCTTGATTGCTCCCCAGAGCGATAAAGGCTTTCCGCTTTTGACGTACTAGCTTGACCGAGCAGGTCTCTAAAGGCAGAGGCACCGGTGCCCAAGGCTTCTTGACCTCCAAGCTGACTTTCTGCACCAAAGGATGAGTCAGAAAAATCCGATCAATCAACTTGTAAGCCAGCGTCTCAATCAAGTCCTCCTTGCTTTCCTGACACCAGTGGGTCAAATCCTGAGCTAATTCTCCATAGTGGATAGAAGCTGTTAGGTCGCCTGTTTTGGCAGCCCGAGTCATATCATAGTCCAAAATCAGATCCAGCACAAAACGCTGGCCCAACTCCTTCTCTGCTCCAAACAGACCATGATAAGCATACACTTCCAAATCCTTAATGCGCAGCTGATCCATTTTCTTATCCTTTCTGATTCAAGTTTCTGCATTTTATCCTTGATAAAACTATCTAACCTTTCCTAACATGCTCCACCACTTATAAGATCAATGTCCCATCAGCTTGTAAGCTTCATTTTTCAGATCCTTGTCCGTCGCTAAAACGCCGCGTGCCGCTGTAGTAACCGTTGCAGTGCCAGGCTTTCTGACTCCGCGCATATTCATACACATATGCTCAGCTTCCACCCAGACCAAGGCTCCTTGAGCACCCAGATAGTCCATCAAGGCCTCAGCAATCTCTACGGTCAATCGCTCTTGAATCTGCGGTTTCTTGGCATAGACCTCTACCGTTCGGGCAAGCTTGGACAAGCCTGCTACCCGACCATTAGGCACATAGGCGATATGAACCTTCCCGTAAAATGGCAGGAAATGGTGCTCACACATGGAATGAAAGAAAATATCCTTCTCCACTACCATATTATTGTCAATGATTTCAAAAGACTTGGCCAGATGCTCCTCAGCAGTCTCGCCCAGCCCAGCAAAAATTTCCTGATACATCTTTGCAATGCGCTGTGGCGTCTCCTGCAAGCCTTCGCGGCTTCCGTCTTCTCCAACCGCCTCAATAATCTGGGCAACTGCTACTTCAATTTTCTTCGTGTCCATATATGCTCCTATGTTCATTTTTATTTTTTGATCATTTACTTGACTGAGAAGGACGCTCAGCAAAGTCTAACTCGCGATTCTCAAGGATTGATTTTCTAACCTGAGCCAGAAAATAAAGAGAACCCGTAATCAGCAAAAGCTCATCCGGCTCATGCTCTACTGCTAAATAATCTGATAAATAATCCGGCCATTCTTTGTAAGACAGACCTTGCTGCTCAGCCAAGGCTTGCATGCTCTCTTCAGAAAAACTCCGCGGATCAGCAAAAGCTGTCAAGCTTATAGCAGCTTTGGGAATCTTTTGCAACAGCTCCACCATATCATCCAAGGCTTTGGTTTGGATACAAGCAAATAAAATGTGCTTCTTATAAGTCGGATAATGCTGGTCCAATGTCGCTGCTAGCGACCGCAGGGCATGAGGATTATGGGCTCCATCCAAAAGGATGAGCGGCTGATCCGATATTCTTTCCAAACGCCCTGGCCATACAGCAGCAAGCAAGGCCCTCTCAACCTCTGCTTTTGTCAACAAGGGCAGCGACTGCAACTGGCAGTATAGGTCACACAAGTGCAGAGCCAATCCAGCATTGTCCGCCTGATGCAGTCCCATCAGAGCTGTTTGATACGAGTCTTTGGCCCGATAGACATTCGAAAAGGAAAAGCACTCCCCTTTCTCTGACTCTTGATGTTCCACTTGATAGTCTTGAGACCAAGAAAAGAGCGGAGCATCTTTTTCAGCAGCCTTCTGCTCGACTACTGCCAGAGCCTCTGGCTCTATCCTACCGGTCACAATGGGAACTCCAGGCTTGATAATGCCAGCTTTCTGCTGGGCAATAGCCTCTAGACTGTCCCCCAGCAAGGCCACATGATCCAGACCAACTGTCGTGATAGCAGTCAGTAAGGGCTGACAGACATTGGTACTGTCCAAAAGCCCACCCATGCCGACCTCGATAATAGCCACATCCACCTGCTGCTGGACAAAATAATCATAAGCTAGAGCAGTTACAATCTCAAACTCAGTCACCCCTTGCAAGCTAGAGTCTGTCGCATGCTGGGCCAAAAGCTCTTGGTAAATAGAAAGTAATATCTGAAGGTCTTGGTCGGAGATCGCATTGCCATTAATGGCAATCTGCTCATTGTAGCTGACTAGATAAGGAGAGGTGAAGGTGGCAACCCGCAGGCCGCTCACCTCCAAGAGTTGGCGCAGATGGGCAATGGTTGAGCCCTTGCCATTAGTCCCTGCAATATGAATGACTGGCAGCCGCAAATGTGGATTTCCCCGCAGCTCCAGCAAACGCTCCATCCGCTTCAAGCCAAAATGGGGACTGGCTGTCCGATAGGCTTCCAGCCAGCTTAAATCAGGTAATTCTTGTTTTTTCATCTTACTTGTACTGACCTAGATTGAGATCTTCTGTCTGCTGCGCTAGACGAATCGCATCGCCAACGGCAGCAGCCATCCGGTGCTTAGCCACTTCGTGCACTCTGACAACTTCAACGCCTCTGCTAGCCGCAAGGGTAGTCAGATGGGCTGAAGCTGTATCACGGTTTTCGAAGCCTTCCTGAGTCTCAGGATTGACCTTAAAGCCGTTTTCTTCTAAGATACTAACAAGAAACCGCTTACGAGAAACCCCAAGAAAAATAGGGAAACCAGCCTGATGGAGACTATCCAGCTCCTGCAAAAGGAGAAGATTCTCCCGCTTGGTCAAACCGAAACCAATCCCTGGATCCAGCATGATATTATCACGCGAAAGGCCGGCATGTTCCGCCAACTCCAAAGATTTCTCAAAACACTTCCACATCAGTTCTGTAATTGGCAAGTCTGCAAAAAGAGATAACTCTTCCTTTGCGAAGGCTGGACCAAAGCCAAATTCTGGGAAAATCCTTGAGCTAGCATGTTGAGGACGAGCTATCACCGGATTAAACATGACAATGACTGGCGCGCCATATTTCGCTGCTGTCTCTGCCATCTTTTCATCGCCTAAAAGACCGGTAATATCGTTGATAATATCTGCACCCGCAGCCAAAGCCGCTGCAGCAACTTCCGACTTCCAAGTGTCCACAGAAATCACAATGTCACTTTCCCGACGAATAGCTTCAATGACTGGCACTACCCGCTCTATCTCTTCTTGAATAGCCACAAAATGACTGCCTGGCCGAGTAGACTCACCACCAATATCCAGCATGTGAGCTCCCTCAGCAATCAGCTTTCTAGCCTGAGCCAATGCCGTCTCAACCGTGTTGTAGCGCCCACCATCTGAAAAAGAATCCGGCGTCGCATTAATAATACCACAGAGGCCCGTTCGGCCATCTGGAGCAATTGCTTTTAGATTCACCATTTGACTTTCATCTCATTTCTATTGCTACCCTGCTCTTCAACAAAAAAGGCACACTCATCTAGTGTACCGCAAAGCTCTCAGCAGATGCAGCATTCAGTCCTATGAACTGCACTCGACTTCACAAGAAGACCTTATCTAGTCCCTTGTTTCATTTACCATTTTACCATAATTCTTCTATTTGACAAAACACTTTCTAAAAGCAAAAGGGTAAAAGGCTGAGAATAATCATATTTCGGAGAATATGGGCCAGCATAGACAGCTCCAAACGCTGAAAATAAGGCCTGAGGAGATGGGCAAAGACCAGTCCCAAAACTAGATAGGACAGAAAACACAGAGTTTCCTGAGGATTTTTCGCAAGGGAAAAGCAGAGCAAACCTAGTGCAATCCCCCAGCTCTTCCGATAGCGAAGAGAGGAGCCACTATCAACAAATTTCGGTGCCGCAGGGGATAAAACGGCGATGTCAATCCCCAGAAGCAAAAGAGAAGATGACAGAAAACTCTCCGTCAGCATCTGATCCACCGCCTGGCCCGACTGCACCTCCTTACCACACAGCAGAAGAACCCCCACAGCATTGACCAAAATCATCAAAAAATACAAGAAAAGCAAGTTTCGATAGTTGCTTGACTGACGCAGAGAACCTTTGATTTCCTGCAGTTCTCTGGAAAAATAAAAGGCGCAACAAAAAAGCAACCCCAGCAAGCCCACCATAAAAAGCAGATTAGCCTGACTAAAGACCAAGCGATGAGGCATTGGATGAATCATGAGCAGCAGTCCCGTCTGAGTCAACATAGCCAGTAGTAACAATTGGATGATTTTCTCTAATTTCAGCATATTCTCTCCATTCTTCTCTTATCATTATAGAAGAAGTAAGAGCAAGCTGGGGGAAATCCCCTCAAATGTCCTAATTTGTGCCTCAAATGACAAAAAAGCAGATATTCTCTGCTTTCCTACTTGTTCACCAAACCTGTCAGTATCATGATGAGTACTGCAACTCCATTTCTCAGCATGTGTGCCAAAATAGACATTTCCAAACGCTTAAATATGTAAGCAACCGCGGCTAAAACAGCACCCATACCTGCATAGATAACAAAACTGCCGATATTGGTTGGACCATGAAAAAGACCGAAAAGAATGACTCCTACAACCAATCCCCAAACATAATGCTTGGTAAAAATCTTCTGAGGAATCAAGCCGCGAAAGACTACTTCCTCCAAGATAGGAGCCTGAATCACAGCACCTACCACTAATAGAATCTTGGGTACATGCTGAAATAATTCATTCAAGGCATCCTGATTAGCAGTGGATATGGCCTGACCTTCCAGCAGCATGATAATTGCTCCCAGCATGTTGACGCCAATCATGACAACATTAGAAACAGCTAACCAGCCAAACGAAGACCATTTGAAAAAGCTAAAGTCTAAGCTCAGCAGTTCTTCTTGCTTAGCCATTCTCAGAACAAAAAAGACAATCAAAAGATATACCACCAGCACAAAGATAGTCTGTCCAGCTGAAAAATTCTTCTCAGAAGCAGTCATCTGTCGGATAAATATAAATGGTATCTGGCTGAGAAATAAGACAAACAGAGTCAGTAGAATGTACTCTAATTTTTTTAGAATTGCTTTCATATCTTCCTCCTTTTCCTTCCTAGTATAGCTCAATTTTCTTATTTTGTATAGACAATTCTTAACTGCAAGCATTTCATATATCACGTATTGAGAGCCAATACTGATAGTGACTATGAGAACGAATCGCTCAATGTTTTCAAGGGCAACAACCAAGAAAATCCTTTCTTAAAGCATATAAAAAGCCCAGTCAAACTGAGCTTTTGGATTTATTGATTTTTGAAACGTTCGACATCACGCGCGATGACCAATTCTTCGTCAGTCGGGATAACCAAGACTTTGACCTTGGCATCAGGACTGGAAATCACGCCTTCTGCACCACGCACATTCTTTTCTGGGTCTACATCACAGCCAAACCAAGAAATACCATTAATAACCAATTCACGAATGGTCACAGAATTTTCACCAATTCCTGCGGTAAAGATGATAGCATCAGCTCCATTCAAAACAGCAAGATACTGACCAATGTATTTTTGAATCCGATCGACAAAAATATCGTTGGCTAATTGAGCCTTGGCATCACCTGCCCGCATCGCCTCATGGATATCACGCATATCACTTGACTTCTCAGAAACTCCAAGCAAGCCAGATTCACGATTCAAAACGCGGCTAATATCTTCGGGAGTATTAAAGTCATCTGTGTATTGCATCAGGTAAGGAATGATAGCTGGGTCGATATCCCCAGTCCGCGTTCCCATCATGACACCGCCAAGTGGTGTGAATCCCATAGAAGTATCTACAGAAACGCCCTTGTCTACTGCTGTGATAGAAGCTCCGTTACCAATATGGCAAGTGATAAGTTTGAGTTCTTCAATTGGACGTCCCAAAATTTTAGCAGCTTCCTTGGCTACATACTCATGGCTAGTACCGTGAGCTCCGTACTTGCGGACCTTGTTTTCAGTGTAATATTTAGTCGGAATCGGATAGCGATATGCTTTTTCCGGCATAGTTGTATGGAAAGAGGTGTCAAAGACCACCACGCTGGTAATGTCTGGCAGAATTTCTCTAAAAGCACGGATGCCTGCAGCGTTGGCTGGATTATGCAATGGAGCCAGAAGAGACAACTCCTCTACCTTTTGAATCACTTCTTCATCAACGAGAGCTGAATCCTTAAAGTATTCACCGCCAGCCACAACACGATGGCCCACACCGGTAATTTCATCATAAGATTCAATGATATTAAAGCGTTTCAAATCATCCAGCAAAATTTTTACGGCCTGCGTGTGATCTGCAATATCAAGAACCTGCTTCTCTGACCGACCATCAAACTTCACTGTTGAAATAGAATCCTTGAGACCAATCCGTTCCAGCAAGCCCTTAGCCAAGACCTTTTCTTCCGGCATCAAGTAGAGTTGCCATTTTAAGCTTGAGCTTCCTGCATTAATAGAAATTGTTTTCGACATTTCTTCACCTCTTTAAGCGTTTTCAAAATCATTATATCAAAATTTTGTTTGAATTTCACTATCTTTGTACCAGTTTTGAAAACTTTGACGGAATTTAAACATTTCATCATGATCCTGCAAATCCCGAAGAGGATAGATAAAGGGCTGAATGTTATTCGCTTCTTGCTTCCTCAAGACAAAAAGAGTTTTGGCATGCTTGCTGCTTGAGAAAATAGATTCTGGTAAGGTTATCATCGCAATAAACTGAGCCTTGGCTAGGAGCCATTTTTTCAGAAGAGGAGCTTGAGCGCTGGTCAAGAGATCATTTGGCGCCAGAAATATAGCATAACCACCTGGCTTCAGATATTTGAGCGATTGCTCCATCAGGAGATGATGGGCATAAGTGTGCTCATCCGGACTAGCCACTTCATAGCGAGAGGCGATACTGTCGTCTGGATAATAACCGACCGGTAAATCACTGATAATGATATCACTCTCTTTCAGAACCTGAGGCCGAACCGCATCACCCTGAGCAAAGTGAGCCTTAGAGTTCATAACCTCTGCAATGCTGGCAGAAAGGTCAATTAATAAATCATCTAGCTCCAGACCTAAGTAGTCTATCTTCTTTTGGGTATGATTGAGAATAGTCTCAGCTAAATTTCCTGTTCCGCTGCCGATTTCTAATACATCAACTTCCTCTCCGTGAGCCAGCTGGTCCAGCAGGAAAGTAATCAAAAAACCAATTGTATCAGGTGTGAATTGATGATTGACCTGCATGGGCTCCGTCTGGGCAGCCTTCATCAAGATAAACTGATAAGCTCTCCGCCACTCTTCCTTGGTCAAATGCAGAGCGCGGATTTTTTCATCTTTGGTCAGAACCTCTTGTAAATCAGTATCTCCATCTAGGTAAATGCCATTCTGCTCAATCAGAGCATCGTAAAAATTGGTCGCCAGAGCGTTTTGGATATTCTGGACGTTTTCGAGAATCAGAGTATAAGCTTGTTCTATCTTTTCAAAATTCATGGAATCCTCCGTTCATCCTATCATACCAAAAATAAGGCCCCTTTCCAAGATATATAAAATTACAAAGATTTTACAGTTATATTAGTCCGACTTACCAGCTTTGTCCGAAACCGCTCTCTCCTTTTTGTCAGTTGCTTTCTTGTCTTCCTTAGCTTTATCCTCATCCTTCTTAGAAATGACAAAAGTAAAAGAATAGGAATGACCGCTGCTGAGCCGACTGCTGATTTCCAGTTCCTTCCCTTCCTTACGGTAGGCCGCCTTGCCTTGCTCAAACTCCATCTCACCGCTATCATCCTTGGCTGTAGCTTTTGTCAGAACTGCCATTGCATAGGCTTCCGTCCTTTCCCTGTTGAAAAGCTGCAAACGCTGACTGCTGACTTGACGGTTGAGATAAAACTGCAGGAGCAGGCTAAAGACAGCAGCCATCAATAGCGCATACAGTAAAATACCCGCCTTAACTTTCTTCTTCCACACGATAGACGAACTCCCTCTCTAAGCCTTTTTCAAAGCGAAAATGAAGATGGACAAGCTTACCGTCCTGACGCACATCAGCTGCTTCCAAACCATAAATCATCGGCTGGTAGCCGCGACCACTCTTATCTGTTTTACGGAAATCATCGCCCTTAGATTTACCCAAGGCCAGGTCCCTGCCATCTTGTCTGATGTAGATTTTATTGTCTTCTACCTTGTCAAATTGACTTCGCGAAAGCTCCGTCTCCAGTTGGTCGGTAAACAAAAGCCACTCTTGCTGCTGATTGTTTTCCTGCTGATGCAGTTCTGAAGATAAGAGCTGGGTCATGGCCTGAAAGACTAACACACCGCCACTGAGAACCAGCAAGGCTACTAAAGCCTCCAAGAGAGTAAAGGCCTTGACTTTAAGGTTTTTGGACACGAATAACTACCTCCCCTTCGTGATAGACCAGCAGCTGCTTATCTGTCTTAAGCTGACGCACTGCAATTCCATTGATATGAAGCTCTTCTTGTCCTGTTTGCAGGGCCATACGAGCTACCCGAAGCACCTCTTCCTGCTGCAGAAGGATCTGCTGCTCCTTACGAGACTGGCTAATCTGTCCCAGAAGCAGACTGGCAATAGCCGCAAAAATTGCCATGGCAACCAGAGCTTCCAGCAGAATGCTAGCCTGAAGCCGTTGTCTTTTTAAACTTGCCATTTCCCATATAAAGCTGGTAAACAACTGTCCTGTCCTCCGTCTGAAAAGTAATTTTGCTGAGTGATGAATTCCCACCGGATCGGTCAAACTGAATGACCTGCTGCTCATGTTCCTGCAAAGTTTGTGGAAAGTCCAGCTCTTGATAGCCATTGGAAATCTGACGTCCTGAAATCTTGAGAGAAAGCTTCTCATGACCGGCTAAGCTCAACCTCTGCGTCTCCTGGTAGAGCCTCTCAAACTCTAAAAAGAAGAGTTGCTCTTGAACCTGATTGAAACCAGCCCTGACCGAGCCAGACAAGCCCAGTAAGAGAAAACTCACAACAAAAAGAACGAGGAGACTTTCCAGCAGTGTAAAAGCCTTAATTGGCAACCGCTTGAGTTTCGCCACTGTGTTTTCCATAGTAAGTCTTATAAGAATCTGCCTGTTTCTGGCTGATATTTCCTGCGCTGACTAGCTTGCTCAGACTAGCCTTTTCATTGGTATTCTTCAGTTCATACAGCTCCGCCTGGCTTTCTACTACCTTGACTACCGCTGCAGTTCCTGTATCTGAAACAGCATCTTTTTGCTTGGTCAGATTAGGCACAAAGAGCAGCAAGAGAACGCTGATAACTAGCAAGACAATCAGCATTTCCACAAGGGTAAATGCTTGAACTTTTAAGGTATTAAGTTTTTTCATTACAAATGAACCTCCATATTCTGATAAATGGGCAAGAGCATTGCCGCATAAAGTAAAACAATCACTAAGGCAACAAAAATAAATACTAGGGGCTGAATGAAATTCATGGCTCGATTGATACGTAGGAAAAATTCCTCCCAAGTCTTTTCAGCATAGACTTCCAGTTCACTCCCCAACTTGGACTTGACCTCACCATACTCGATCATCAGGGACAATTCTTTCTTAAAGAAAGGGTAGCTTGCCACCTTGTCCGCATAGCCCTGACCGCCCTGCAAAGCTGCCGCCATATCTTCTCCGATTTCTTTAAAGAGCTGGGAAGGCTGCTCCTGCATAATCGCAAAAATCTGACTCAGTTCCAAGCCCTGGCCAATCATATTTCCCCATTCACGAGCATAATAAGCTGTCAAGTAAGCCTGTACCAAACGTCCAAAAAAGGGCAGAGCTGCTAGTTTGCTGAAAAAACGAATCTTGGAAGACTTTCGATAGTAAAAGAGAGCCACTGAAACCAAGGCGGCCCAAGCAAGGCTGCTCCACAAAAAAATCTGAGGCAGGTGATTAATCAGCTGAGTAGCTAGATTCTGGCTGTCTAATTGAGGCAGAAGATAGTTGCGTAATCCCAACATGATAAGGACCAAAAAGCCCAGCAGCATGAGAGGATAGGTCCCTACCTCTATCAATTTTTTCTTAACCTTGGACAGATTTTCCAGATAGGTCTCAATCTTGCCCAGACTAAGTGTCAGATTGCCATGTAGCTCAGATAAGGACAGCTGGGTTACAACGCTGTCGGAAAATCCCAGTCGACTGACAATCTCTGAAAAGGACTGACCAGCTGACAAGCCTGCCCGCATTTCAGTGACATATACTTCCTCCAGCAAGGCACTTCGTCTCAGAAAGTCTACAATCTCTGTTAAGTGAAAACCGCTGCTAAAGAGATTATGAAAGAGCTCAATAATCTTTTTCTGCTTAGGCGTAGACAATTTTTTCGGTCTGCCTTTGCTCAGCACTGATATGTCCTTCTGCAAAAAGCTGATCAATCTGCTGATTCCAGACTTCGGCTTCGTGCTCTTGATAGTTTTGACTGACAAAATCAACGACACCTCCTCCCCCAATTAAACGCTGGTAACAAACACCTTGCAGCACCATTCTTAGCTCATCCTCGCTAACGCCCAATTCCAAAAGCCGCTCATAGACACCGCGAACACTCTTGGCATGAATCGTTGAAAAGACCGTAGCTCCGGTCAGACTTGCCCGAACCACTGCCCTAGCTGTCTCTCGATCACGGATTTCCCCGATAATCAAGAGATCAGGACGATGTCGCAGAGACAGCTTAATCAGACTGTCATAAGTCATGCCAATGGTTTCGTTCAGCTGCAGCTGCAGCATAGCCTCTTGCTTAATCTCAACCGGATCTTCAATCGACATAACCTGCTGACCAGAAAATTTGAGCTGAGCCAAATGGTACATCAAGGTCGTCTTGCCGCTGCCGACCGGACCCGAGAAAAGATAGAGACCGCGAGCCTGAATTTTCTTTCGCAGCTCCGGCAATTGCTCAAACCAAAAGCGCAGCTCCCTGTCTTCGTCATGAAGGAGTCGGATAACCAGACTTTCAAAACCACGGTAATCCCCAACTGTCGACAGCCGGATTGAAACCTTGGCTTCCTCACAGTCATAATCGCAAGACCCCAGCTGACTGCGGCGCTTCTCTCCAACATTCATACCTGCGACAAACTTAAAATGGCTGATAACAGCTGACAGAATCTCAAAATCATAAGTCTTTATAAAGCGGCGTTCATCACCGATTCTCATATAAAGCTCATAGCAAGTAGTCTTAGGAATGAGGTAAATATCCTGCGCTCCTTCTTGCCGAGCCTGCCTAATCATTTCTTTTGCAATTTCTTGAACCATACATCCTCCTCACCTTACTATTCGCAAAAAATCCAGAAAAAGAAAAAACAGCGGAAGAAACTTAACTTCTAACAAGTTAGGTCTCTTCTGCTGCTCTATTATCAGATTTGCAAAATATATTCTATCGATTTAAAGAGGCTTAGCGGATTTTAGTTTGACTGAGCAAGCTCGGTGCTTTTCAAGGCCGTTCTGCTTAGTATAGCCTGGCCGATACTTGCTCTTAGGAATCTTGCATTCATTCTCCAGCAAAAACAGCGAATGATACTGCTGAACATCCTCATCGCACTCCTCGCACCATCGCTGATCCTCCGGATCCCAAAAAATTGTCATTAAATCACTGCGGCTCTTATACAAAGGTGACTGCTCTTCCATTTGCAGCCAGCGGCTTTTATAATACTTAAGGGCTTCATAATAATCATCAAACTGCTTCTTTGCAACGATATCATCTTCCCAGCCATCTAGGAACCACCACGGTTCATAGTCCCCGTACATCTCAATTACACAATACATACTCGTCCTCTCTTTGTACCGTATATTATATATAAATTCCTTTGATAACAAAACTATTTTGCTCAAAATCAGAAAACAAGAATTTTATTGGAACGGAAGCAAGCAGATTACTCTTCATAATATGAAGAGTAATCTCATGGATAGTGTTCTTAACCATGCAAACAAATAGTGTCAGACCATTTATACATAAGACAGATTTATCAGCATCTTTCATATTATAGGCTATATTAAGGTTAATTGATTCAACTCTATTCTTTAAGTTTTTACGAAGTCAAAATGCACTTCATAAAAAAGTCCTATCTTCACCTGGAGATAGGACTTTTTTATTAGTTCATATTAGTAGATGTAATATCTACATTTTCCTCTATATAAGGAGCTTCGTCGATAATTTCAACTTCATTGACAGCCTGAGGCTCCAGATTGCGGTAGCGGGCCATACCTGTACCGGCCGGGATAATCTTACCGATGATAACATTTTCCTTAAGGCCAAGGAGATGATCTTTCTTACCACGGATAGCAGCATCTGTCAGGACACGAGTTGTTTCCTGGAAGGAAGCTGCAGACAGGAAGCTGTTGGTTTCAAGGGAAGCTTTGGTAATTCCCATGAGGACTGGACGAGCTGTCGCAGGTACACCACCTGAGATAACCACATCACGGTTAGCATCTGTAAAGTCTGTAATATCCATGAGAGTTCCCATGAGGAGATCTGTATCACCTGGATCCATGACGCGCACCTTGCGAATCATCTGACGAACCATTACCTCGATATGTTTGTCGCCGATTTCTACCCCTTGGCTGCGGTAAACTTTTTGTACCTCAGCAAGCAGGTAAGTTTCAACAGACAAGACATCGCGGACAGCCAGCAAGTGTTTAGGCTGGATAGAACCTTCAGTCAAGGCAGCACCACGAGAAACTTGGTCACCCACTTCAACCTTCATGCGGGCTGTAAATGGTACCACATATTCACCTTCGCCAGTTTGGCCTTTAACAAAGACCTTCTTGGTACGAGTAGATGCATCTTCTTCGATAGCAGTAACTTCACCCTTGACTTCAGTGATGACCGCTTCCCCTTTCGGATTACGGGCTTCAAAGATTTCTTGGACACGAGGAAGACCTTGCGTGATATCGGTATTAGAGGCAACACCACCCGTGTGGAAGGTACGCATGGTCAGCTGTGTACCAGGTTCCCCGATAGATTGAGCAGCGATGGTTCCGACTGCTTCACCGACTTCAACCGCATCACCAGTTGCCAAGTTGATACCGTAACAATGACGGCAGACACCGTGGCGGGTGTTACATGTAAAGACAGAGCGGATTGTCACTTCTTCAACACCAGCATTAACGATTTCACGTGCCTTATCTTCTGTGATCAATTCATTTGGACCAATGATAACCGCACCAGTTTCTGGATGTTTAACCGTCTTCTTAGTGTAACGACCATTGAGACGCTCTTCCAGAGACTCAATCATTTCCTTGCCTTCTGTGATAGAAGTGATGAGCAAGCCGCGATCTGTACCACAGTCATCTTCACGGATAATCACATCTTGGGCAACGTCAACCAGACGACGAGTCAGGTAACCTGAGTCGGCAGTCTTAAGGGCCGTATCTGTCATACCCTTACGAGCACCGTGGGTTGAGAAGAACATTTCCAGAACGGACAGACCTTCACGGAAGTTAGACAAGATTGGCAATTCCATGATACGTCCATTTGGCGCAGCCATCAGACCACGCATACCGGCCAACTGGGAGAAGTTAGAGATGTTACCCCGCGCTCCAGAGTCCATCATCATAACGATAGGGTTCTTCGGATCCTGGTTGGCAACCAGACGTTTTTCCAATTTCTCACGAGCTGCCCGCCACTCAGCAGTAACTGCATTGTAGCGTTCATCGTCAGTGATCATACCACGGCGGAATTGTTTAGTAATTTGTTCAACACGCTTGTGGGATTCTTCAATAATCTCAGCCTTGTCTTCGACAACTGGGATATCAGCGATACCCACTGTCAGACCAGCCAAAGTAGAATGGTGATAACCCAAGTTCTTCAAGCGGTCAAGAAGAGCAGATGTTTCTGTTGTACGGAAGCGTTTGAAGATTTCTGCGATAATGTTCCCCAGATTTTTCTTCTTAAACGGAACATTGATCTCAAGCTGTTCAATGACTTCCTTGATGTCTTGTCCTGACTCCAAGAAGTACTTAGCTGGCACACCTTCTGTCAAGTTAGCATTAGTTGGCTCTTGCAGATAAGGCAATTCCTCTGGCATGATTGCGTTAAAGAGAATTTTACCAACAGTTGTAATCAAAATCTTATGCTTCTGGTCTTCTGTCCAAGGCTTATTAAGACTATCGGTTGCAATACCAACACGAGTATGCAAGTGAACATAGCCGTTACGGAGAGCCATCACCGCTTCATCCATATCCTTGAAAATCATGCCTTCGCCTTCGCGGCCAGCCTCTTCCATGGTTAGGTAGTAGTTCCCCAAGACCATATCCTGAGATGGTGTTACAACTGGTTTACCATCTTTCGGATTCAAGATGTGCTCAGCAGCCAGCATGAGGATACGAGCTTCAGCTTGGGCTTCCTCTGACAATGGTACGTGGATGGCCATTTGGTCACCGTCAAAGTCGGCATTGTAGGCTTCACAGACCAGCGGATGCAAACGCAAAGCTTTACCGTCAATCAGCACTGGCTCGAAGGCCTGAATTCCCAAACGGTGAAGGGTCGGTGCGCGGTTGAGAAGCACTGGGTGTTCCTTGATCACTTCTTCCAGAATATCCCAGATACGCTCATCTCCACGCTCTACCAAGCGTTTGGCAGCTTTAACGTTCTGCACGATATCGCGAGCAACGATTTCCCGCATGACAAACGGCTTGAAGAGCTCAATCGCCATTTCACGCGGCACACCACATTGATACATTTTCAATGTAGGACCAACGGCAATAACGGAACGACCTGAGAAGTCAACCCGTTTACCCAGCAAGTTTTGACGGAAGCGGCCTTGCTTCCCTTTGAGCATGTGGCTCAGAGACTTGAGTGGTCGGCTGCCTGGTCCCGTGATTGGACGACCACGACGACCGTTATCAATCAAAGCGTCAACCGCTTCTTGAAGCATCCGCTTCTCGTTTTGAACGATAATACCAGGGGCGTTGAGTTCCAGCAAGCGAGCCAAACGGTTGTTCCGGTTGATAACACGGCGATAGAGATCATTAAGGTCAGAAGCCGCAAAACGACCACCGTCCAGCTGAACCATTGGACGCAAATCTGGCGGAATAACCGGCAGGATATTGAGGACCATCCATTCTGGCTTATTGCCAGACTTGTAGAAGGCGTCCAAAACATCCAAGCGACGGACAGCCTTGATCCGTTTTTGACCTGAAGCAGTTTTCAATTCTTCTTTGAGGACAGCAATCTCAGCTTCCAAGTCCACTTGTTTCAAGAGGTCTTGAATAGCTTCGGCTCCCATTTTGGCTACAAATGAGCCTGCGCCGTACTCGCGTAAACGCTCACGGTACTCACGCTCCGTCATGATGGACTTGTGCTCTAGCGGTGTATCCTTAGGGTCAATCACCACATAAGCCGCAAAATAAATGACTTCTTCCAAGGCACGTGGGCTCATATCCAAAGTGAGCCCCATGCGGCTTGGAATTCCTTTAAAGTACCAAATATGTGAAACAGGAGCCTTCAATTCGATGTGGCCCATACGCTCACGGCGAACCTTGGCGCGGGTTACTTCAACACCACAGCGGTCACAGACGATTCCTTTGTAACGAATCCGTTTGTATTTACCACAGGCACATTCCCAGTCCTTGGTTGGACCGAAGATCACTTCGTCAAAAAGACCTTCGCGTTCTGGTTTCAGGGTTCGGTAATTGATTGTTTCAGGTTTCTTCACTTCCCCATAAGACCATGAACGGACCTTATTTGGAGAAGCTAGGGTGATTTGCATACTTTTAAAACGATTTACATCAACCACTATTTCTTACCTTTCTTCATTTTCTAATCAGTGTGTATTCTTATTCTTTTCCTTCAGCCTCAAAAGCTGCTTTCGCTTCTTGAGCTGCTTTTTCACGCGCTTTTTCAAGATCGTCAACGTGAATCACATCATCATCTTCACCTTCGTCTAGGTCACGCAGTTCTACTTCATTGTCATCTTCATCGAGAACGCGCATATCCAGACCAAGAGACTGCAATTCTTTGACAAGAACGCGGAAGGATTCTGGCACACCTGGTTTTGGAATTGGTTTTCCTTTGGTAATAGCTTCATAAGCCTTCAAACGTCCATTGACATCATCTGACTTGTAAGTCAGGATTTCTTGCAGAACGTTAGAAGCACCGTAAGCTTCCAAGGCCCAAACTTCCATCTCACCAAAACGTTGTCCACCAAACTGAGCTTTACCTCCGAGCGGCTGTTGGGTAACCATTGAGTAAGGTCCTACTGAGCGGGCATGGAGTTTGTCATCTACCATGTGGTGGAGCTTGATCATGTACATGACACCGACAGATACACGGTTGTCAAACGGCTCACCGGTACGTCCATCGTAGAGAATGGTTTTAGCATCACTATCCATACCAGCTTCGCGCACTGTATCCCAGAGGTCTTCTGAGCTTGCTCCATCAAAGACTGGTGTCGCAATATGGATGCCCAAGTTACGTGCTGCCATACCAAGGTGAAGCTCCATAACCTGACCAATGTTCATACGAGATGGTACCCCGAGTGGATTCAACATGATATCAACTGGTGTTCCGTCTGGCAAGTAAGGCATGTCTTCCACAGGAACGATACGGGATACAACCCCCTTGTTTCCGTGACGACCGGCCATCTTATCTCCGACCTTGATCTTACGTTTTTGAGCGATGTAGACGCGAACCAGCATATTAACGCCAGATTGTAATTCATCACCATTAGCACGGGTAAAGATCTTCACATCACGAACCACTCCGTCGGCACCGTGTGGCACACGCAGAGAGGTATCGCGGACTTCACGAGACTTGTCTCCGAAGATAGCGTGCAAGAGACGTTCCTCAGCAGAAAGGTCTTTTTCACCCTTAGGGGTCACTTTACCTACAAGAATGTCGCCTTCTTTAACTTCCGCCCCGATGCGGATAATACCCATTTCGTCCAGATTGCGTAGGGCATCTTCCCCTACGTTTGGAATTTCGCGGGTAATTTCTTCTGGGCCAAGCTTAGTGTCGCGCGTTTCTGATTCGTATTCTTCCAAGTGAACTGAGGTGTAGACATCGTCTTTCACCAGACGCTCACTCATGATAACCGCATCCTCGAAGTTGTAACCTTCCCATGTCATGTAGGCAACGATTGGGTTTTGTCCCAGAGCCATTTCTCCATTTTCCATAGAAGGTCCGTCAGCGATAAAGTCGCCTTTTTCAACGACATCGCCAACTTTTACCAAGGTACGTTGGTTGTAAGCAGTTCCTGAGTTGGAACGGCGGAATTTTTGAATTTGGTAAACATCAAGAGAACCATCTTCACGGCGGACTTCAACCTTGTCTGCATCCGCATAGGTAACCTTACCATCATGCTGGGCAATGACCGCTGCACCAGAGTCGTGGGCAGCCTGGTATTCCATACCAGTACCAACATAAGGTGCTTTTGGATCAATCAAAGGCACAGCCTGACGCTGCATGTTGGCACCCATGAGGGCACGGTTAGAGTCGTCATTTTCCAAGAAAGGAATACATGCTGTCGCTACGGCAACTACCTGCTTAGGTGACACATCCATGTAATCTACTTGATCTGATGGGAATTCTTGGTTATTACCTTGGTGGCGTCCCATAACGATAGGCTCAGCAAAGCCGCCTTTTTCATTCAGCTTAGAGTTGGCCTGCGCTACGATAAATTCATCTTCCTCGTCAGCTGTCAGCCAAACGATTTCGTTGGTTACCACGCCAGCTTCACGGTCTACCTTACGGTAAGGCGTTTGAATAAATCCGTATTTATTAAGGTGTCCATAAGAAGACAAGTTATTGATCAAACCAATGTTTGGTCCTTCAGGCGTTTCAATCGGACACATACGACCGTAGTGAGTATAGTGCACGTCCCGCACTTCATAACCAGCACGGTCACGTGTCAAACCGCCAGGTCCCAAGGCAGACAGACGGCGCTTGTGAGAAAGCTCAGACAGCGGATTGTGTTGATCCATGAACTGTGACAATTGTGAAGAACCAAAGAATTCTTTAATAGCTGCAGTCACTGGACGGATGTTGATGATTTGCTGTGGAGTTAGTACTTCGTTATCCTGAACAGACATCCGTTCACGAACATTACGTTCCATCCGAGAAAGTCCCAAACGGACTTGGTTGGCCAAAAGCTCGCCAACCGCACGAATACGACGGTTCCCCAAGTGGTCAATATCATCTACACGACCAATACCTTCAGCCAAGTTGAGGAAGTAGCTCATCTCAGCCAAGATGTCAGCTGGTGTTACAATCCGTACCTTGTCAGAAGGATTTGCGTTACCAATGATGGTCACAACGCGGTCTGGATCAGTCGGTGCCACAACCTTGAACTTCTGCAATTCTACAGGATCTGTCAAAACAGCTGAGTCGTTTGGAATATAAGTGATTTTGTTCAAACCATTGTCCAACTGCTCTGCAATGCTGTCAATGACACTGCGAGTCATAACTGTACCAGCTTCAACCAAGATTTCCCCTGTTTCAGCATCTACCAATGGCTCAGCAATTGTTTGGTTCAGCAAGCGTGTCTTGACATTGAGTTTCTTATTAATCTTGTAGCGACCAACTGCTGCCAAGTCATAACGATGCGGATCAAAGAAACGCGCTTCAAGAAGGGAACGAGAACTTTCAGCCGTCTTAGGCTCGCCTGGACGAAGACGCTCATAGATTTCTTTCAGGGCTTCATCTGTACGAGAGTCCATTGGGTTCTTGTGGATATCTTTTTCAATGGTATTGCGCACCAAGTCGCTGTCACCAAAGATGTCCAAGATCTCATCATCACCTGAGAAACCAAGCGCACGCACCAAAGTGGTAAATGGAATCTTCCGTGTCCGGTCAATACGAGTGTAGGCAATGTCTTTTGAGTCTGTTTCCAACTCTAACCAAGCTCCGCGGTTAGGAATAACCGTTGAACCGTAGCCAACTTTTCCATTTTTGTCAACTTTATCGTTAAAGTAAACCCCTGGAGAACGCACCAACTGGGATACGATAATCCGCTCACCACCATTGATAATGAAGGTTCCCATTTCAGTCATGATTGGGAAATCACCAAAGAAGACTTCCTGAGTCTTGATTTCACCAGTTTCCTTGTTAATCAGACGGAAAGTCACAAAGATTGGCGCTGAATAGCTGGCATCGTGGATACGTGCTTCTTCCAGCGTATATTTAGGCTCACGGATTTCATAGCCGACAAATTCCAATTCCATGGTGTCGGTAAAGTTTGAAATAGGAAGTACATCTTCAAAGACTTCCTTCAGACCATGATCCAAGAAATCTTGGAACGAATCCGTTTGGATTTCAATCAAATTTGGTAAATCAAGAACTTCCTTAATTCTTGAAAAACTACGACGGGTACGGTGTTTACCGTATCGAACTTCATGTCCTGCCAAGTTTTTACTCCTTTATGATAAGATACTAAGCCCTTGATAAAGCGAGAAGAAGCGTATCTTTACCTCACGCTTTTTAGAGCGAGTTCTGTGAAATGTTTTCAGAGGAAAATCCTCTGTCATTTACAATGCTGCAAAACAGCCACAATCAGTCCCTTTTGTTTAATTTTCAGAAAAATTAAATTATGATTACATAATTCGTTTTTCCTAAAAATAGGCACAAAAAGAGCAGCTAAATCTGACTTATTCAAGTTTGATTTAACTGCTGTAAGCTTCTATTTGGACAATATTTCAAATAAAGCACACGACAAATTATTGTTATCATTATACCTTATTTAGCTAGAAATTGCAAGGATTTCATCCGCTTTCTGAAAAGTTAAAAACTGTTCCGGATGAGCTAGTTCCTCATCGATTAATTCTAGAATTTGAACCAGAATTAGAACCACCCAAAATAACTGACCAAGCCTTCTGATAATCCGCATCTGACGCCCCAATACCAAAACGGTAGGTCGTGGTTGGAGCACCGTTTTTAGCCCAATAGCTAGGCACTGTAGGACCACTGAGATTAACAGATCTGCCGTTTACCGTTACTGTACCTGGCTTTTCTCCTGTAGACTTGAGTACATCAGACTTAATCACACTCGGATCAAGAGTGAACTTATCACCAACACCCCAGGCATTTGGATCTGCCTGATAGATGGCATCTACCATATAAGCCATGTAGGAGGCGTTATTGTTATAACCAGTCAACGCCGCCATAGAACTATTATCATCATGACCAATCCAGCCTCCCAAAGTCATCTTTGGAGTAGAAAGCATCAGCCACATATCACCATTACTATTAGTCGTCCCAGTCTTACCAATCCAGTCGGCTCCAGCCAAGGTTCCGTTGACCTGACTGATTCTGGATTTATAGGTCGTAGTCGCTCCAGAATTGATAACCCCCCGCATGAGGTCCTGCATAATCGTAGCTGCTGCCGGGCTGTATACCTGAACAGGATTGGCCTTATGCTGGTAAATCACCTTGCCGTCTCTGTCTGTGATTTTTTCAACCATGTATTTTTTCTGGTAGGTTCCATTATTAGCCAAGGTTTGGAAGCCATTGGTATGCTGAGCTACAGATACTTCGATTCCGCCGCCCATCGGGAGACTCTCAATGCTGTAGTCATCGATGTAATAGCCCATTTTTTCCATATAGCCACGGACATTGACACCTTTTTCGCGTAATCCGCGGTAAGTCCAATAAGCCGGGATATTCCAAGAAGTATTAAGCGCTTCTTGCAGGTCCATCATGGCTGTACCACGGCTGTCTACGTGCATGATTGGATCGCCGCTTGAAAAGTTAGTTGGATAATTAGAAAGAACGCTGGCGCTGCCCATCAGACCTTGGTCAATAGCAATCCCATAAGCCAGAATCGGCTTAATAGTCGAACCTGGTGAGCGCTCCGTATCAAAGGCGTGATTATTCTGATTGGAAGCATAGTCTCTGCCTCCTACAAAGCCAATCACAGCACCTGTCTTATTATCCAAGAGGACATTTCCCACTTCAACTGCACCAGTCCCGTCATCCAAGACGCCACCATAGTTGGCTACTGCATTTTGCATAGCGTTATGGATTTTTTTATTGATAGTAGTGGTAACTGTGTAGCCACCTTCACGTAATTCCTTATCTGCTAACTCCTTATAAGATTTAACTGTAGCATTATTCTTCAATTCTTGTTGAGAAACATTATCTCGTTGAACCAGATAATCGTACATAACAGACTGGGCTTCTTCCAAAGCTGTGAAATACAGATAATTATGTGTGTTTTTTTCCGAACCTTCAGAAGGCTTGAAATCCTTAGTCAGATCGTACTCTTTATATTCCTTGTACTCTTTCTCACTTAGATGGCCTGTCCGATACATATTATAGAGTACATCCTTGGCACGTTCCAATCCCAAAGCCATATCCCCAGCACTCTTGAGACTACCATCGGCTGCATAAGGCGAATAAACAATCGGACTCTGTGGCAAGCCGGCAATAAAAGCAGACTGGGGCACAGTCAAATCCTTAGCAGAAACACCAAAAATCCCTTGAGCAGCTTCTTCCACACCGGCGATATTCTGCCCCTTATTGTTGCGCCCAAAAGGCGAAACGTTCAAGTAGGTGGTCAAAATATCATCCTTGGACATGTAGCGCTCCAAAGCCAGCGCATCAACAATCTCCGCTGCTTTCCGCTTGAAAGTCGGTGCATCGCCCACCACCTGCTGTTTGATCAACTGCTGGGTAATGGTTGACCCCCCGCTAGAAGAACCAACTCCGACAACAGATCCGAGCGTAGCCCGAAGCACAGCCTTGGGCACCACTCCGTTATGCGTTTCAAAGTTCTCATCCTCTGTAGCGATAACGGCTTTTTTTACATTTTCAGAGATGGCGTCACTCTTAACTGGGATGCGGAGTAAATCATTATCCACTTCTGCAATCAAACTGCCATCGGCATAGGTAAGCTTAGAAATACCAGAAATATTATTCACCTGCTTGACCAACTCTTCCTGCTTGGGCACTTCCACCTTACTGAAAAGACTAGCTGCATAGCCTATCCCAATCCCAGCACCGATTACGCCACCGAAGAAGATAAACACAAAAGCCATATTCATCAGAAGTTTAAAAGTCCGCAAGAAAACAGCAAAAACATCACCGATAGACCAGCCGTTGTTGCTACTAGCGATTTTCTTGCTCCATTCTGGAAGATGTATTTTTTTGGTAAACTGCTGGGTTTTTCCCCAGAACTCTTTTAATTTCTCTATTAATTGTTCCAAGTTTGATTCTCCTTGTTATCTTCCCATTATACCAAATATCTATGATTTATTTCAAGGAAACATTGCTATTTAAAAGCTTTATGATACAATAGAGTAACATAAATTTAAAATATAGATAAGCCAATTTCTTGGCTTTTAGAATAGGAGAGACATGATGCACATTTTTGATGAGCTAAAAGAACGTGGCTTGGTATTCCAAACTACTGATGAAGCAGCTTTACGCAAGGCCTTAGAAGAAGGACAAGTCTCTTATTATAGTGGATACGATCCGACCGCTGACAGCCTGCACCTTGGCCACTTGGTAGCCATTCTGACCAGCCGTCGCTTGCAACTAGCCGGACACAAACCCTACGCTCTGGTCGGAGGAGCAACTGGATTGATTGGCGATCCATCCTTTAGGGATGCAGAACGCAGCCTCCAAACCAAGGAAACTGTGGAAGGCTGGGTGAAATCTATCCAAGATCAGCTTTCTCGCTTTCTGGACTTTGAAAAGGGTGATAATAAGGCCGAAATGGTCAACAACTATGACTGGTTTAGCAGCATCAGCTTTATCGACTTCCTGCGTGACGTCGGCAAATACTTCACTGTCAACTACATGATGAGTAAAGATTCCGTCAAGAGCCGGATTGAGACAGGGATTTCCTATACAGAATTCGCCTACCAGATCATGCAAGGATATGACTTCTATATCCTCAATCAAAACCATGGCGTAACCCTGCAAATCGGTGGTTCTGACCAATGGGGCAATATGACAGCAGGTACAGAGCTCCTGCGCCGCAAGGCTGACAAGACTGGCCATGTAATAACCGTTCCGCTCATTACCGACGCTACTGGCAAAAAATTTGGTAAATCAGAAGGCAATGCTGTCTGGCTCAATCCTGACAAGACTTCTCCTTATGAAATGTACCAATTCTGGATGAATGTCATGGACGCAGACGCTATCCGCTTCTTGAAAATCTTCACCTTCCTATCCTTGGATGAGATCGAAGAGATTCGCCAACAGTTTGAAGCAGCACCACACGAACGCTTGGCGCAGAAAGTCCTAGCACGCGAAGTGGTCAGTCTGGTTCACGGTCAAGAAGCATACCAGGAAGCTCTCAATATCACTGAGCAGCTCTTTGCCGGAAATATCAAGAACCTATCTGTCAAGGAACTCAAACAAGGTTTGCGCGGTGTGCCTAACTATCAGGTCCAAGCAGAAGACAACCTCAATATTGTAGAACTGCTTGTGACAGCCGGTGTGGTAAACTCCAAACGTCAAGCTCGCGAGGACGTCCAAAACGGTGCTATCTACCTCAATGGCGAGCGCATCCAAGATTTAGACTATGTTCTCAGCGCCTCAGATAAACTGGAAGACGAGCTGACAGTTATCCGCCGTGGTAAAAAGAAATACTTTGTCCTTACCTACTAAAGATAAAAATCCGATTACCTGAATCGGATTTTTCTATGTCTTACCAAGGAAAGGACATTCAACTTTATAAAAACAGATAGAAAGAGAGTTCTCATGAAACCAAAACTCGCCCGCTTTGCCCAAGCTTCGGCTCTGGCCTGCCCACTTTGCCAGCAAAGCTTGGCTATGGAAGAAAGCAGCCTCAAGTGTCTTAATCGCCATTCCTACGACATCGCCAAATTCGGTTATGTCAATCTAGCTCCCCAGGTCAAACAAGCTAAAGACTATGACAAAACAAGCTTTCAAAATAGGCAAGTCATCTTGGAAGCCGGCTTTTATCAGCATATTCTAGATGAGTTGCAGGATCTGCTGCAGACCCTGCCTAAAGAACAGACCATTCTAGACGTCGCTTGCGGAGAGGGCTACTATGCTCGAAAAATTCAGGAAAAATTCCCCAACAAAGAAATTTACGCTTTTGATCTATCCAAAGATTCTATCCAACTAGCTGCCAAAAGTGATCAGAGCCTGACTGTAAAATGGTTCGTCGGGGATTTGGCACACTTACCCGTTCAGGATCAAAGCATGGATGTCTTACTGGACATCTTCTCACCAGCCAACTATCATGAATTTCAACGAGTATTGAAAAAAGAGGGACTTATCATTAAAGTCATCCCAACAGAGAATCATCTGAAAGAAATTCGTCAAAAAGCTGCTCAGTATCTGGACAGGAAAGATTATTCTAATCAAGATATCATCCAGCATTTCCAGAAGCACTTTACCATCCTATCTAGAAAGACCGTAGAATCAACCCATACTCTGCATTCTGAGGAGAAAACTGCCCTGCTGCAGATGACTCCTTTACTCTTTCATGTTGAAAAAAATCTAATCAATTGGGAGCAGCTTACAAATGCTACTATTTCAGCCGATATTCTTATCGGAAAACTAAAACAAGAAAAAATCTAAGCTTCTTTCAGTAAAAAACGCTGTTATAACAGCCATTTTAAAAACGCAGACAGGACTGTCTGCGTTATTTATTTATCAACTGATTAATAGACTGTCTTCTCTGTCTCTGGATCAAAGAAGTGCGCTTTATTAAGGTCAAAGCCTAGGTCAATACCTGCACCAGTTTCTAGGTAATCCCGTGAATCCACACGCGCCACAAACTCACTAGAACCCACTTGGCAGTAGAGGTGGGACTCTGCTCCCAGCAATTCTGAAACAGAAATCTTGGCATGCACAACTGAATTCGGGAAAGTTTCCAAGAAAGCAGCTTCCGCATTGATATCTTCCGGACGAATACCGAAGATCAGCTCCTTGCCCTCGTAACCTTTCTCCCGCAGAACTTTGAGAGCTCCTTCTGGCACAGTCAAGCGCAGACCTTCTGCGACAATCTCATTCCCTTCAAGCTTAACTGGGATGAAGTTCATAGCTGGGCTGCCAATGAAGCCAGCAACGAACTTATTAACTGGGTTGTTATAGACTTCCTGCGGCGTACCAATCTGCTCCACCCGTCCAATCGTTCCAGTTCCAGCAGGATTCTTGGTCGCTGACATGATAACGATACGATCCGCCAAGG
>NZ_LSJN01000034.1:0-142246 GCF_001557225.1 Streptococcus sp. CCH8-C6
CGGACTCACTGGCACTTATAGATGCACTCGTCGATGCTGAGGTGCTGGCGCTTACGGATGCACTCGTTGAAGCGGACGTGCTTGCAGACACTGATGCACTCGTCGATGCAGACGTACTTGCAGATACTGACGCGCTGGTTGAAGCGGATGTACTTGCAGATACTGACGCACTCGTTGAAGCAGACGTACTTGCACTTACAGACGCACTCGTTGATGCCGAGGTACTTGCACTTACAGACGCACTCGTTGATGCGGAGGTGCTTGCGCTTACGGACGCGCTGGTTGACGCAGACGTGCTTGCGCTTACTGACGCGCTAGTCGACGCAGACGTACTTGCGCTTGTAGACGCACTCGTTGATGCCGAAGTACTAGCACTTACCGATGCGCTAGTGGACGCAGAGGTCTTAATTGACACAGAAGCACTCGTAGACGCCGAACTGCTTGCTGAAGTTGAGGCACTAGCAGAGGCTGACTTACTTTCCGCAATAGATTCGATTGTTGAGGTAGAGGCACTGACGGATGCGGAGGTGCTTGCAGATTTGGAAGTACTTCCATCTCTTGTATCAATAAATTTACTTCCGTCAATAATGTCTTTTCTACCATCTCTATATGTGATAGTCGTTGTACCATTGTTTGAGACAGTAATACCAGTGACGTAATTGGAATTTAAAACATCTTGAGCTCTTAAATCGGGATTGCTCTTCTTGACAGCTTCACGAACTAAATTTTTTTCTACTTCTGTTAATTGATTTGGATTATTGACAAATACGGTATTTTCGGGTGTCTTAATTCTAAATCGAATAATCAGTTTAAACTGACCATTGACTTCAGCTACCTTCGCAGCATCATCCATTTCTTTCCGAGTTACATTTACATTTCCCGCGGCATCCGTAGCTACAACATAACGAGTGTAATCACCAATTGTTGTGTCTATTGGAACATTACCAAAAATTCTAACTTTTAACTGATTCCCTACTTGAGTCACAGAATACTGCAACCATTCAGTGCCTCTACCAGGTTGGTTATTATATAACCAGCGAACAACCGTTTTAGCCAAATCAAAAGCATTTGAATTATCTGTTACTGTCGCAAAATATTCAAATGACTCACCACGATAAACAGTAATTTCACTTGGAACATCAACAACTGGTCTTTCTGTGTCCTTTTCAACAACCGTTGTGTTATATCCTGCTTTATCCCAACTTCCATTTGTCGTAGCAGCAACTTGTTCAAACTCAAGCGGTAGGTTTGTATTGGTAATTTTTTTATCACTTGTTACTAAGCGGAGTCCAAGTTTGACTTCCCCACCGGTATCGTTTACTTGAGTAGTAATTCTGAGAACATTATTGTTAACAGATTCACTAGTATACAGATTCCAAGCGCCGCCTGAATTGTAGACTCCACCATTTGCAGCATTTTTACCGTTTATCGTTACTGTACGAGTTTCCTGATTACCACTTATAGATACTAGTGCACCAAGATTAGACTTCACTTGTCTTGGTGTTAGGTTAATCGTCCAAGTCAAAAGTCGAGTAGTATCATCAAAACTTGTTGTGACACTTTGAATCATGTCCCCTTTTACATCATGATATTCAACATTAGGACCAGCTTCAATTACTGCCCGACGCGTTCTTCTCCGACCTGTCTGGCTAGAAGCTTCTGATGCTTGTTTCTGGCTCCTTGTAGAAGCCCCGCTCTCCGATGTAGAAGAGATAGGTGACTGACTGGCAGAGACTGACTCTGATGCACTAGCGCTTGCACTCACTGAATCAGATGTACTTGAAGACACTGAAAGAGACTCTGATGCACTTAAGGAATCTGAGACTGCCTGAGATGTGCTGGCACTGATAGAGGCAGAGCTAGACTGTGACATTGACTCTGAAGCTGAGATGCTGGCAGAGATAGATGCACTGACAGAAGCACTGGCACTGGCTGAGGATGTATCTGATAGAGACTCTGACTCAGTATGTGAGCTTGCCGTTGCGGTTGCTGCTTCAGCAGCACTGCTTTCTTCTCCTAAAACTGTTTCACCACGTGTCGCTAAAACGTCTGTCGTGTCAATGACTTTTTCCAAAGCCAGATCTTCTTCCGCATGGACGATTGTGTTTGTCACAACAGCTCCGCCCAGCACCGCTCCCGTGGCGACAATGCCCCTCAAAAAGTCTATGCCGCTCTTCTTATCGGTAACTTGTTCTTCCGTTACCTTGAGCTCGATCGATGAAAGGCCTCCCCCCTTCATTGATCTAAAAAGGCCGAACTGTGATGTCGCAGCACGCAGCCAATGCTTACCCGATTTAATCAGCTTAAAACGAGTCACACGCTCTACTTCATGATACTTACCTTTTTGGCGTTTAAAAAACATGTATTCCCCTCATAATAATCTTATCACTATTAAAAATATTATACTGTTCTATTTTATCACAAGCTAATAAAAAAGGGCAGAATCCTTTATTACAATTATGTGAAAATTATAAAAAAGTCTAGAATAGCAAAAAAACGCCGAAGCGTTTCTGAATTGAACGGAAGACATGGGATTCGAACCCACGCACGCTTTTACACGCCTACTGCGTTTCCAACACAGCCTCTTAAGCCTCTTGAGTAATCTTCCATAAAAGAGAAAGCCCAGCTTTCTCAAAACTTTAACCATTATACCACATTACAGCCCCAACCGCCATAGTTTCCGTTAAATTTTTTCACAAATTCAACCAAAGTCCAAACATTCTGGTTCAATTCAAAGATTTCCGTCGTATCCATACGAATCACGTGCAGCTGATATGGTTTGTCCGCATCTTCTATCTTTTCAGCAGATACGAGGCTATAGCCCAGCTCTTCGACATCCTTTAGGAAACCATCTCGATCTTCCTCCGAAGCAAAATAGGCCCAATGGTCAATCTCGCGCTCCTGACTATGATCATCGCCATCCTGCTCTAGCTGGTACCAGACCCGCTGGTTAAGAATGGTCTGATACTCGTATTCATTAGGATAGAGAAAGTCAAAGTACTGATTCCATTCCTCGTCTTCTAGGGTTGCCGAGTCATAGCGGCGATCTGGAAAGTCGCGCATCACGTTCGCAATTGGCTCCAGATGGCTTTTCTTGTCTTGCAGATAGTAGTAAAACTCAATATTTCCATCTGTCGTAATCACACCAACATGAATGCCACCGACTTGCCCTAAAGCCTCAGAAAGCCGGTCCTCAATCACATTCAGCTCTTTAAACTCATCACTAGATGGAAAACCTGTCTCCCCATCGTACTGGAGGAGCGTTACCTTGAGCCTCATAGCATAAGCATAGAGAGGATAGGGAGCCTCATCAGCCAAAGCTAGATTCAGACGGATACTAGCCAACTTGTCATCTATATAGGTTGAGAAAGAGCCCCACTCACTCGGAAAAGGATCTTCAGAAGGCACATCAAGCACTGCTTCTTCAACCTTTTCTACTTTCTCTTCCTCTTGCTTCTTACCAAACAGATTCTTAAAAAAACTCATATCAAACTTCCCTTAATACTTATGAAATCAACCCAATAGAAATACAAATATTTCCTTTGTCGTCACTAACATCATTGTATTACTTTTTCAGATAGAAATCAAGATTTCCTGAACATCGTAAAAGCAAAAAACGCTGATTTCTCAACGTTTTAGAAAGACCTTAAAATAATGGAGCCGGTGGGAGTCGAACCCACGTCCAAACACCTGCTAACACATTTGTCTACAACCATAGGCTATGTATTGGTTTAACTTCACTTTGACACATAGCTCAAGCCCAAGTCAAGCGAGTCTATCAATCTCTTGCAAAATCCCTAGACTAGATTTTGCCGTAGCTTGCTCATAATAAGACCTGTCATCAGACACAAGCAATCCGAATCGGGTCACGCTGGCTGGTTTTTAGGCAGCTACAGCGTAAGAATTGTTATTTTTTGCAGTTATATTTAACTGGCGTTTTACATCCGCTAGATGGGTTGCAAAATGTGCCTCATAATGCCTGTCGAATCCGTAACGACCCCAAGACAATAAGAACATTATAACAGAATCTACTAAAGAAAGCAAAAGCCTGCAAACAGCAGGCCAGCACTTACTATCAGTTCTTAACGAATCCCCAAAGCAATTCGAGCATAGCGGCTCATCTTTTCCACCGTCCAAGCAGGGTACCAAACCAACTTAACATCCGTCTTGGTAACCTCTGGAACATCTGACATGGCATCATAGATCTGGTCCGTCAGAAGATCCGCCAGAGGGCACCCCATGGTTGTCAGGGTCATATCGATTTCCGTTTCCCCATTGGTCTCATCAAAACGGATTTCATAGATTAGACCTAGATTGACAATATCAATCCCCAACTCTGGGTCGATGACCTGCTCCAAGCTCTCTAAAATACGCGTTTTAATCTTTTCAACTTCTTCAGGGGTGTATTTTTTTTCTGACATACAATATCCTCCTTATAGATATAGCAGAAATTTCAAGTTAGCTCGAGGAGGCTTTTCTTTGCAGCTAGGATTGCCGACTTGACGCTTTCCTGCTCTGCCCCTCCTTGCTCTTCACTTTTTAATCTTCAATAAAGTCTCTGAGTGGTTTGCTACGGCTTGGATGGCGAAGTTTACGCAGGGCCTTGGCTTCAATCTGGCGGATCCGCTCGCGGGTTACATTGAAGACCTTGCCGACATCTTCTAGTGTCCGCATTTTTCCATCGTCCAGACCAAAGCGCAGACGCAAGACGTTTTCCTCGCGGTCTGTCAGCGTATCCAAGACCTCATCCAGCTGTTCACGAAGGACGACACGAGTAGTATAGTCGACTGGGTTTTCAATCACTTCATCTTCGATAAAGTCTCCCAGATGACTGTCATCTTCCTCACCGATAGGGGTCTCCAAGGAAACTGGCTCTTGAGCAATCTTGAGAATCTCACGAACCTTGTCAGGGGTCATATCCATACGCTCAGCGATTTGCTCTGGCGTCGGGTCTTGACCCAATTCCTGCAAGAGATTGCGTTGCTCGCGGACCAGCTTGTTAATGGTTTCCACCATATGGACCGGAATCCGAATGGTCCGAGCTTGGTCAGCAATCGCACGGGTAATGGCTTGACGGATCCACCAAGTCGCATAAGTTGAAAACTTAAATCCTTTGGTGTAGTCAAACTTATCAACGGCTTTCATCAGCCCCATATTTCCTTCTTGAATCAAGTCAAGGAACTGCATACCACGGCCGACATAACGCTTAGCAATGGAAACAACCAGACGAAGGTTGGCCTCAGCCAGACGCTGCTTGGCTTCCAAGTCTCCCTGTTCTACCAAGATAGCCAGTTCCTGCTCTTCTTCATTGCTGAGAAGGGGCACAACCCCGATTTCTTTCAGATACATGCGGACTGGATCATTAACCTTAGCTGAATTGCTACCTAGGAGTTCTTCATCCGTCAACTCCGCTTCTTCCTCTTCGTTATTTAAGACGCGCGCGCTGGGATTTCCTTCCTTATCTGTAATTGAGATGCCAGCATCCTGGATGCGCTGCAGCAAATCCTCAATTCCATCAGCGTCCAAAGTGAAAGGGATGACCAGCTGGTCATTGATTTCATCATCTGTCGCAACCCCTGTCTGCTTGTGGTTGCGGATAAATTCTGCAATTTGAACGTCTAATGTTGTTACTTCTTTTTGTTTTGTAGCCATTCCTACTCCATTCTTCTTTTTTGCTCAATCAAGCGCTCCAGCTCGGACAGGGCCGTATCCGTATCTCCGCTGTGAGAGGCTTCTCGAATCTTCTTACTAATAAACTGATTATGCTTGCGCAAAATCTCCCGCTCTCTGGTTGCTTCCACTTCTTTCAATTCATCTTCCAAAACCTCATCCGGCAAGTCTTCTTCTAAAACGCGGTACCAAGCCTGCTGAACATGATCTGGCAGCTGGGATAAATCCTGCGGTGTCACCTCACCATTCGCCAGCAAAATCTCATACAAGACCTGCAAGTCCTCTGAGTCAAAGACAAAGTCTTCTCTCAGCCTGTATTGGTTCAAAATCAAAGGATGATGTATCATGCGGTGGAAGATATGATTTTCCGCCCTCATGAGACGAGTCAGCCGGTTCGAAGGCGAAAACTGCATGACGACTGGTTGAGACTGCTGAGTGAGCACCTCCTGACTGCGACTAGATCGCTCAGCCAGCCGACTGTTATTTACAGTCTGCTCCACCTGCTGATAGTCAAAGTCCGGCAGCAACTCAGCCAGCATGTAAATATAGGAGTTCTGAGCTGTGATGGACTTGGTCTTCGCAATAATCGGCGCCATCTTCTCTACAAACTCAATCTGAGCCTGTAGATTTTCAATATTATCTGGTTTCAGATGATGCAGCAGAAACTCCACATTACTTATTCGCGTTTTACTTAGCAAATGCTGCAGATCTTCCTCAGAATTTTTAGCGAGAAATTCATCGGGGTCCAAATTATCAGGAATCCGAACAATTTCCACCGTCATATCTCTCAGCTCATCCAAAGCCTTAGCAGTCGCCGCCTGCCCAGCCCTATCTCCATCGTAAGACAGGATAATCTTCTTACAATACTTACTCAGATGCTGGACATGCTCAGGCGTCAGAGCAGTTCCCATAGAGGCCACCGCATTTTCAATCCCAGCTCGATAAGCCGCAATCACATCCATGAAGCCTTCCATCAGATAAACCTCATGGCTCTTCTTGATAACCGGCTTGGCCTTATCCAGATGATAGAGCTCGTAGCTTTTATTGAAAATAGCGGTGCTACGACTGTTTTTGTACTTGGCCTGATGGCCGTCTGAAGCCGCCTCTTGCCAAATCCGCCCGGAAAAGGCCACAACCTGCCCACTGTCATTGGTCAGGGGAAACATAATCCGGTTCTGAAAAGCATCATAGACCAGATTATTCTCCGCTAGATTGAAGAGGCCTGAGTTCATGATGGTATTCTCATCAAACTTGCCAGCCATACTCTTATGAAGATAATTGCCCTCATTAGGAGCCAGCCCGATTTGAAAATGCTTAAGAACATCATCTGTCAGACCCCGCTGGTAGAGATAAGCCCGCGCTTCCTCTCCCATCTTAGTCGTCATCAGGACCGCATGGTAAAACTTCGCTGCCTCAGTATGGATATCGTAGAGAGCCTGATGCGGATGGCTTTGTCTCGGTCGGTCATTGCCCGCTGTCTCTACAGCCAAGGGAATCCCTGCCCGCTCTGCTACAATCTGCACAGCATCCATAAAGGAAACGCCTCGATAATCTTCAATGAATTTGAAGACATCGCCCGACTTGCCGCAGCCAAAACAGTGATAAAACTGCTTGTCCTCTACAACGTTAAAAGAGGGCGTCTTTTCGCCATGAAAGGGACAGAGTCCCAGATAATTCCGCCCGGCCTTAGTCAAGGCCACTGTTTCTCCTATGACATCGACGATATTGACGCTGTTTTTAATTTCAGAAATGATTTCTTTATCAATCAAGAGACAATACCTCCAATTTATCATAGAATATCATTCTATATTTTATACTAAAATGATGCAAATGTAAAATATTTGACAAGCAAATATCTTGAGGATGTCATATAAATAAGCTATAATATAATCTCATTAATAAATTCTTGAAAGGAAAGAAAGAATGTTAAAGGATCTTAAAGAATTCTTGCTGCGCGGGAACGTGATTGATTTGGCAGTCGGTGTAATCATCGCCAACGCTTTTGGAGCAATCGTCACTTCATTGATTACTGACGTAATCACTCCTCTCTTCCTCAACCCAATTTTGAAAGCTGCAAAATTGGAGCAAATTGCTGATCTGAAATGGAACGGGATCGCTTATGGTAACTTCTTGAGCGCTGTAATTAACTTCTTGGTAATCGGTACTGTTCTCTTCTTCATCGTCAAGTCTGCTGAAAAAGCACAAAGCCTTGCTAAGAAGAAGGAAGAAGTTGAAGAAGCGCCAGCTGGACCAACTGAATTGGAAGTCCTGCAAGAAATCAAAGCTTTGTTGGCTGAGAAAAAATAAAGAGAATTCACTGATGAAAATCAGTGTTTTTTTCTTTCATGTTGCTCATAATCATCCTCTTCTCTCCAAATAACCAAAACAAAAAACAGACCGGAGTCTGCTTTTTTGTTCAATTAGAATTTTTTACGTTTACGAGCTGCTTCTGATTTGCGTTTGCGTTTTACAGAAGGTTTTTCATAGAATTCACGTTTGCGTGTTTCTTGAAGAGTACCAGCTTTAGTAACCGCACGTTTGAAACGACGAAGTGCATCATCAAGTGATTCATTCTTGCGTACTACTGTTTTTGACATTTTTTTCACTCCCTTCAAGTCCAAAATCTATATAATCATACCACATATAGAAAAGAGTGTCAAGTATTTTCTGTAAGTATAATGTAGCTCCTTTTTATGATACAAACAAGAAGACCAACTGCTCTGCTGCAGCTGGTCTTCTTTTGCTTAGAGGGTTTTACGCTTCTTAGCAGCTTTGGAAAGGGAAATGTCCTGCACCTTATCATAGAACAGGAACTGCTGAATGAGCTCTCTGTCGCTCATGTCAGGATTCAAGTCAACAACATAGTCCAGCTTGATAGACTTCTTTTCAGCCGACTTGAGAGATGTCAGTTCGGCTGATTTACAAGTCGTTTCAAAGATAGCATCAAAGAGTACTTCGTAGTCAAAGTCAGCTGGAACCTGAACCTGGACATAACGTCTGGTCGGACTGACTGAAGTAAAGCTCATCTTTTCAAAGAGCATCCAGATGCCTGAAATAGCTAGAGTAAAGACAATTCCCAGTGCTACAAAGCCCATCCCCGTTGTAATCCCAATAGCCGTCGCCATAAAGATGGCTAGAAGCTCCTTGGAGCCACCCGCGGCCGACCGGAAGCGAATCAAACTGAAAGTCCCTGCTACGGCGACACTGGTGCCCAAATTTCCATTAACCAAGAAGATGATAATGGAAATAATGGCTGGCAAAAGGGAGAGGGTGACGACAAATTCCTTGGTATAAATGGTTTGGCGCTTATAGACCTTGGCCAAGATAATTCCTAAAACCACACTAGTTGCTAGTGAAAAAATCAATGCTAAAGGATTTATCTTGACTTCCGTAGAGGAGTAGATACTGTTAAATAACTGATTGAGCATAGACTACCTCCTTAGGCCTTGACTGTTTGAGTCAGCCTTTCTTTAGTTTTCAGGTAGGCATTGCCGTATTTTGAGAAGGACTGGTCTTCAAGACCGTATTTGTTCAGAATATCAGCCAACCACTGAGGATATTGACCAGGAACCTTGATTTCCATAATTACCTTGTCGTCATCCAGCAAGGGCAGTCCATAGCGGCCTAAAGCCAAGTCTACATCATAATCACGGTAGCGGATGTTGGAATCAACTGTCACACGGACTTTTTTATCTTCCAAGCCTCTCATAGAGTAGCGATCATAGCTAATCACCATTTTTGGCTTCAAGTCTATATAGCGCTCCTGTAACTGCTCCACTTCTGCCTTGACCCAATCATCAGAAATAGTATGGTCTGCCACACCGTTCACAATATAGTTGGTCACAGAGAGAGGATTCGAAACCAAACGGTATTTGAAACCTACTTCATCCCGTTTCTTCTTGATTTCCAAGAAAACTTGACTATCATCATTCGGCTGCTCAGCATAAGTCCGCATCCGCATTTTTTCGCGACCGCCTTTTCTGGCAATAGAATCCTGAATCATCTGGAACTCATCATTATCAAAATACACATTAGAAATGGTTGATGTCGCATAATCATCTGCGGTGAGGTAAGGTCTCATGTCAGCTTCAAGACGAGCTAGCATTGCCCGGTCAAGAATATACTTCGTTTCGATTCGTTGGAAATTTGTTTGGATTTGCTTTTGTTTCATTTGAATTCTCCTTTGATTCTACAAGTGTAGTTTATGCTTTTAAAAGAAATAGAGCTTCCGCTCTGCATCCTACAAGCGTCTGGATAAGCTTTGCTTTCTTCTCCTTTCCAAGCAGTATTTTTCAAAAACATTCTACAAATGTAGTTTATAAGTATATTCTACAATTGTCGTTTGTGAATGTCAAGAAAAAAGATAAATAATCTTTCAGTTTTTTTAGCATTAGGAAACTAAGTACAAACTGTAAGCAAAATCGACCTAAAATAAAGATAAACTGATGACAAACTGCTCTTGGAGGATTGTAAAATCCCCCTTTGAGAAGATAATAAAATTCTACCAGTCTAAGCTTTTAAGAAACTTAAACTGGCAGAATCCTTTATTTAATCGTCATCATGGTCATCATCGTCCGGATCATCGGTGTCTGTCGTATGAGAGGAACTGTTCTGAGTCGGAGTTTGAACAGTCGCTGTACTGGCTCCAGTAGAGCCCGCTGCTCCAGTATTACCTGTGCCTGCAGTAGCGCTGTTGTCAGCTGGAGTTGATGCAGCAGACGAGGATGGACTGACTTCTTTTTCGACCGTTACTGTCTTTTCGACAATGGTATGCTGCTTGGATTGGATTAGTTTTCCATCCTTAGCATTGACAATGGTTTCATGGGCTGTTTGCCCATGTGAGAAGCGGATTTTATAGGTGTCTTTCTCACGCGAAATTTGTAAATCTTTAATATCTTTTTCAGAAAGAGATAGCTCTTTTAAGACGGACGCTAAAGCCTGACGCTGACTGAGTCCTTGAGACTGTTTTTGTCCCGTCACAGGCTTGCTTTGTTGAGCTTCTGGGCTTTCTAAGGCAAAGACCGAGCTAGTCAAGAGCAAAAGGAGAGGGACTGCTACTACAAAGGCTGCAGACAGAAACCTCTTAGGCAGGCGGTTATCCATAATACCGACAATCCGCCGCTTGAGATTAAACTTGTCAGAGTAAAAGCAGGTTGTCAGAGCAATTGGAGTCTTCTTACTGCGGTCTATCATGGTCAAAATCGTTTCACCGTAGAAAGTCCGATACTCTGTATCTCTACTGCTCAGAACATCGTAGTCACAGTACATTTCTCCTGCTTCCTGGGTTTCCCGGCAGGCAAAGCGGACAACTGGATTAAACCAGTGCAGACTCTTGGCAAAAATTCCCAAAAGATTAACTAAAACATCGCGGTGCTTATAGTGAGTCAGCTCATGCTTGAAAATCAGCTGCAGCTCTTCTTCTGTGTAGTCCAACTCTGGCAGCACGATTAAAATATCTCTGAAACCTAGCAGCATAGGACTTTGGGACATAGGATAGTGGAGCAGACGAATCCGGCCCTTAACTCCCATCTCCTGCTGAACAGCTCGTAGCTGAGCCATCGCTTCTTCGTCCTGAAACTCCGTACCCCAGCGCTTCAGCATCTTTCTGAAGCGAATATAAGAATAGGCGTATCTTCCTATACTAAAGACAAAGCCAATCAGCCAGATGGTAAAGAGAATTTCAAACCAAGGCAGGTTTAGAAAAGCCTCCCACAGATTTGTCTGGGCAGCCTTTTCAACAGTTTGAGAGGCGCCCTGCGTTCCACCTGTCTGGGTGGCAGTCACTGCTGTCTGAACTACCGATCCTGTATTCAGCCGAATCAGGCCTGAGCCAAACTGAGGACGGAACGGAAACAGAAAACTCAGCAATATCAGAAACCAAATAAAATACTTCACTCTGACCGAAATCTTAGTCTTAAAGGCCGTAAAAAGCAGACTAAGCAAAAGCACCAAAATGGATGTCGACAAACTGGTCAGAAGAAAAGAAAGAAGGAACTGTTTCATGCTTATCCCTCCATCCTACTTTCCTTGGTTGAGCAGACTGCGCAGCTCATTCAATTCATTTTCCGAAAAGGAGTTAGAAGAAAAGAGTGTTTTGACAAAACCGCCCATTGAACGGCCGCTGTGACGCTTCAAGAAATCCGAAGCCTCAACTTCCAGATACTCATCTTCTGAGATCAAGGCTGTATACTGCCTTTCACGCCCCTTACGGACACTTTCTAAAAAGCCCTTTTCAGTCAAGCGAGCCAAGACTGTCAGCAAAGTCTGGGGCTTCCAGTGATTGTCTGGTCCCAGCTTTTCCATGATACGGGCAGAAGTCGTCGGGGTAGGCAGTTGCCAAATTACCTTTAAAATAGTAAATTCCCCGTCTGGCAAACGTTTAATAGATCTTTTCATCGTTCCCACGCACTTTCTAAATTAATGCTATTTCTAATTTTATTCTACACTTGTCTAATAAAAAAGTCAATCATTATATAAAAAAAGAGTGGGAAATCAATTTTCCTCACTCTATTTAGAAAAATAAACTAAGCAGGGTCAGCATAGCCAGCCCTCCCTGCTTGAACAGGATTTTGGGGTCACTGGTCACTGCACCGTAAGCAGCTACCAAAATGATATAAACCATAAAAATTCCCAGCCAAAACGAACTAGGCTGTACAAAGGACGCAATCAAGACCAAAACAGCTATCAATCCGTTATAAACTCCTTGGTTTTTGAAAAGAGTATTGACCGACTGCTGCTCCAACTCCTCTTGCGACATGCCGAAAATCCGAGCTGTCGCCGCAGAAGTCGTCGCGAAGGTCTCTAAGTACAGGATGTAGAAAAATTCCAAGGCAACCAAGCTTGCCAAAATAAGTGTAATAATAGACATTTTGCCCTCCTAAAATAAATAATGAAACTTAGTATAACACAGACTGACTGGAACTGCGAAAACATCGCTCAAAAATGGACGGTCTGTATAAAAACAAACACTAAAAATACTGAAGAAAAAAAGCGTAGCAGAAATCAGCAATTTCTGACTAGATGTGATACAATCTTTTTTGAAAAATGGAGGTAAATTATGTTAACCTATGATTTAATTGTCATCGGCTTTGGGAAGGCCGGTAAAACATTGGCAGCCAAAATGGCGTCCCAAGGAAAAAAAGTTGCTTTGATTGAGCGAAGCAAGGCTATGTACGGGGGAACCTGTATCAATATCGCCTGCATCCCAACCAAGACCCTGCTTATCGCAGCTGAAAAAGGCCTGGCTTTCGACCAAGTCATGGCTGAAAAGAATGCTGTAACCAGCCGTCTCAACGGGAAGAACTACGCAGCAATCAGTGGCGCTGGTGTCGACATCATTGATGCGGAAGCTCATTTTCTTTCAAATAAGGTCATCGAAATCACAGTTGGCGATGAAAAAGAGGAACTGACTGCTGAAACTATTGTTATCAATACCGGTGCCGTTTCCAATGTCCTGCCAATTCCTGGACTGACTGAAACCGAGCATGTCTATGACTCAACTGGCATTCAAAATCTGAAGGAACTTCCTAAACGCTTGGGAGTTCTGGGCGGCGGTAACATCGGACTAGAATTCGCTGGACTCTACAACAAATTGGGCAGTCAGGTGACTGTGCTGGATGCTGCACCTGTCTTTCTCCCTCGAGTAGAGCCTTCTATCGCTGCTCTAGCTAAGCAATACATGGAAGAAGACGGAATCCAACTCTTACAAAATGTACGTACCACACAGGTCAAAAATGATGGTGACGAAGTTGTAGTTGTGACAGAATCTGGAGAATTCCGCTTTGATGCCCTACTCTATGCTACCGGTCGTAAGCCGAATGTTGAACCACTACAGTTGGAAAATACAGATATCGAGCTGACAGAGCGCGGAGCGATTAAGGTCGATAAGCACTTGGAAACATCTGTACCTGGTGTATTTGCAGCGGGCGATGTCAATGGCGGTCTGCAGTTTACTTATATCTCATTGGATGACTTCCGTATCCTTTATAGCTATCTGGCTGGCGATGGCAGCTACACACTGGAAGACCGTAAAAACGTCCCTACCAGCATGTTCATCACACCACCTTTGGCTCAAATCGGATTGACTGAAAAGGAAGCCAAAGAGCAAGGCCTGCCGATTGCAGTTAAGGAGATTCCAGTCGCAGCAATGCCTCGTGGACATGTCAATGCTGACTTACGCGGTGCCTTCAAGGCTGTTGTCAACACTGAAACCAAGGAAATCGTCGGAGCGACTATCTTCTCAGCTGGGGCTCAGGAAATTATCAATATCCTGACTGTAGCCATGGATAATAAGATTCCTTACACCTACTTGAGCAAGCAAATCTTCACCCACCCAACGTTGGCTGAAAACCTCAATGATTTATTTGTTATCTAATTTTAAGCCCCAGATGGGGCTTTTAAGATGGCTTCAAAACATTTGCTTACATCTCAACCCCTTTTTGTGGTACAATAATGCTAGTTTATTTTAAAAAGATTGAGGAAAATTATGTCTGAACTGTATGATATTACGATTGTCGGTGGCGGTCCAGTTGGCCTATTCGCAGCTTTTTACGCTCATCTGCGCCAAGCCAAGGTTAAAATCATTGATTCCCTGCCTCAGCTGGGTGGTCAGCCGGCCATTCTCTATCCAGAGAAGAAGATTCTGGATGTACCGGGCTTTACCAATCTAAGTGGCGAAGAACTGACACAGCGTCTGATTGAGCAGTTGGAAACTTTCCAGACTGAGATTTGCCTCAATGAAACGGTGCTGGATATCGTTAAATCTGATGATGGCTTCACCATCACGACTTCTCAAGCCCAGCATCAAACCAAAACCATCATCATTGCCATGGGAGGCGGCGCCTTCAAACCGAGGGCTTTGGAGTTAGACGATGCTGAATCTTTCAGCAACCTCCACTATCACGTTTCAAACATCAGTCAGTATGCTGGCAAAAAGGTTGTTATTCTGGGAGGTGGTGACTCGGCTGTTGACTGGGCACTAGCTTTTGAAAAAATCGCAAAAACCAGCCTGGTTCACCGTCGGGATAACTTCCGGGCTTTAGAGCATAGTGTGGAAGAACTCAAGGCTTCTAGTGTTGAGATTAAGACACCATTTGTACCCAGTCGATTGGTTGGTGAAAATGGCAAGATAACCCACTTGGAAATCAGCCAAGTCAAAGGAGAGGAAAGTCAGCTTCTGCCTCTGGATCACCTCTTTGTCAACTACGGTTTTAAATCCTCTGTCGGCAATCTCAAAGATTGGGGCTTGGAACTTAACCGTCACAAGATTTTAGTCAACAGCAAGCAAGAAACTTCCATGCCAGGTATCTATGCGGCTGGAGACTGCTGTAGCTATGAGGGGAAAATTGACCTGATTGCGACTGGGCTGGGTGAGGCACCTACTGCTGTCAACAATGCCATTAACCATATCTATCCTGAGCAAAAAGTCCAACCCAAACATTCTACAAGCCTATAAAAAAACAGCTGCTGAGCTCGAGCTCAGCAGCTTTTATAATTCATCTGCGATTTTATTAATCTTTCTCAAGCGATGATTGACACCGCTCTTAGTCAGTGGCTGTCTCAGACTATCAGCTAGCTGCTGGATGGAGTAGTCTGGATGTTGGATACGAAGCTGGGCTACCTCCTGCAGGTCTACAGGTAAACTCTCAATGCCGATATTATCGCTGATTTTAGCAATATTGTTGATGGTTTTCATACTGGCTGTGACCGTACGAGCGATGTTCGCTGTCTCCGCATTATTAGCGCGGTTGAGGTCATTGCGCGCTTCCCGCATGAGCTTAAGAGACTCAAACTCAGCCATGGCTTCCATAGCACCGATGACAATGAGAAAATCCATGATGTCTTCAGCCCGCTGCAGATAAGTGACAGCCCCCTTCTTGCGCTCAATGGTCTTGGCATCCAGCAGAAAACGGCGCATCAAGGCAGCCAAATCCTCAGCATGATCCAGATAAACGGACAGGATTTCCAGCTGGTACTTACCTGAATCTGGCTCCCTCATACTGCCATTTGAGAGAAAGGCTCCCCGGAGGTAGGATCTGCTAGCTTCGTCATCTGACAAAATGGCCTGGTCAATCCCGGCCTCGATACCAAAAAAGGAGTCAGCCAAGTGCAGATCAGAAAGGATTTCTTCTACTTTCTGATCTAGAAATACTGTATAAACTCGATTCTTGCGCAAGTTGGTCTTCTGATGATGGCGGATTTCTGACTTGACCTGATAAAGGTCCGACAGTAACTCATAGAGATGGCGGGCAATCTTAGCATTTTCTGTTGTGACAGACAGGGTCAAACCACTGCTGGCCAAGCCCAAACTGCCAGACATCTTGATCATGGCTGACAGCTCATTTTTATCTCTGCTTGCCAGACTCAACAGTTCTTCTTTTACTTTTACTGTAAAGCTCATTTGCGTACCTGTATAATCTGCATCAATTCGTCAACGACCAACTCACCATCATGGAACGCTCCGCCATTTTCCAAACGAAGAAAGTTCGAAGAAATAACGCGCGGAACCTGCTCTTGTAATCCTTGAAAATCATGCTCCACCTGTACCAGATATTCGTCAAACTGGTTGCTGTCCATGTACTCATGAGGGACAGGTTCGATATTAACCAAGACTGTATCTACAAACTTCCTGCCTAAATGACGGTGCAGGACTTGGACGTGATCGCTGTCTGAAAAATGCTCTGTTTCGCCGCGCTGGGTCATGATATTGCAGACATAGGCCACTTCTGCCTTGGTATCCAAAAGAGCTTGACCAATTTCCTCGATAACGAGATTAGGCAAGATTGAGGTAAATAGCGAACCTGGTCCCAGAACCACCATATCGCTTTCCAGGATACTTTCAACCACCTTTTTGCTAGCAGCAGGCTTCTTGTCATCATAGGTATTGGTAACATAGACCCGCTCAATCATCCCGCTCTTGCTGGTCAGATTGCTCTCACCTACAACTTCCGTCCCATCTGCAAACACAGCATGCAGAGTTAGTGGATTGTCGCTAGAAGGGTAAATTTTTCCTGTCGTATGGAAAAATTTGGTCAGAAGCTGCATGGCATTATAAGTTGAGCCCTGCATTTCGGAAATGCCGGCAATAATCAGATTGCCCAAGGGATGCCCCGCTAGAACACCGTCTCCTTCCGCAAAGCGATACTGGAAGACCTTCTCATAAAACTTTGGCATGTCGGACATAGCTACCAGGACATTTCGCAAGTCACCTGGCGGAGTTAACTGCTGGATGTTTTTCCGCAGCTCACCAGAACTGCCGCCATCATCTGCTACTGTAACAATGGCTGTAATCTCTACGTCCTTTTTACGCAGGCTGTCTAAAATAACTGAAATTCCTGTTCCACCGCCAATGACTGTAATTCGTGGCTTTCTCATGAGCGGTTCACCGTTTCTTTCCGACGGTTTTTGTCGCGGTGACTGGCATTGACCGGCCAATTTTTAGCCAAATCATCTGCTAAGCGCTGAGCAAAGGCTACACTGCGGTGCTGACCACCTGTACAGCCAACAGCAATCGTCAGGATAGACTTTCCTTCCTTCTGATAGCCTGGCAAAATGGGCTCGATCAAGCCCAGCAGATGCTGGTAAAATTCTTCTGACTCGGCATGGTTCATGACATAGTCAAAGACATCCTTGTCCAAGCCTGTCTGATTGCGTAGCTCAGGCTTATAGTAGGGATTAGGCAGAAAGCGCACATCAAAAACCAAGTCAGCATCCAAGGGCAGACCGTATTTGAAACCAAAACTCATAACCTCAATGCGGAAACTATGCATGTCAGCCTGATTTGAAAATTGCTCAGAGATGGTCTTTCTGAGCTCCCGTGGTGTCAAATCTGTTGTGTCCACAACATTTTGGCTGAGATTCTTCAGAGGGGCTAAGAGTTCACGCTCCAGTTTAATCCCATCTAAAATCCGTCCATCAGCTGCCAACGGATGGCTGCGACGCGTTTCCTTGTAACGAGCCACTAACTCCTTATCCGCCGCATCTAGAAAAAGAATCTTGAAATCTATATTCTCATTTTGCTCTAAATCATCCAAAACGTTCTGGATTTGCAAAAAGAAGGAACGGCTGCGCATATCGACAACCAGAGCCAATTTATCATTGTCAGTAGTCCCTTCGACCAGCTGCAAGAACTTCGGCACCAGAGTTGGCGGCATATTGTCGATGGTAAAATAACCTAAGTCTTCAAAGGACTGGATGGCTACGGTTTTCCCCGCCCCGCTCATTCCAGTCACAATGACAAGCTGAATTTTCTTCTCAGACATAATAATCCTTTCATCAGATAGAATCTGTCAAAGAGTGGTTTTCCCCCGCTCTTTTTTAGAGAATCTCGGCAATAACCTCAATCTCAATCTTCACATCCTTAGGCAGGCGAGCCACTTCGACTGCTGAACGAGCTGGAAATGCTTCTGTAAAGGCCGTTTTGTAAACTTCATTAAAGGCCACAAAATCATTGATATCACTCAAGAAGCAAGTAGCCTTGACTACATGGTCAAAATCTGTTCCAGCGGCTTCCAAAATGGCTGAAACATTTTTCAGCACCTGCTGGGTCTGCTCTTCAATAGTCGTCCCAATGATTTCTCCAGTTTCAGGAGACAGGGGAATTTGCCCGCTCGCGAACAAAAGATTGCCGACAATTTTTCCTTGAACATAAGGTCCAATCGCTGCTGGTGCTTTATCTGTATGAATCGTTTTTGCCATAATTATCACTTCTCCTACTTATTTTTTTCATTATACCATAAAAAGATGGGGGTGACCATGTTAGGCTTACTCCCATTGACTTTTTCCTTATTTTTATTTATGATAGAAAAATAGAGAAATCAAAACCTCGGTTTTGGACTGGTTCGAAAACTTCCCAGAATAAAAAACTAAGTGCCTTTATATTGTATATAAAATGTCTTGCGCATAGTTTTTTTGCTGTCTCCTCGATTAGTCAGACAGTTAAGAGGTTGGGACCGATTGTCTCAACCTCATTTTTATATAAGCAAAGGAGAACTCATGAAAAGAAAAGTCATTATCGACTGCGACCCTGGTATAGATGATAGTCTAGCCCTAATCTATGCAATTCAACATCCCAATCTAGAAGTAGTAGCACTGACCATCGTCGCTGGAAATGTCCCAGTAGACCTTGGTGTTGAAAATGCCTTTAAAATATTAGAAAAACTGAACCGGCTAGATATACCAGTCTATGCAGGGGCAGAAAAACCTCTAGTCCGCGATTTTGTTTCAGCTCAAGATACCCACGGTATGGATGGTTTAGGCGAGAGCAGAATCAATCGAACAAGCAATTGTCAGCCCCAGCCTCAGAAAGCATCTGAATTTCTGGCTACCTATTTCCAGAAGGCTCAGGACACTTCACTAATCGCCTTGGGACCATTGACTAATCTAGCAATGGCAATAAAGCAAAATCCCCAAATTGGAAAACATATCAAACGCTTTGTCAGTATGGGCGGCAGCTACAAATCTCATGGCAACTGCTCACCTGTAGCCGAGTATAACTACTGGTGTGACCCACACGCCGCTCAATTTGTCTATCAAAAGTTAGGCCGAAAAATCGAGATGGTTGGACTAGATGTCACACGCGCCATCGTCCTCACCCCCAATCTATTAGAGTACATGCGTTTTCTACAGCCAGAAGTAGCTGAGTTTGTCGGTCGTATCACGCGTTTCTACTGGGACTTTCACTGGGAATATGAACACATCATCGGCTGTGTCATCAACGATCCGCTGGCTATTGCTCATTTTCTGCATGAAGATCTTTGTATGGGCTTCGACTCCTATGTTGAAATCGTGACCGAAGGCATTGCTCTTGGACAGACCGTGGTTGATGCTTATAACTTCTATCATAAACCAGCCAATGCCTATATTGCAACTCAAGTCAGTCCCTCACTCTTCTTCCAAGACTTCTTAGCTATCCTCCTGAATCAGCCTAAGGAAACGATTGCTCGAGACCTATCATCACTTTTATGAGGAAAATTTTATCATGAAAAAATCGACACCCCTTATCCTAAGCTTCTTGTCTATCTGTATCTCTCTCAACTACGTGGGAGCTAATATTGCACTATTTCTGAAATTACCTATCTATCTAGATACCTTTGGAACGATTCTAGCTAGCTTGACCTTAGGGCCTCTTGCTGGGGCTGGCGTTGCCTTTCTCAGCGCCCTCATTGGCTGGATGACAACCGATATCTTTTCTCTCTACTACTCGCCAGCCGCTATCATCATTGCTCTTTCAGCAGCTTGGTTTTTTAAAGAAAAAGGAAGCTTAAAGCTCAGTCTTCTCTGGAAAACCCTATTGGTAGCCCTTCCGGGTACCCTAGTAGCCTCTGCAATCACTGTCCTGCTCTTCGGGGGCATAACATCCAGCGGATCCAGCCTCATCGTCCAAGCCCTGCGGGGAATGGGAGTCAACCCCGTCCTTAGTATCGTCCTCGTACAAATACTAACTGACTATGCAGACAAGCTTATCGTTCTAGGTGTCTGCCTAGCTGCTCTCCCTCGAATAAAAGCAGTCAGCCCTAAAATCTTTGCTTAAAACAAAGGTTAATTACCTTAACGAATACATCTTTGGCGCAAAAAAGCAGCTGAGTAGGATTATTTCCTGCTCAGCTGCTTTTTATCTTATTCCTCTTCTGCTTTCGCTAATGCTTCTCTTTCCAGACGCAGCTTGCGTTTGGGGTTGAGTTTATTAAAGAGCTCTTCTAGTTTTTCTGCATTCCAGACGTCGGCTGCAGAGACAAAATTTCCATTTTCATCGCGGAAGGATATTGGTTTATCACCCATTGCAAGCCTCCTTAGTCAACGAATTCAAACTCAAACTTGCCGATGCGAACCAAATCCCCATCCTTGGCTCCGCGATCACGAAGGGCTTCATCAACGCCCATACCACGCAGCTGACGGGCAAATTTCATGACTGCCTCATCGCGGTCAAAGTTAGTCATATTAAAAAGTTTCTCAAGTTTATCACCAGACAGCACCCAAGTCGCATCATCATCACGAGAAATTTCAAAGGCTGGTGCTTCTTCGTCAAAGCCATAGTAAGCTTCTTCTTCCATTTCAGACTCATCATAAAGCAAGAACTCTGGTGTCTTATCCAGTAACTCTGCAGTCGCATCCAAGAGAGTCGCAAGTCCTTGCTTAGTCAGACTGGAAATTGGGAAGATTTGTGGCAGCTCCGCAAACTCATCATAATTAGCCGCTAATTTCTCTTTGAATACCTTGAGATTTTCAGCACTATCTGGCATATCCATCTTGTTAGCAACAATAATCTGCGGGCGCTCCATAAGACGAAGATTATAGGATTCCAACTCTTTATTGATAGCTAGATAGTCCTCATAAGGATCACGCCCCTCACTAGCTGACATATCGATGACATGCAGGATGACCCGTGTCCGCTCAATATGACGGAGAAACTGAGTTCCCAGTCCGACCCCTTGGCTGGCTCCCTCAATCAAACCTGGTAGATCTGCTACTGCAAAGGACTCTCCAGAGTGAGTACGAACCATTCCTAGATTGGGCACGATTGTCGTAAAATGATAGGCACCAATCTTAGGCTTAGCTGCTGTGATAACACTAAGCAGAGTTGATTTTCCGACAGATGGGAAGCCAACCAGACCAACATCTGCTAGGACCTTAAGCTCAAGCAGAAGCTCCCGTTCTTGACCTGGTTCTCCGTTCTCAGAAATCTCTGGAGCAGGATTTTTAGGCGTTGCAAAGCGGATATTTCCACGACCACCTCGGCCACCACGCGCTACGATAAATTCTTGGCCATTTTCTACCAAGTCCGTCAGCACCTTGCCCGTCTCAGCATCACGAACCGTCGTCCCCTGCGGTACACGAACAATCAAGTCCTCAGCTCCACGGCCATGCATACCCTTGGTCATACCCTTTTCACCAGACTGAGCCTTGAAGTGGCGATTGTAGCGAAAATCCATCAGGGTGCGCAGGCCCTCGTCTACAACAAAAACAACATTGCCGCCACGACCGCCATCACCGCCCCAAGGACCGCCATTAGGAACATATTTTTCACGGCGAAAGGCCACCATGCCATCGCCACCATTGCCAGCCTTAACTTGAATCTTGGCCGTATCTAAAAACATACTCATTTTTTCTATTCTCTTTTTCTAGTCTAAAAAAACGCCCTGAAGCGTTTGGATTAAAAGATTGCGCTGAGAGCGGAAGCAAAGATAGCTCCAACTGTCACGATGAGCATGATAATCACGACCAGCATCGTCAATTTTTCAAATCCTGTTTTTTTACGTTGTCCGTTATCTCCAAAAGCCACGATAACACCTCTATCCTTTAAAAATTACTAGGTCTATTCTAACATGATTACTCCGTTTTTTCAAATGGAAAAGTATGTAAAAAGGCTTTAAGAGAAAACTCTTAAAACCTTTGAATTTTATCTAGTCTTTTTTTGAAGAAAGACATAGCTTCCAAAGCCAACTAAGATTGCCAAACCTGCAACTGACAGCCAAAGTGTCGTTTCTTGACCAGTTTTTGGTAAAACTTTCTTAGTAGCTGGTTTTCCTGTTTCTTGACTACTTGGATCTTCCCCTTTTGGATCTTTCTCTTTAGATTGTCCAGGATCGTGAGCTCGATAAGTATTAGTGAATGTAGGCTCTGCATCATAAGTAACAGCACCTAAGAATTCACCTTTCACATTTGTTACTTTAACAGTTAATTTAGCTTCCTTATCATCATAGATATAATCTGGACTGTCCCCAGGAATCTCTTTGATGGTATAGCTATAAGTACCCTCAGCATTATAGTTTAAAGCGTTAAAGTTAATCGAACCATCAGCTTCGTTAGTTGCAGTCTGTACCAAATTACCATCCGCATCATAGAGTCCGAAAGTAAACTGACCTTTTTCTAATTTCTTCTCGCCTACTAATATTTTCTTAGCGTGAATTAGGACATCCTTTTGAATTTCTGCACTACCATTACCAGAACCTTCTTCCAAACGAACTGATTTAGTAATCGTTCTAGCTGTTGGAAAATTACTTGCAGTCCAAGAAAGCTGGTTATTAACCACACTTCCTACTTTTGTGCCTTCAGGCACACGAGTAGAATACTCAATGTACATTGGCCAATTGTAGTTATCACCAAAATTAATGGTAAAACCATTAGCTTCGCCTTTGTCATTTTTTGAGAGAACTGCTTTTTTAGTGAAATTATCCAGAACAGGCAAGCTCAGCAAGTGTGCTTCATTACGAATCCCACCATCTACAGGAGCATAACGAACTGCACGCAGTGTTCCTGGAACTAATGTCAGGCCATCACCAAAGTTATCAGAAATTACCATATCACGAAGCATATCTTGTCTTGCATTCAAGATAATACGCCATTTAACAATGTTCGGATCGGATTTATCCTGATAGCCGTATTTCATCTCATACTCACCAGCAGAACCATCGTCTTTTTTATATTGGAAAGAAAACTCTGTTTGACCAAATCTGAACTGAAGTGCTGTAGAATTTGGTACAGTCTCATTATTAACTTTTACGTTGAATCTCAACGACATTTTCTTATTCTCAGGCAATCGAGTAAAGTAGTCTGAGAAAGTGACCGTAACTGCCTGAGTTGTTGGATCTGCTTTAGCTGAACCAACGACTTCTCCTTTATCATTTACCACATCAAAGACCTGAAAATTCAATGGTGTGATTAAAGTTAACTCTTTTGGCAAAGCAAATGTCAAAGTATCTCCAGAACTAATTACTTGAGAATCAGGAAAAGCAAAGTTACTTGTAACTTCCAAAGCTTCATTACTAATAACGGTAGTATCTTTAGTTATTTGTGCCCCGTTCTTAGTCATAATTACTTCATTAGTATACTCAGTAATTTCTGATGCATTAACATTCGCAGCAAAACGACCACCTACAATAATAGCGGCTAATAAAATTAAAATTTTAAGAAAAATATTATTTTTATCTTTCATTTTATGCTCCTTTCAATGCTTATTATACCAATTACATGTCTTTTTTGCAACATTTTGCCTTAAAGTGTTTAATTATGCAACTAAGACCCAAAAAACCAAGACATTATGTCTCAGTTTCTTTACGTTTATTACTCAATCCCAATTTCATCTCGAACAACATTAGCAATGGTATCTACATAATAATTTACTTCTTCGTCAGTTGGTGCTTCAGCCATGACCCTCAGCAGAGGCTCTGTTCCGCTCGGACGAACCAAAATTCGACCATTGCCAGCCATTTCGGCTTCCATTCTCTCAATCACCGTCTTGATAGCTGGAACTTCCATCGCCTTATCTTTCATGCTGTTTTCCACACGGATATTGACTAGTTTCTGCGGATAGATGGTTACTTCAGAAGCTAATTCAGATAGTTTTTTACCTGTTTCCTGCATGACCTTGGTCAATTGCACAGCTGAAAGCTGACCGTCACCTGTCGTATTGTAGTCCATGATGATAACATGCCCAGACTGCTCGCCACCTAGATTGTAGCCATTCTTGCGCATTTCCTCTACAACATAGCGGTCACCGACTGCGGTCACAGCCTTTTGAATACCTTCACGCTCCAAAGCCTTATGGAAGCCTAGGTTAGACATGACGGTCGTAACAATGGTATTCTGCGCCAGCTCGCCTTTCTCAGACAGGTACTTACCGATAATGTACATAATCTTGTCACCATCTACCAGCTCACCATTCTCATCCACTGCAATGAGGCGGTCGCTATCTCCATCAAAGGCCAGACCAATCGCTGCACCAGACTCACGAACTACTTCCTGCAAAGCTTCTGGATGCGTAGAGCCAACATTCAGATTGATATTGAGGCCATCTGGATTTTCTCCGATAATCGTCAACTGTGCGCCTAGATCCGCAAAAATCTGACGGGCGCTGGTTGAAGCCGCACCGTTGGCCGTATCTAAAGCTACATGCATTCCTTCTAGTTCTAAGCCAGTTGAAACCAAGTATTGTTGGTACTTGCGCAGTCCTTCTGGATAGTCCACCAAGTCACCCAATCCTTCTGCGCTTGGACGTGGCAAAGTATCTTCTGCTGCATCCAGCAAAGCTTCGATTTCCAACTCACACTCATCATCCAGCTTATAGCCGTCACCACCAAAGAATTTGATACCATTATCCAAAGCTGGATTGTGGCTGGCAGAAATCATGACTCCGGCGCTGGCTTTCTCTGACTTGACCAGATAAGCTACACCAGGCGTTGCAATGACACCCAATTTATAGACATGAATCCCAACGGACAAAAGTCCTGCAACCAAGGCGCTTTCCAGCATTTCTCCTGAAATTCGAGTGTCCCGGCCAACAAAGACCCGAGGAACTTCACTTTCGTGCTGACTCAGAACATAACCACCAAAGCGGCCAAGTTTAAAGGCCAATTCCGGCGTTAATTCCACATTTGCTTCTCCGCGAACACCATCAGTTCCAAAGTATTTACCCATTATAAATAGTTTCCTTTCATAAGACCTGGATGTAAAGATTTAGGCTGCAAGCAAGGCAGAACGCTTTAATCCAAGTTTATTTTCAAAATTTTATTTAGTTTTTATTTGATGAGCTCGTATTTGAGCTACTGTTAGAGGAGGACGAGCCTGAGCTGTCTGCTGTTTTAGTGTTGACACGCATAGTCGTTTCAAATGGTGTCACCACGCTCGGCATGACATTTCCCTGTCCATCAACCGCCTGCAACGGTGCTGTCCCGCTGTAGTTGCCAGTGATAATGACATTGGTCGGAAGAATAGCTACGACATATTCAATCTTAGACAGGGTCTCCTCGTCACTGGTAACTGTAGCTTCCTTATTTTCCAAGGTCACACCACTGATAGACACATTTTCAGCCACCTGGCTGTCTGTGATGAGGTAGCGAACTTCAACCTTCTTGCTGGCCTTTTTACCAATCTTAACAGAAATCTTCTGCGGAGTGACTGTAGCAGTCAGACCGCTCGGTAGGTTTTCCACTTTTAGCGGAATCTCTACTGTGCCTTCTGTAGCCTTGGAAAGATCAGCAACGACTCTAAATTTTCGAGTGCTTTCCTGCATTTCACTGGCTAGATTGACCCGGTTGGAGCCTGTCAGAGCGACGGAAACTTCAGAAGTAAAGCCGCTGATAAAGTAATTCTCGCTGTCATATTTGATATCAATCGGCACATTGGAAACCGTATTGGTATAAGTTTCAGATGTGACCTGTCGAACTCCAGTATTGTTTTGATAACTGCTAGAGGTTGCATAGACAAAAAGCACTAGGGCAAAGAAAAACGAAGAGATGATATAAAGAATTTTTTTACGTTTTTTCATTTCTTCCATCCTCCCATGAAGCGTTTTTTCAAACCTGCTGGCTTGTCCTGCTCTGATAAGAAGACCTTTCTCAGCTCTGTCTCAAACTCATCCAAAGTCAAATCATGCTTGAAAATTCCATTGTGCGTGGTAGAAATACCACCTGTTTCTTCTGAAACAACAAAAGTAAACGCATCGGATACTTCAGACAGGCCAATAGCTGCGCGGTGCCGGGTTCCAAACTCCTTAGAGATACCGCTGCTTTCTGTCAGAGGCAGGTAGGCACAGGAAGCCGCAATTTTATTGTTTTTTATAATGACAGCTCCATCGTGCAATGGCGTATTTGGGATAAAAATGTTGATTAGTAGCTCTCCCGATACATCTGCATCCAAGGGAATCCCTGTCGCAATGTACTCCTGCAAGGTGCGGGTTCCCTGAATGGCCACCAAAGCCCCGATTTTCCGCGGACTCATATAGGCAACGGACTTGACAAAGGCCTGAACCATTTTTTCTTCGTTACTGATGGGCGTCGCAGAAAAAATATCCGTTGCTCGGCCAAGCTTTTCCAATCCTGCCCGAATCTCAGGCGAGAAAATCACCACGGCCGCAATGACCCCGTAAGTGATGACCTGATTGATCAACCAAGAAATGGTGGTCAAGCCGATGATATTGGCAAAAAACTGTGCCAAGATAAAGAAGAGCACCCCGCGGACCAAAATCATAATCTTGGTACCGGCAATGGCTTTGATTAGATAATATAGAATCCATGCGACGATAGCGACGTCAATAATATTAATTACAATCCTCCAAGGGTCAGAAAACAAACTGGCCCAATATTGGAGATTGGTTAGTTGTTGAAAATTCATACTTAGACTTCCTACTCCTCTACAAGCAAAATCAAACAGCTGTAGCAACAAATCGAACTTATTAAATCTAGTAACAGCCTGATTTTATCTTGTAATTAGAGTTCACTCAATTAACTTCTCTCTTTTTATTTTACAGTGGGTCTTAATGCTTAAAGACTTACCAACCCATTATATCACGTTTGTCAATATTTTTCTGTAACCTTCTTTACTTTTTTATGATAAAATATTTCTTATGAAGATAAATACAGCCTTGGGCCTCTTGGCGGGCAAGTCCTCCCACTTTGTTCTCAGCAAAATGGGGCGTGGATCGACTCTGCCGGGGAAAGTTGCCCTGACATTTGATAAAAATATTTTGCAAAACCTAGCAAAGAACTATGAGGTCGTGGTTATTACCGGAACTAATGGTAAAACTCTGACTACAGCTCTGACAGTAGGCATTCTCAAGGAAGCCTTCGGAGAAGTGGTGACCAATCCCAGCGGTGCCAACATGATTACGGGGATTACGACAACTTTCTTGACCGCTAAGAAAGGCAAATCTGAAAAAAATATCGCTGTGCTGGAAATAGACGAAGCCAGCCTATCTCGGATTTGTGATTATATCAAGCCTAGCCTCTTCGTCTTTACCAATATTTTCCGAGACCAGATGGACCGCTATGGCGAGATCTATACGACCTACCAAATGATTCTGGATGCTGCAGCTAAAGTGCCTCAAGCGACTGTGCTGATGAATGGCGACAGCCCCCTCTTTAACTCGGTCAGCCTGAAGAATCCTGTCCGCTACTATGGATTTGATACCGAGAAAGGTCAGCCTCAGCTGGCTCACTACAATACTGAGGGCATCCTCTGTCCCAAGTGCGAGCATATCCTCAAATACGAGCTCAACACCTATGCCAATCTGGGGGCTTATATCTGTGAGGACTGCGGCTTCAAACGTCCTAAGCTTGACTACAGCCTGACCGCTCTCAAAACGCTTGAGCATAACCGCTCTGCCTTTACCATTGATGGTCAAGACTATCAAATCAATATCGGCGGTCTTTATAATATCTACAATGCCTTGGCCGCTGTATCAGTGGCTCAGTTCTTTGGTGTTGAGCCGGCTACTATTAAGGCTGGCTTTGACAAGAGCCGGGCTGTCTTTGGCCGTCAGGAAACTTTTAAAATCGGCGATAAGGAATGTACCTTAGTCTTGATTAAAAATCCGGTCGGAGCCACCCAAGCACTGGATATGATTGGACTGGCACCCTTTGACTTTAGCTTGTCCGTCCTCCTCAATGCCAACTATGCAGACGGCATTGATACCAGCTGGATCTGGGATGCTAACTTTGAGAAGATTCTAGAGATGGAGATTCCTCATGTCATCGCAGGCGGTGTACGCCACTCTGAGATAGCGCGTCGACTGCGGGTAACGGGCTATCCAGCAGATCAGATTACTGAAGTCAAAGATTTGGATGCAGTTTTTAAGACCATTGAACAGCAAGAAACCAAGCATGCCTATATCTTAGCAACTTATACTGCCATGCTAGAATTCCGCGAGTTGCTAGCAGAACGACAAGTGGTCAGAAAGGAGATGAACTAATGGTATACAGATCCCTCACTTCTCCTGAAAACCAGGACTATCGCTACGAAGTAAAGATTGCTCATCTCTATGGCAATCTCATGAATACCTACGGCGATAACGGCAATGTCCTCATGCTCAAGTATGTGGCTGAAAAGCTAGGCGCTAGGGTTGAAGTCGATATCGTCTCTCTAGAAGATGACTTTGACAAGGACAGCTACGACATCGTCTTCTTTGGCGGAGGTCAAGACTATGAGCAAACGATCGTGGCTCGTGACTTGCCAGCTAAAAAAGAAGCTTTGGAAAGCTTTATTAATGAAAACGGCGTAGTGCTAGCCATCTGCGGTGGCTTCCAACTTTTAGGCCAATACTATATCGAGGCTTCTGGCCGTCGAATTGAAGGTCTGGGCATCATGGGTCACTATACCCTCAACCAGACCAAAAACCGCTATATCGGTGACATCAAGATTCATAACGAAGAATTCGATGAAACCTACTACGGCTTTGAAAATCACCAAGGACGGACTTTCCTCGCTGACAATGAAAAACCTCTGGGCAAAGTCGTCTATGGAAATGGCAACAACCAAGAGGATGGTTGCGAAGGTGTTCATTATAAAAATGTCTTTGGCTCCTACTTTCACGGCCCTATCTTGTCCCGCAATGCGAACTTGGCCTACCGTCTGGTGACCACAGCTCTGAAAAATAAGTATGGCTCAGATATTGAACTGGCCGCTTATGAAGATATCCTAGCCCAAGAAATCCCAGAAGAATATGGAGATATCAAGAGCAAGGCCGAGTTTGAATAGATAAACAGGAGAATCACCATGAAAGAAAAATTGCATTATATTCTGCTTTTAATTACCATTCTATTGGTTGCTGGTATTTCCTTAGCCAATATGCAGAGCGTCAATGTTAGCTTTATCTTGTTCAGCTTCAAACTTCCCTTAATCATATTGATTTTGGTCTCAGTGCTCCTAGGCTCTGTCACGACCTTTCTCATCAGCATGTTAAAAAATTTCTCGCTGAAAAAAGAACTTAAAAAAAACAAAGAAGCACTTAAAAATTCCCATACAGAAAACTAGGTTGGAAATTATTCCAGCCTAGTCTTTTTGTATTCTCTTTTGATAAAGGTAGGAAATCAAAGCCAATCCCATCACTCCGAAACCAATCAGAAGAAAGGAAAAGGTATGGACACTCGGCAGAAGAGTCATCAGAAAAGTCGCAGGAGGCATGAAAAAAATTGCCAGTGTGTAGATCGTTGAGAAAACGCGACCTAGATACTGCTTGTCCACCTTGGTCTGAACTTGGCTGAAGAAATGAATATTGAAAACAGTCATAAAGAGCTCACAGATAAGATTACCAGAATAAGAAAAATAGGGATGAACTGGTAGCAATGCAGAGACACCCATGACTGCGACTCCGACACCAGTCAATAGCAGGGCTACAAGTAAGTTGCCCATACTGGCCTTAACCTTGCTGGCTAGAATGGCTCCGATGATTGAGCCTATAGCACCCAAACTCAGAATAGTTGCATAAGAGCCTGTCTTTTCATAGAGCTGATTAGTAAAAGGCAATAGATAATTAAAGGCCGCAAAGAAAAAGTTGACTGCAGAAGCTACCAAGAGCAGAAAGAAAATTTCTTTTTGCTGACAGATATAGACTAGCCCTTCCTTGATATCTCTCAGGATATTGCCAAGATTGATGGGAGACTTCTGCTTGCTTGGCTCATGATTAGGTAGAAAGTAAACCAAGGCAAAAGCCAGAAAGAAGCTGAGAGCATCTAGCTGAAGGGTCACGCGCAAATTTGCATACTGCATCACAATAAAAGATAAAACAGGAGCTGAGACACTGATAACCTGCAAGGCCAATTCCAGATGAGAATTGTAGATTACAATGTCTTCCTTGTCTACAATTTCGGTAATATAAGACTTATTAGCTGGCCGAGAAAAAGCAAAGGCTATAGCCTGAACTACATTGGCAAAAATCAGCGCTCCAATCATGAGCTGGTCATTTGAAATAAAAGAAATCAGCAGACAAAGACCTGCACAAATCAAATCTGTTACCATCAAAACCTTACGCCTGGAAAAGCGGTCCGTAATAGCTCCCCCCAAAGGATTGAATAAGATGGAAGTAACTAGCTCTGATATCTGATAAATGCCCAAGACTGTCTGTCCCAGAGCTCCTAAAGAAGCAAGCCAGACGCTATTTCCATAGTCATAAAGCATATTCCCAATTTTATTAATAGCAGCCCGTGTAATCAGCTGTGCTGCCTGTCGATTCATAAAAATACCTCCTTCCATTTCTGAAACTATTGTATCAGGAATGGAGGGAGGTTCTTTATTTTTCCCATATTTGGGAAATTATGCTTTTACAAACTTATCGAAATGCTCTTGATAATAGGCGACTTGCTCAGGTAAATTCAGCACTTCAAAGATGTGTATGGCTTCCTGCATTTGCTTGATTCCCTGCTTCTTCTGTCCCTTCTGATAAGCCGCAAAACCCTTGAGATAGAGGAACACATTGCGTTCATAGAGTTTGATGCCCTTGCCAATGATTTTCTCTACGTAAGCCTCAAAATAACTAGCCATATCAAAAGAACAGCTTTCCAAACAATGCTGGTAGCAATTGAGCGCTAAAATCAAGACTAGTCTCTTATGGCGACCGATTTCTTTGTAGTAGTCCTCCCGCTCCATAACTTCCTTGCCCAGACGGTAGACATAGTCCACATCATAGAAGCTATAGAGATTGCCAAAAAGAATCAGCTCATACATAGTCCAGTCTTCCACTTGGAAAAGATAATCAGCCACCTTATCTAAATCCTCTTGCCTCATACGAAACTGGCTGTCTCGCTGACAAATCAAGCCCTGCATCAAAATCCAATTCAGCTCATAGTAAAGAGGAGCGCTACTGGCCTTGGCCTTTTCCAACTGCTCCGCTTGCAAGTCCTGAAATCCCTTGATGTCATTTGAGTAGTAAAGAGGGATAATCTTACCCATCATGGCCACATGCTCATGCTGCTGGAAATTCCTTGCCTTGTCCATAAAATTTTCAAGGGTCACATGAATATTGTCCAAGAGATCTAAAAATTTTGAGAGGGTCATGTCCGACTCACCCAGCTCAAAACGAGACAGCTGAGAAGTCGAGCAAACCTGACCCGCCGCTTCCTTCAAAGAATAATGTCCATTTAAACGAAAATCACGAAAAACTTTGCCTAAATCTTCCATTTGTTTATCACTTAAATTCCTTTAATTGCTGTTTCGCTCCCCTTGTCGCTCTTTCAAAACTACCTTCACCGCTCCTTGTTCGGATTTTATTTTCAGACGAAGCTCTTTTCGTCAAAATCTTATCGGCTGAAAATTGGAAAAGGCAAATTCTGCTAAAAGAGCTCGTCAGAAAATAGAAAGTTCGGGATTTGCTCTCAGAGCAATCGTCAGAAAATCTGACAGAGTCATTTCGCTCCAAAATAGCTTTTCAGAAAATCTGACGGACTGACTTGTCTTTAAAAGAACTTAGATTGCTTGAAGAATAGTTTATTTTCCTCGAAAAAATCTCAGAACATATGTAAAAATTCGTCTCTTGTTCTCAGGGGAAAAAATCTTTCATGAAGAATCTTCCTTTTTGCCATAAAATCAGAAATTCCACCTGTAAAAATTCGTTTTTTAATCTTTTTTGGCTGATTTCATATGTGAATTAAGCATTCTGAGCTCTGGGGAGCTCATTTCTCACAGGAACTGCATACTTCTACACCTTCTCCGCAAGTTCTTCCCACTCTTGCATGGCTTCTTCTTGGGCGGCAGTCAGCTGGTCGATTTGCTGCTGGCTCTCCATGAGTTCACTGGCGTCGTTGGTAGCCTGCATGGCTTCCTGAAGCTGACTGATCTGACTATCCAAATCCTCAATTTGCGCTTCCAGTTGTTCTAAGCGGCGGGCCAGTCGGCGCTGTTCTTTCTGGTTTTCCTTTTGAAGCTGATAGTCATTGGCTGGGGCAGGCTTATCAGAATCGACCTGCTCCGTCTCCTCACGCAAGGCTTCCTGCTCTGCCTTTTTCTCCAGATAGTAGTCATAATCACCCAGATAAAGGGTAGAGCCTGTCTCAGAGAGCTCGATAATCTGGGTGGCCACGCGATTGATAAAGTAACGGTCATGGCTGACAAAGAGCAGGGTACCGTCAAAGTCAATCAGGGCATTTTCCAGCACTTCCTTGCTGTCAATGTCCAGGTGGTTGGTCGGCTCGTCGAGGATGAGGAAGTTGTTGTTTTCCATAGACAGCTTGGCTAGGAGCAGACGCGCCCGCTCTCCACCTGATAGCATGCCGACAGACTTCTTGACATCGTCTCCCGAGAAGAGGAAAGCGCCTAAGCGATTGCGAATCTCGACCTCTGGCGTCAGCTTGAAGTCATTCCATAGCTCATCAAGAACCGTATTGCTGGGAGTCAGCTTGCTCTGGGTCTGGTCATAGTAGCCCACTTCCACATTAGCTCCCAGCTGCTCCTTGCCTCTGATGAAGGGCACTTGACCGATTAGTGATTTAATCAAGGTCGTCTTTCCAATCCCATTTGGCCCGACAATAGCTACCGCATTAAACTTGCGAATATCAAGGTTAATTGGCTCCGACAGGACTTCCTCGCCATAGCCAATAGCTGCATCTTCCAAGGTCAGCACAACATTGCCTGAAACTTTATCGGATTGGAAGGTCATATTAGCCGAGCGACTGCCGGTCTCCGGCCTGTCCAAACGCTCCATCTTTTCCAGCTGCTTGCGACGGGACTGAGCTCGCTTGGTAGTGGAGGCTCGAACTAGATTGCGATTGACAAAGTCCTCCAGCGCAGCGATTTCTTTCTGTTGCTTTTCATAGTTCTTGGCTTCAGTGGCTAGCTTCTGCTCCTTTTGGACCACAAAGCTAGAGTAATTACCCACATAGCGATCCAAGGAATGCTTGGTCAAATCCAGCGTGATGGTCGCAACCTTGTCTAGGAAATAGCGGTCGTGGCTGACGATGATCAGGGCACCGCTGTAGTTGATTAAGTAAGTCTCCAGCCAGGCAATGGTCTCGATATCCAAGTGGTTGGTCGGCTCGTCCAGTACCAGCAACTCTGGTTTTTCCAACAGCATCTTAGCCAGCGCCAGACGGGTATTCTGCCCGCCTGACAGTTCAGAAATCTTCATCTGCCACATGGACTGGTCAAACTTGAAGCCATTCAAAATCGCTCGAATATCAGCCTCATAGGTAAAACCACCTTTCTGGCGAAAGTCCTCTGACAGCTGGTCGTACTGGGTCATGAGTGCAGTCAGGGCTTCCCCCGACAATTCTCCCATTTGCAGCTCCATCTGCCGCAAACGCTTCTCTTGCTGGCGCAGACTATTAAAGACCAGCAGCATCTCGTCGTAGATAGTATTCTCCGACTCAAAGCGGCTGTCCTGTGCCAGATAGGACAGGGAAAGATCTCGTTTTTTATTGATCTGACCAGAAGTAGGCTCTTCCTCGCCCACCAAAATCTTGAGCAGGGTTGACTTCCCAGCTCCATTTTTACCGACGAGGGCAATCCGATCGCCCTCATCCACCTGCAGGTTAATATTGTCAAAAAGAAGCTCCCCTGCAAAAGAGCGTTCAATCTTGCTTGCTTGTAAAATAATCATAAGACCATTATAGCAGATTTCCAGAAGCACAGCTATCAGAATTCAAGAGAAAGCGAACTCAGCTCCCCAAAAGAAAAAAGACAGTCATACCAGACTGCCTTACATAAAACTATTGAGAATAGATTGATTCTGCAAAATCAGATAAATTCCCAGCAGAATCAGAACCGCAAAGACAACAAATTTAATCATTCCCTTGATCAGACGAATAACCAGAAGGATAATCATGGACCCGACTAGCCACATAAAGGCGGAATTGTGAAAAAATCCCTGAACTGCCTCAATATTCTGGCCGAAGAAGACCTGAATGGGCGCCGGAACATGATTTTCCCAAGCCGCTGTCACTCCTAGATGGTTGGCAATCTCATTGCCGCTTTTCCATAGCCAGACAAAGATTCCTGAGTTAAAAACAAAGAGAAAAACTTGCTCTGGAAAATGTCGAATCAAATAAAAAATAGATTTTAACATAGGCTTACGATTGATACAAGTCTTTTACAGCCTGGATATCTGTCGGCTGGATACTGTAAAATGAGCCCGCTGACTGCATCACTGATTCCTCCTCATTATGGTCTAATCCGATAGCATGGCCCAATTCGTGCGCTGCTGTATTGACAATCCGCTCATGAGAATAAGCATAGCGACTGTCCAGCAGGTAGTAACTATTAAGGCGAACCGTAACATGGGTAAACCGCTTGGTTAGGAGATTGGTCTGCGACTCAGCTTCACCAGCTGCACTGACGTTGCCATCATTCATCTCTGTCGCAACAATGTCCGCCTTGTCTTTGTCATTGATGATTTGAAAGGTGAAGGCACCTGTTTGATTCCAAGAATCAATGGCCTCCTTATAGGCTGAACGGAAGGTTTCATTATTTGTATCGATATAAATCGTGGCACTTGGCTGATCCCAACGAGCCCCTGTTGTTGCATGCTCATCTGTCAGCTGATCCGTCTGCGTCTCCTCACTGCTGTGAAGCCCCGTGGAAATGCCTTGGTGATTTAAAAATTGATCCACTCTGCCAACAGCTGTCTGAACAGCCTGCGTCAGTCCCTCGGTGCCCGGCTCTGTCGAAGTGGTAAAATAGAAAATTCCGACAATAACCATAAAGCTCAGGACAAAGGACCAGGCAAGTCCCCAAACCACGCGCCCAATCAGACGCATGAGGAACCGGATGCTTTTAAAAATAAGTCCCATCGCAACCTCCTTTACTAGATTGTAAGAGAACGTTGATTTTACCACCGCTTTCTTAAAAAAGACTGAAAAATTCGCCTTCTTTCATCTATTAGTATAAAAGAAAATGACTACAAATCTGCAACCATTTCTTTTCATACTATTGAATACTCTTTGCAAATCCATTTTTGAGTATCAAATTAAGAACCTCTATCCAGACTGACCCTGCCACTATTATAGTCCAAACGAATCCCTTTTTGCACATTCGGAATAAAGACATTGAATTCCAGACTGCCATCGCTGGACTTGGCCTCTAGATGAGAACCAACTGGCACTAAATCAGTCTCCGTGGCATAAATCAAGGTTACCCGGTAGCGCACTCGCTTGTTCTTATCCAAAGCCTTCCGGATCTTTGTCTCATAGTAATTCTGCCCTGTCGAATCCGCTTCATTGGCTTGGTTGGACCAGGCCGTCTGCACAGCGATATTGGCAGGATTGCTAGTAGAAGCATCAAAGCCCTTCAAACCACCAATCAGCGAATAGGCCAAGAGATGTCCGCGGTCCACAGCGTGATTGTACTCACCAGGGAGGTTCTTGAGTTGATGCCAGCCTGCCGGTACCCATGAAGTGTTGGCATTTCCAGTTTCTTCCCGTTTTTTGTACTGGCGGGTAGACTTGGATAAAAAGGCATTCGCCACTGTCGGAAGGGTTTGCCCTTGTACAAGCTTGGTCTTATTGTCAGCGTAGGGTTTGCTAGAAATCCCCGCATCCAAGTCTGTCTTATTCCCATTCACGATAAAGGCGCCAGCTCCATTCCATTCAATGCTGCCTTTAAGCTGAGCTCGGACAGCATCCGTCAGAACGCTCTCAGCCAATTCCTGGCTAGGGGTGCCCTGATCTTGGACTTGCCCAACTCTGATTTTTGAATTTGGACTCTGAAGTGGCTGCTGACCTTCCTGTCCCCAGAAATAGCCAGCCAGAGCTAAAATCAAAGCCAGAGTCAGCCCAGCCCAGCCTTGCAGGCTCTTAGAATTCCTTTTCTGACTAGTCTTTCTTTTCATCTTTTTTCTTTCAACTTAGCAAACTGGATTCATTTCAGCCAGTCTTTTCGACTAGGAGCTAGTTTCCAGTAAACTTCCCGATTAATTCTTGCCAGGTTTCTGGTGACCAGATAGAGCCCTTACCGTTTCCGATAACATTATAACCAATCATCAAAGCCACGAAAAAGAGAATCACAGCTACCAAAAGAACCAGTAAAACAAGGCCAATTTGCCGACCTAAATATTTTAGATTTTCACTCATCGTCTTCTTCCTTTACACGCTTCACTTTGGCTCCCAAGGCTGCCAATTTCTCATGGAATTTATAGTAGCCTCGGTCTAAGTGTACGAGCTTGCTGACCTTAGTCTCGCCTTCAGCAATCAAGCCCATCAGAATCAAAGTCGCACTGGCCCGAAGGTCTGTTGACATGACTTCAGCTCCCTGAAGACTGCCACCGCCCCAGATACGAGCTGTGTCACGCATGATATCAGAGTGCAGCCCCATCCGACGCATTTCCTCTAGATGCTGGAAGCGGTTCTCAAAGACAGTCTCAATCATCGTAGACTCGCCCTTGGCCATAGCCATGAGAGCCGTAAACTGAGCCTGCATGTCCGTTGGGAAGCCTGGATAAGGAAGGGTCTTGACCGCAACCGGTCTAAGTTTCGAAACATCGGAACGAATCCGAATCCCTTCATCTTCCTCTGTCACTTCCACTCCCATTTCCTGCATTTTGGAAAGCAGGGGACGATTGTGCTCCCAAATGGCATCCTCAATCAGCAAGTCACCGCTGGTCATAGCTGCAGCAACCATAAAAGTTCCTGCTTCGATACGGTCTTGAACTACATTATGCTTGGCCCCGTGCAGCTGGTCCACTCCGACAATAGTCAAAGTCTCAGTACCTGCTCCTCTGACCTTGGCTCCCATTTCATTTAAAAAGAGGGCTAGGTCAACAATTTCAGGCTCCCGAGCGGCATTTTCAATCACTGTCGTTCCTTGAGCCAGAGTTGCAGCCATCATGATGTTTTGCGTTGCTCCCACACTAGGAAAGTCCATGTAAATGTGAGCACCCTTGAGCCGATCTGCCTTCGCTTCGATATAACCCGCTGTCTGGGTAATCTGCGCGCCCATGGCTTCTAAGCCCTTCAGGTGCAAGTCAATAGGCCGACTGCCAATCGTACAGCCGCCTGGCATGGAAACCTTAGCATGACCATTACGAGCCAGAACTGGCCCCAAAACAACGATAGATGCCCGCATTTTACTGACGTATTTGTAAGGCGCCTCCTCAGACAAGGGCTGGGTGGCATCCACAACAACTGTATTTTCTTCCTGATTAAAATCCACCTGAGTGTTTAAACCGCGGACCACATTGTTCATGGTAAAGACATCAGACAAGACCGGAACATTTTTCAAAACAGACTGGCCTTCACTAGCCAAGACTGTCGCTGCCAAGAGAGGCAGCACCGCATTTTTTGCTCCTTCAATCTTGACCTTTCCGACCAAGCGATTATCTCCACCTTGAATAATAATTTTTTCCATACCGATTCCTTACTCTAAATTTTTAAAATCATCCATACTATCATACCATAAAATCAAAAATATGACCTTATAAAGTACCATTAAAAATCGCCCGGCTCATATCGTAAATACCAATGAAGAAAAGGCTGACTAAATAGCCCAAGGCAATACTGAACAAGAGAATCAAAAAGCGAATCTTCATCGCATTATCGGCATTAACCTTGAAAAACCTCTCCCACTCAACAACCGTTGACAGCAGATGAAAGGCAAAGAAAATAAAGAGCAAATGACTGCATAATTTAAAAACAACTTCTACCATAACTTTTATTATACCACAAGACTCCAGTCAGGGACGAACTAAATAGTCCCCCCTTTTTCTTTGGAAAAGAAAACTGAGACAGATCTGCCTCAGTTTTTCGTATTCAGTTTGTATTCAAGAAACCAAATCTCGTCAGATGAAAGATGACTTCCATCAATCTAGGCAAAATAGCTTCTTATAATCTTGTTCCGACATTGATCCGGTTAATCGCCCGCTGCAGGGCAATCTTAGCCCGGCGTTCTTGGTCAATCAAATGCTTATCATGTGCTTCTTCGATTTCTTGCTCAGCTCGGAGTTTAGCCCGCTCAGCCCGACTAATGTCGATATCTCGCTCACGCTCAGCTGAATCCGCCACAATGGTAATGACATTATCTGCAATTTCAATGATTCCGCCATTAACCGCAATCCAATCGATATGCATGTCATCATCAACCCGACGTACCTTGACCTGATCTACTTCTAAAACAGCGATGGTATTGATGTGGCGGGGCAAAATCCCCAACTCACCATCAATGGTCTTTACGGAAACAAATGCAGCATGGTGATCATAAATAAGACCATCCGGTGTCACGATTTGTACTGTCATTTGAGCCATCATTCACCTCTTAGAATCCCATTTTCTCAGCCTTGGCCAATACATCCTCGATGGAGCCCACACCACGGAAGGCATCTTCTGGCAGCTTATCGTGCTTACCTTCAAGGATTTCTTTGAAGCCACGAACCGTTTCAGCTACTGGCACATAGGAACCTGGCTGACCAGTAAACTGCTCCGCCACATTGAAGTTCTGTGACAGAAAGAACTGAATCCGCCGCGCACGTGCTACCAGTGTCTTCTCATCGTCAGACAACTCGTCCATACCAAGGATAGCAATGATATCCTGCAATTCATGATAACGTTGCAGAACCCGCTTAACCTCTGCTGCCACTGCATAGTGCTCTTCTCCGACAATCTCTGGTGAAAGGGCACGAGAGCTGGAAGCGAGTGGATCCACGGCTGGATAAATCCCCAGCTGAACCAATTTCCGTTCCAGGTTGGTCGTAGAGTCCAAGTGAGCAAAAGCTGTCGCTGGTGCTGGGTCAGTATAGTCATCCGCTGGCACATAAATAGCCTGGATGGAAGTAACGGAACCTTTCTTAGTTGAGGTAATACGTTCTTGTAACTGTCCCATTTCTGTAGCAAGTGTTGGTTGGTAACCAACGGCTGATGGCATGCGTCCCAAAAGGGCAGACACTTCCGAACCAGCCTGCGTAAAGCGGAAGATGTTGTCAATAAAGAGCAGCACGTCCTGACCTTCCACATCGCGGAAATATTCCGCAATAGTCAGTCCGGTAAGAGCAACCCGCATCCGAGCTCCTGGCGGTTCATTCATCTGACCAAAGACCATAGCCGTCTTTTCGATAACGCCAGACTCTTTCATTTCCCAGTAGAGGTCATTCCCTTCACGCGTCCGTTCACCAACACCTGTGAAGACAGAAATCCCCCCGTGTTCTTGGGCAATGTTGTGAATCAATTCCTGAATCAGGACTGTTTTCCCTACTCCGGCACCACCAAAGAGACCAACCTTCCCACCTTTCAGATAAGGTGCCAGAAGGTCGATAACCTTGATCCCTGTTTCCAGGATTTCTGATGAAGTTGATAGTTCATCAAAGGTCGGTGCCTTTTTATGAATCGGCTGGCGCTCTGCATCTTCTGCAAAAGGCGCATCCAAGTCAATAGTATCCCCAAGGACATTGAACACCCGGCCCAGAGTTTCCTTGCCGACCGGCACAGAAATCGGACGACCAGTATCTAAGACCTCTAAACCACGTGTCAAACCATCGGTCGACTCCATGGCAATGGTCCGCACCACACCGTCACCAAGCTCAAGAGCTACTTCAAGGACGATTTTTGATTTTTTCTCATCATTTTTATAGACTACAAGTGCATTATTTATCTCAGGTAGTTTGTCTCCGGCAGCAAACGCAACGTCTACGACCGGCCCGATAACCTGAGCAATTTTGCCTGAGCTCATGTTTTTTCCCTCGTTTAATTTCTAATTCATTTGTGGCCTTATTCTAGGGCACTTGCACCCGCCACGATTTCAGTAATTTCCTGCGTAATGGCAGCCTGCCGAGCGCGGTTGTACTGAATAGTCAAATCGCTGATAACCTTTTTAGCATTGTCTGTCGCTGTCTGCATAGCAGTCATACCGGCAGCATTCTCAGCCGTCTTGGCATCAATAATGGCACCGTAAATCATGCTCTCTGCAAACTGGGGTAGCAGTTGGTCCAAGATAGAATCCCGACTGGACTCCAGTTCCAGATTCAGCGTATAATCTTCATCAGCTTCATTAGGATCCAAGTCAATGATTGGCAGCATCTGCTCCACCCGCATCTGACTGGTCAGACTGTTGACATGGTGGTTATAGCAGACATAGAGCTCATCAAAGAGCTCATTCTGATACATCTCAATGGTCTTGCTAATGATTTTACGGACCTCATCAAAGCTAGGCTGGTCGGCTAGACCACGCAGCTCATAAACTGGCTGAATGCCCCTAGCTCGGAAGAAATCAGCACCAACACTTCCGATACAGATGACTTCAAAGTCCTCTCCTGTCGGATGGTACTCAGCTTTCAGCTCCATCAAAGCCTTAAGGATAGTCGCATTGTAGCCACCTACCAGCCCGCGGTCAGAAGTAATGACGATATAGGCTGATTTCTTAACTGGCCGACTGATTAACATCGAGTGATGACGGGCATTTTCTGCCTCGTGGCCATGCAGCATATCCGTAACTAACTTACGCACTTTCTGGGCATAGACCTGAAAATTCTTAGCTGCTTCCTCAGATTTTCCCAGCTTAGCAGCAGAAACCATCTGCATGGCATTGGTGATTTGACTGGTGTTTTTCGTGGATGCAATTTTATTTTTAATATCATTTAACGAAACTGCCATCTGACACCTCTATTCTTATTTGAAGCTAGACTGGTCAATAAACTCAGTAATGGCAGCATCCAAGACTTCCTCACTTGGAAGGTCTTTCGTTGTCCGAATGGTTTCATAAATGCTTTCTTGATGTGCATCAAAGTAGGCAAATAGTTCTGACTCAAAGCGCAGAATATCGTCTACTGGCACACTGTCTAGGAAACCATGGGTCAAAGCATAGAGAATCACTACCTGCTTTTCAACCGGCAGCGGCTCATGAATCGGCTGTTTCAAGACTTCTACAGTCCTGCGTCCACGATTGAGTTTGGCCTGCGTTGCTGCATCCAAATCACTACCAAACTTAGTAAAGGCCTCCAGCTCCCGATAAGAAGCCAGGTCGATACGCAGGGTTCCAGCTACTTTCTTCATAGCTTTGATTTGGGCAGAGCCCCCAACCCGTGATACAGAAGAACCTGCATCAATAGCTGGACGTACCCCAGCATTGAACAGGCTGTCGCTGAGGAAAATTTGTCCGTCAGTGATTGAAATCACGTTGGTCGCGATATAAGCTGAAATATCTCCTGCCTGCGTTTCAATAAATGGCAAAGCTGTAATCGAACCACCGCCCAGCTCATCAGAAACCTTGGCTGAACGTTCCAAGAGACGGCTATGCAGATAGAAAACATCTCCTGGAAAGGCCTCACGGCCTGGCGGACGGCGGAGCAAGAGGGACAGTTCACGATAGGCCACCGCCTGCTTAGACAAGTCATCATAGACAATCAAAACATGCTTGCCATTATACATGAACTCTTCTGCCATCGCTACACCAGCATAAGGCGCTAGGAAAAGCAAGGGCGACGGCTGTGAAGCAGAGGCTGTCACGACAATCGTATAGTCCAAAGCACCATACTGACGGAGCGTTTCTACCTGCGTACGAACGGTAGATTCTTTCTGACCAATCGCCACATAGATACAAATCATATCCTGACCTTTCTGGTTCAGGATGGCATCAATGGCAATGGTCGTCTTCCCAGTCTGACGGTCCCCGATAATCAGCTCCCGCTGGCCACGGCCAATCGGAACCAAGGCATCAATTGCCTTGAGACCTGTCTGCAAAGGCTCAGATACTGACTTACGCTGCATGACACCCGGAGCCGGCGTTTCAACTGGACGTGTCTTGTCCGTGACAATGTCACCAAGTCCATCAACAGGACGACCCAGCGGATCAACAACCCGCCCAATCAAGGCCTCTCCGACAGGAACTTCCATGATTTTGCCAGTCCGGCGAATGGTATCTCCCTCACGAATGTCTGTAAAGTCTCCCAAGATGATAATCCCAACATCGGTCGACTCTAGATTTTGCGCCATACCATAAGAGCCATTTTCAAAGATTAACAGCTCTCCGCTCATAGCCTTATCCAGACCATGAGCACGCGCGATTCCATCACCAATATAAGTGACGACCCCTGTTTCTGTGACGTCAAAATTTGGCTGGAAATTTTCAATTTGTTGCTTAATTAAAGCGCTGATTTCTTGTGCGTTAATCGCCAAAATTCACACCACTTTCTATTTCAATTTTTCTTTTACGACTTGCAATTGACGTTTTATGCTTGCATCAATTGTTTTGTTATTGGCAGAGATGACAAAGCCGCCAATCAAGCTGCTGTCCAATTCTTCCTTGAGCGAGCGGACTTTTAGGCCCATCTTCTGCTCAATAATCGGTCGAATCTTCTCCTTCTGACTGGCTGTCAAAGGCTGAACAGAGCGGAGCGTCACCTCAAACTCATTGCTGATCTTTTCAAGCTGATGCTGACTCTCCAGCACAATCTCATAAAAGAGGTCCTCACGATGATTGAGAATGACGATTTCAATCAGATTATCAAGCAGCTGGGAGCCTGAGTTTTGAAAGAGCCGCAGACTCTTTTCTTTCTCGTGGTCACTGATGCCGATATGTGACAAAAAGTCAGCAAGGCCGGTCTCCTCGAAAACAGCCTTAATCTGACTCAGTTTTTCAAAAACATCTTCTTGCTGACCTTTTTCAAAGACCGTCTGAACAAAAGGCAAAGCATATTTCTCAATGATTGCATATTGCTTCTTATCCATCAGGCATCTCCTAACTGTTTGATATAGCGGTCAATGAGCTCGCTTTGAGCTTCCTTATCCAGCTCCTGGCTCAAAATCTTACTAGCCAGAGTCACTGTCAAGTCAGCCACTTCTCCTTTGATGCTGCTCATAGCCTCTGCCTTATTTTGGGCAATTTCCTGATTGGCTTTAGCCTTCAAGCGCCCTGCTTCTTCTGCTGCATTTGCTAGGATGCCAGCCTTGTTCTTCTCAGCTGTCTCCTTAGCTGTCTCAACGATAGAAACTGCTTCGACCCGACTGCCTGCTAGAGCTTCCTCACGCTTTTGCGCCAAGTCTTCTGCTTTCTGACGTGCAGCTTCTGCACCATCAATATCGTCTGAAATCTTTTGAGCACGCTGGTCTAAAATCCCGATAATATTGCCCCAAGCAAACTTCTTAATGAGAAATACTAAAAGAAGAAAGGAGCCGGCAATCAAGATAAAGTTGCCAATAATTTCACCTACGGTTATATTCATTTTATCTATCCTTTCTTTTTATTCTACCTCACCATTAATCTTTTTACCAAGATACATAGATGTTAGCATGGTAAAAACATAGGCTTGGATACAGGAAATAAAGATGGAAAAACCAGTCCAAACCATGTTCATAATAAAGGCAATCGGATACCAATACGCTGCTTGATGTGCCCAAGTCAAGAGCAAACCAGCCAATACTTCACCTGCAAAAATATTTCCATAAATCCGCAAGGCTAGCGAAGCAAAATTGGTAAATTCTTCCAAGATATTCATGGGTGTCATGATACCTGGAGTCACAAAACCTTTTAGATATCCTTTTATACCTTGACGACGGATTCCTTCTACATGACAGAATACCGTCACTAAAAGAGAGAAGCCTAGGTCAAAAGCGAGATTTGCTGTCGGTGATGTCCAGAGATTGAAACCATTGGTTGTCTGAACCTTAGCCATTAATCCCAAGTTATTCGCCACAGCTACGAAAAGAAAGAGGGAGAATAGAAAAAGCGAGTAATTCTTCATATAATGCTCGCCAACGTTTCCTTTGGTAAAATCAATGACAAAGTCATAGATATATTCCAAAGCATTCTGCTTTCTTGACGGCTTAATCGTCATCTTTCGACTTGCCCAATAAACAAGCCCAAAAGTTACAAACACCGTCAGCAGAGTCATGGCCAGCAGGGTCAAATCAAAGGTCACAGGACCTATATTGATAGTTGGATTGATACTTTCTTCCAACAGATGACACCCCCTTTTCTAAAGAGAATCCTTTCTTATTTGATAACAAAGGACATAGCCAGCGTTACAAAGAAAGTACCTTCAACGAAGGCTACTCCCAAGATTAGGAGGCTTCGCAATTGACCGATAATTTCTGGCTGACGAGCTGCTGCCTTAAATAGATTACTCATAATCATACCTTCAGCAATTGATACGCCCAAGCAGGCCAAACAAAGTCCTAAATATGTTAAATTCATGATGACTTCTCCTTTATATTTTAAAATTTACTTCCTTAGTTTACTCCTAAAATATCGAATAGTCAATCTTTTGCCACCATTGTAAGCGTTTTTTGTTTCATTCTTTTGATTTATAAATTTTCCTGTCAAAACAATTGAATTATTGTTGATATACAAACTATTCTGCTATATAAATAAGAAGAAAGTGATTAAAATTTCACTTATTTCATATGTTTTTTAAAGAAAAAAGAGCAAAGTGATTATTTGCTCTTGATTTTTCTATGATTATGGATGGCTGACAATCAGCTGCAAATCCCCAGACAAGGTCCATTCTGTAACATCACTAGGCAGGATGAAATGCCCCCCTTTTTCAAGAGGATAAACTGCCCCACCAACTTCTAGCTCACCGACACCTTCCAAGACACTGACCAAGCTATAGTCTGCTGTCTTTTTAAAATTAACCGAACCAGCGATATCCCACTTGTAAACAGCAAAGAAGTCATTGGCCACCAAAAGAGTAGAAGCTAAACTATCTGCCTGAATGGTAACAGGACGGCTATTGGCTGGCTCACCGATAGTTAAAACATCAATCGACTGCTCCAAATGCAGCTCACGAAGATTACCAGCATCGTCCTTACGATCAAAGTCATAGACACGGTAGGTTGTGTCACTGGACTGCTGAGTTTCTAAAATCAGAATCCCCGAGCCAATGGCATGCATGGTGCCACTTGGTACATAGAAGAAGTCACCAGCCTTGACTGGGATTTTGGTCAGAAGATGGTCCCAGTCCTTGCTCTCAATCTGCTGGCGCAGCTCTTCCTTGCTCTTGGCATTGTGACCATAAATAATCTCTGCTCCTTCGTCTGCAGCAATGACATACCAGCATTCAGTCTTACCAAGCTCCCCTTCGTGCTCTAGTCCATAGGCATCATCAGGATGGACCTGAACACTAAGCCAGTCATTGGCATCTAAAATCTTCGTCAAAAGTGGAAAGACAGGTTCCGGACGATTGCCAAAAAGCTCACGGTGCTCGGCATAGAGAACATCTAACTTCTGGCCTGCAAAGCGTCCATCCTTGACAGTTGACACACCATTAGGATGAGCCGAGATAGCCCAGTACTCCCCTACATGGTCGCTGGGAATCTCATAGCCAAAGACATCGCGCAGCTTGGTCCCACCCCAAATCTTCTCCTGCATCACAGACTGTAGAAATAATGGTTCTGACATAGTAGACTCCTTAAATATTTTTTACATCCAGCAAGGAATAACCCTTGGTGTCGAAACGGTTGTTGCTGCTTCTATTATAATATAGCTGGAGGTCCTTTGTCTACTCTCTGCTGAAAGCAAGTACTTTAGAGTAAAAAGAGTAAAGCTCCCCAGCAAATGCCGCAAAGATAGCCTACCAGCACATCCTTTGGATAGTGCACTCCGCCAATCACGCGCACTACGGCCAGCCCTGCTGAAAGCAAGAGGCAGATAAGTCCCGGCAGCCAGAAAAAGTAGAGTAGACACATGGAAATCACTGTCGCCGAAAAGACATGGCGGCTGGGCATGGACTTGCCTGATGTATCCTTAGCCAGCAAGGGTTGAATAGCCCATTTCTCGTAAGGGCGTGCTTGATTCAGCCGTTTACGAATCGCTGACAACAAACCAAATCCAATAGCTGGCAGGAAGAAAGAAGCAAGCAGCCCTTTCCAGCCTTCCGTCAGAAAGGCACTGATTAGAACGAGACCATAAACGATAGGTATGAAGAGGGTCATTCCCCGATTGAAGTAAACCAGCCCTTTCAGCCAATGAGGGCGACTGCGAAAGGGAGTTGTTAATTGTTGATAAAAAATCGTGTAGTCTTTCATACTTGCTTACCCTGCTTTTCTAAAAGTTGGACTCTCATACTTTCTCTACTATAGCATATTTCTAGACAAGATGGTAGATGGATAGCAAAAGAGACTGAGACCCCAGCCCCAATCTCTAATTGTTTATGTTTTCTCAGGAGTATTATTTCTCCAAGTTCCAGATTTCCTTGGCATATTGCTTAATGGTATCGTCTGAGGTGAACTTGTCAGATGTAGCGATATTAATCAAGCTCATGCGGGCCCATTTTTCTTTGTCACGATAGAGGGCATCAATCTTCTCTTGAGCTTCTACATAGGAGTGGAAATCTTCCAAGAGGAAATATTCATCATTGTGGGTGATGAGGGCTTCGTAGATTTCAGAGCCTTCTTCACGGACATTTGGAATGGTGCCGTTGACAAAGGTATCGACCACTCGACGAATATCTGGATTGCTTTCATAGACACCGCGTGAGTAGTAATCATGGCGGGCATAATGCTCATAAACTTGATCCTTGTCCATCCCAAAGATGACAATGTTGTCGTCACCGACCTCATCCTTGATTTCGATATTGGCTCCGTCCAAAGTAGCCAAGGTAATGGCACCTGTCATCATAAACTTCATATTGGAAGTGCCAGAAGCTTCCTTGGAAGCCAGAGAAATCTGCTCTGATACATCTGCTGCAGGAATGATGAGCTCAGCCAGGCTGACCCGGTAGTTTTCTAGGAAGACAACCTTGAGTTTGCCTTGCAGGGTTTCATCCTTGTTGACCAGATCGGCCACTTCATTGATCAGCTTGATAACAGACTTGGCAAAGTGGTAGCCTGGAGCAGCCTTGGCACCGAAGATAAAGACGCGTGGTACCATGTCCTTGTCAGGATTGTCCTTGAGGTCCCAGTAAAGCTTGATGATATGAAGCAGGTTGAGTAGCTGACGCTTGTAAGCGTGGAGACGTTTCACCTGGACATCAAAGATGGCTTCTGTAGAGACTTCCACTCCTGTTGATTCCTTGATGAAGTCAGCCAGACGAGCCTTGGCTTCTTGCTTCACTCGATAAAAATCGCCCAGCACTTGCTGATTGTCCTTGAATTCCAAAAGCTTACGCAATTCATGGATATCACTTCTCCAGCCCTTACCAATTAGCTTATCAATCTCAGCTGACAGAGGCTGGTCCGCAATCTGCAGCCAGCGGCGCTGGATAATGCCATTGGTCTTGTTGTTAAACTTCTCTGGGTAAATGCTGTAGAAATCACGCAAGGTGTCTTCTTTGAGCAGTTCGGTGTGGAGTTTGGCAACACCATTGATTGAATGACCACCGATGATAGCCAAGTGAGCCATGTGGATTTGATTGTCCTTGACAATCCGAGTGTTTTCGATGACTTGCGGATCAAGGCCACGCCCAGCCATTTCAGCTACATAGCGGTTGTCAATTTCTAGGATAATCTGATAAACCCGCGGCAGGACATTCTTAAAGAGCTCTGCATCCCATTTTTCCAAGGCTTCAGACAGAATGGTATGGTTGGTATAGCTCATGGTTTTAACCGTAGCATTCCAAGCATCTGCCCATTCCAGGTCGTACTCATCCACCAAGAGACGCATAAATTCAGCCGGTGCAACAGCTGGGTGAGTATCGTTAATATGGACAGAGACCTTCTCATGAATATCTTTGAGCGGACGACCCTGCTTGAGGTAGGATTTGATAATGGTCTGCAGACCTGCGCTGGTCATGAAGTATTCCTGGATCAGGCGCAGCTCTTTTCCTTCGTAGCTAGAGTCGTCTGGATAGAGAATAGCAGTGATGTCTTGCACCCGGCGACGAGCTTCAATGGTCGGATAGTCCAATTCATACTCCTCTGGAATTTCAACATCCCAAAGACGGAGATTGTTGACATTGTCATTGCCAAAGCCAATCTGCGGCACATCGTAAGGAACGGCCCGCAAGATTTTGGAATTCTCATAAAGTGGCACAATCCGGCCCTTTTCATTGGCATGGAGGGAAACATTTCCGAAGATTTTAACATCAACAATATCATGGTCCTTACGGGTCTCCCAGACATTGCCTAGACTGCCAAACCAAGCATCAGGAATTTCTACCTGATAGCCATCTACGATGCGTTGCTTAAAGAGGCCATAGCGATAGCGAATCCCATTTCCAAATCCTGGATAGCCAGTGGTTGCCAGCGAGTCCATGAAGGCAGCCGCCAAGCGGCCCAGACCGCCATTGCCCAAGGCCATGTCATACTCAGCATTCTTGACATCTTCAAAGTCAACGCCCAACTCGGCAAAGCCCTCCTTGACCGTATCGAGGATACCTAAGTTGAGCAGATTGGTTTCCAGCATGCGACCTGGAAGAAACTCAATAGAAAAGTAATAAGCTGTCTTTTGCTGCTGCTCAATCAACTGATTGCGTCGCTCTAGCCACAGGGGCGTGATATACTTGCGGACAGTGCTGGCTAAAGCCTGAAAAAGCTCCACTGAAGTCGCATCAGCAACCTTAATCAGCTGTCTTTCATGTAGAATATCCTTAAAATCTCGAATAAAACGTTCTTTTGTTAGTTCCATAGTGGATGGTTATCTCCCTTTCTTAATAGCGGGAAGCAGATTTAAACGTAGAAATACTTTTTTCAATCAAGATGGGAATCGCTCACTTCAGCCACAAGCTAAAAACAGGGCTCCAATACAGTATGATAATATATAAAAATGTAATTCTCACGGAAATCCTCCCTTGTCCAATGGACAAGAGAGGATTTGCTTATACTGATTCCAAAGTAAATGTTATAGGAGTGATTGATATAAATCACTGTATGCCTTGCTGGCTGTATCCCAAGAGAAGTCTCTCTCCATCGCCTGCTCTTGCAGAGATTTCCAAGCTTCCTTGTCATCGGCATAGAGCTTGAGTGCCTCCTTGAAGGTCCAAGTCAGCCAGTAGCCAGAAAAGTTATTGAAGCTAAAGCCAGTTCCCTTTCCTGTATAGACATTGTAAGGCTCGACGGTATCACGCAGACCGCCCACTTCATGCACCAAAGGCAAGGTTCCGTAGCGCATAGCCATCATTTGTGACAGTCCACAAGGCTCGAAGCGGCTTGGCATGAGGAAAATATCGCTGGCAGCGTAAATCTCCTGAGCCAAGGTCACATCAAAGAGAATGTTGGCTGAAAGCTTATCAGGATAGGCATGACCAAACCAAGCGAAAGCCTGCTCAAAAGCTGGATCGCCTGTTCCCAATAGGATAATCTGCACATCTTCCTGGAGGAGATTGTGCAGCTCTTCCACTACCAAATCAAAGCCTTTCTGACGGGTCAGACGGGAAACAATCCCAACTACCGGCACATCGTCACGCACAGGCAGACCAACTCTCTCTTGCAAAGCTCGCTTGTTTTCTAGTTTACCAGATAAGTCAGATTTGTCAAAGTGATGGGCTAATAGCGGATCCGTTTCTGGATTATAGATATCTGTATCAATACCGTTGACAATTCCGACCAGCTTACCGGACTCCATCCGCAGAATTTGATCCAAATTGCAACCAAATTCTGGTGTACGAATTTCACTTGCATAGCTTGGTGATACAGTTGTCACTCGGTCTGCATAGAGAATGCCAGCTTTCATCCAGTTGAGACAGTCATTCCAACGCAGGGTTCCGTCTGCATAGCGCTCATAGCCTACTCCAAATAGTTCCCAAAGCATGCTGTCAGGAAATTGACCTTGGAACTCCAGATTATGGATGGTCAAGACAGTCTTGATATTCTGATATGCTTGAATCCAATGGTATTTTTCCTTAACCAAGAAAGGAATCATAGCTGTATGATAATCGTGAACATGCAGAACATCTGGAATGAAATCAATCCGCTCCATCAGCTCTACTGCTGCTAACTGGAAGTATGCAAAGCGCTCACCGTCATCAAAGTCCCCGTAAACATGGCCGCGGAAGAAATAATGCTGGTTGTCAATAAAATAGAAGGACACACCGTTCAAGACCAGGCGCTTGACCCCAACATACTGGCGGCGCCAGCCAACGCTGACTTCAAAATAGAAAAGGTCTTCCACTTGGTCGCCAAATTTGGCATCAGTCATGTCATAGTATGGCAGAATGACACCAACTTCATGGCCAGCCTTGACCAGTGATTTGGGTAGAGCGCCGATAACGTCTCCCAAACCACCTGTCTTAGAAAATGGGGCTCCTTCTGCTGCTGCAAATAAAATCTTCATCGAATTATGTCCTCTGTAACTTTTTGGCCCTTCTTGACTACGATTGGGTCTTCTGCAGTTCCGCGAATCACCACTCCTTCGCCAATTTCAACACCCTTGTCCACAATCGCGTACTCAACAGTTGCATTTTCTCCAACTTTCACTCGAGGGAAGAGAACACTGTGTTTGACACTGCTTCCAGTCTTAATCTTGGTATTCCGTGAAATTACAGAATTGATGACCTCACCTTCCACAATGCTTCCTGACGCAAACTGGGAGCGAGATACTTTTGAAGACTCAGCATAGTAAGTTGGCTCTTCATTCTTAACCTTGGTGTAAATCTTTTGATTCGGACTGAAGAGAGAGTAGAATTTCTTACTTTCCAGCATATCGATATTGGATCTGTAGTAGGTCTCTACAGAATAGATATTCGCCAGATAGCCTGTATATTCGTAGGCAAATGCCCCTTCCTGAGTTGCTAAATCACGCAGGACATAGCGAAGTTTTTGCGGATGCTCTTTCTTAGCTTCTTCTTCCAGCTTTTCAATTAGCCAAGGAGTATCCACTACAAAGATATCTGTAGACATATTGAAGAGCTCAGCATCTTCTCGACCATCAAAAAGTTTATGCCCTCTGACATGGTCCGTTTCGTCAATATCTAGGACAGCATTCACATCCGAAATATTTTCCTTATGCAATTTCTTATAGACAACTGTGATTGGCTGTTCTGTTGTATTGTGCAAATGGAAAACTTGATTGAGGTCAATATTAACCAAGATATCACAGTTAAGTGCAACAGTTTGGTTGGAACCAGAACGTTTGAGGTAGGTCAAAAGCTGCTTATAGTATTCCTCACCGACTGTAGAGCTTTCTACACGAGTATTGTAGATTCCCAAGTAATAGTGGCTAAGCAAGGTAGACAGACCCCACTCACGACCCGAACGAATATGGTCAAAGACAGAGCTGATATTGTCCTGCTGGAAGATACCAAAGACACTGCGGATACCAGCATTGGCAAGACTTGAAAGCGGGAAGTCAATCAAGCGGTATTTCCCACCGAATGGCAAGCTGGCTACTGGACGATGATTTGTCAGAGTTGACATATCATGGAAGCCGACTGTGTTTCCTAAAATTGCTGAGTATTTATCAATCTTCATCTTTTGGTACCCCCACTTTCTCGTTGTATCCGACAACATATACTTCCTCTGTGCCATCAATCTCTACACCATCAGAGATGATAGCACCTTCGCCGATAATGGCCCGCTTGATCTTAGCGTCTTTGCCAATAACAGCTCCACTCATGATGACAGAGTCTTCAATGACTGCGCCCTTTTTGACTTGAGCACCAGTAGAAAGAATAGAGTGTTTTACTGTACCGTCAACGAAACATCCATCAACGACCAGCGAGTCTTCCACATGGGAATTTTCACTGATGAAGTTTGGCGGAGAAATCAAGTTGCGAGAATAAATTTTCCAGCGACGATTGCGGCTATCCAGAGCATTTTCTGGGCTGATGTATTCCATGTTGGCTTCCCAGAGAGACTCTACTGTACCAACGTCTTTCCAATAGCCTGCAAAGTCATAAGCATAAACGCTTTCGCCAGATTCTAGGTAGTTAGGGATAACATTCTTACCAAAGTCAGACATATCCACATTGCTCTTTTCAGCAGCTACCAGCATATTGCGCAGACGCTGCCAGTCAAAGATATAAATCCCCATAGAAGCCTTGGTTGACTTAGGATGTTCTGGTTTTTCTTCAAATTCAACAATCCGATTATTAGCATCTGTATTCATGATACCAAAACGGCTGGCTTCTTTGAGAGGCACATCCAGAACGGCAACTGTCAGGCTGGCATTGTTGTCCTTGTGTGACTGAAGCATGTCATCATAGTCCATCTTGTAGATATGGTCCCCAGACAAAATCAGGACATACTCAGGATTGATGCTGTCGATATAGTCGATATTTTGATAAATCGCATGGCTGGTACCTTCAAACCATCGATTTCCTTCGCTCGCAGAATAAGGCTGAAGAATGGACACGCCTGAGTTAATACCATCGAGCCCCCAGCTAGAACCATTTCCGATATGACTGTTCAGAGCTAGTGGTTGGTATTGAGTAATGACACCGACATTGTGAATACCGGAGTTGGCACAATTAGACAAGGCGAAGTCAATAATACGATAGCGACCGCCAAACTGTACCGCAGGTTTTGCGATACTCTGTGTGAGCTTTCCAAGACGAGTTCCTTGCCCGCCGGCAAGAATCAAAGCTAGCATTTCATTCTTCATAGACTATTACTCCTTTGTGGAATCTTTTTTAACATTTTTACGAGCAATCCGACGCTTGATCTTCCAGATGCTGGCTCCAAGAGCTGGCAGTGTAAAGGTCAAGGTCTGTGGATAATCTTTCCAAAGTCCTTCTTGAGACTGAACTGTTTCGTTATGTTCCTTCCAAACACCTCCCCATTCTTCTAATTCAGTGTTCCATACTTCTTCATAAATGGCTTCCACTGGAACACCAATGGTAAAGTTCTTCCGCTCTACCGGCGCCATATTGAATACACAAACTAACATATCTCCTTTTTCTGTCTTACGGATAAAGGAGAGGACACTTTGATCAGTATTATCTGCATCTATGATTTCGATGCCATCATAGCTCAGATCAATCTCCCAAAGTGGACGATTGTCTTTATAGAAGGCATTGAGTGCAGCAGTAAAGCCCTGCATCTTCTTGTTCATCTGATCGTCCAGATTAGACCATTCTAGTTGCTCTTCTGACTTCCATTCTAAGAACTGACCAAATTCTGATCCCATAAAGAGCAATTTCTTGCCCGGATGGCAGATTTGGTAGGTCAGCAAGTTGCGGAGCCCTGCAAATTGATTGTAACGGTCGCCCCACATCTTGTGCATGAGACTCTTCTTGCCATGAACCACTTCATCATGCGAGAATGGCAGTAGGAAGTTTTCAGAGAATACGTACATAAAGCTAAAGGTTACCAGATTAAAATCGTACTTACGATAAATCGGATCTTCCTCGTAGAAACGAAGGATATCATTCATCCAGCCCATATTCCACTTGTAGTCAAAACCTAGACCACCCAGCTCTCTCATGCCAGTAATCTTGGTCTCTGAGGAACTTTCCTCTGCAATCATCATGACATCAGGATGAGCTAATTTGATAACCGTATTGAGACGCTGCAGGAAGTAATAGCCTTCATAATTGCGATTGCCTCCATCTTTATTTGGCTGCCAAGGACCGCTGTCATAGTCCAGATAGAGCATATTGCTGACAGCATCAACCCGAATTCCGTCCAGATGATAAAAATCAATCCAGAATTTAATGCTGGAAATCAAGAAAGACTGAACCTGATTTTTACCCAAATCAAAGTTGAGAGCACCCCAGCCATAGTTATGAGCCCGATCGTGGTCCTGATACTCGAAAGTCGGTGTCCCGTCATAGTAGGCCAGAGCATCATCATTAATAGTAAAATGACCTGGTACCCAGTCCACAATGACACCGATATTGTTCAAGTGACATTCTTCGACGAAGTCCTGAAACTCCTCAGGCGTGCCATAGGTGTGCTCAAAAGCAAAGTAGCCCATAAGCTGATAGCCCCAGCTAAGTCCTAGCGGATGAGCCATAAGCGGCATGAATTCCACATGTGTGTAGTTCATCTCCACCAGATAAGGAATCAAGTCTTCTTTTAACTGGGCAAAGCTATAAGGACTGCCGTCTTCATTGCGTTTCCAAGATCCGGCATGCACTTCATAGATATTGACCGGCCGAGAGAAGAAGCCCCAACGCTTCCGGCGTGCCAGCCAAAGACCGTCTTTCCACTTCTTCTCAGGAATAGTGCGAATGACTGCTCCCGTGCCCGGACGCTCTTCCAGATAGATAGCCAGCGGATCAATTTTCAAAATTTCCTGACCACTGCTGCGCTTGATATTGTACTTGTAAATATCTCCTTCCTTAGGCAGCTCTGTGAAGACTTCCCAAACGCCCGCTTCATTTCGGACCATTGGAATCTGCTCTTCATACCAATTGGTGAAATCTCCAATCAAATGGACACTCTGAGCATTAGGTGCCCAAACGCGGAAAGAGTAGCCAGACTTGCCGTCCACTTCATCCTGATGCGCCCCTAGATAATGCTGCAAATGAAAGTTTTCACCTGTTGTAAAGGTTCTTAATGCTTCGTTCTTATCCATGCAATCACCTTTCTATTTGTAAGCGTTTTCTATAATACTATTCTACATTATTTTTATCTCTTTTTCAAGTAAATTTCAAATATCCTTACGGAAAATCACTAAAACCGAACATTAGCTGAAATTAGTAATAAATGAGAGAGAAAACACTGCATTTTGTGCCTCTCAGTATATTTTAATTCCTTTTTCACTAAATATAGGAGCTATCCAAAACAAGAAAAAGATGAAAATTTTCATAAAGATATAGACCAATATGTAAATTTACATTTTAAAATAATAAGCAATTAAACATATAAATGATTAATTCTTTTCAAATCATGAGGTAATCTTATTAAATTTACAAGTTCATCAATGTAAGAAAAAAGGCCGCACAAAGCCGCCTTTCTCATTATTTCACATCAAACACGATGGATTTCACTTGTGTCATCGCTTCGATACTGTAACGAATCCCTTGCACTCCTGCTCCAGATCCCTTAACACCGAGGAATGGGAAGTTATCTGGACCACGTTGGGTCTTATTATTGATGTGTACAGTACCCACTTCCAGTTTCTCAGCAATTTCAAATGCTTTCGGGAAATCATTTGTAAAGACTGAAGATTGAAGACCAAATTCTGACTGGTTACAGATCTGAATAGCCTCTTCAACGGAAGTCACACGAATAATCGGAAGAACAGGACCAAATGGCTCTTCCCAAGCTAATTTCATATCCAGTGTCACATGGTCAAACAAGGCAGGCCAGATGAGATTTGCTTCACGTTTGATTTCTGTCAAGGCTGACGCTCCCTTTTCCTGAGCATCTTCAATCAAGCCCCAGATGAAATCTGCTGATGCATGATCAATGACTGGTGTGATATCCGCATTATCAAAGGGATCACCAACCGTCAGTTTCTCTACCTCTGCCTTAATCAGCGCCGCTAATTTATCTGCTACGCTCTCCATGACAATGACACGTTTAATAGCCGTACAGCGCTGGCCGGAATAACTGTATGCCCCGCCAACAATCTGCTTAGCCGCATGCTCCAAGTCGGCATCTTCCAGCACAACGGCAGCATCCTTACCACCCAATTCTAACATAATTGGACGCATACCAGCCAACTTACCGATGCGTTCACCGATTGGAGTGGAACCAGTAAAGTTAATGTAGTTTACTTCCTTATGCTCAATGATGTAGTCCCCGATTTCTGAACCGCGGCCTGTGATGGTATTGAAAACACCAGCAGGCAGACCTGCCTCAGCAAAAGCCTGAGCCAAGAGCAAACCAGAGATTGAGCCTTGAGTAGGTGGCTTAAACATCACGACATTTCCGCCGATAAGGGCAGGAGCAATTTTCGAAGCTGACAGATTAACTGGGTAGTTAAATGGCGCAATAGCCAATACAACTCCTACAGGCTCACGACGGACCACAGCCAGTTTTTTCTTACTGGCAGCTTCAAATCCGCCACCTTCCATAACCTGACCGTGAATACGAATGCCTTCTTCAGCCGCATAGCGAATCAAGTCTGCTGTCCGGACTACCTCTCCAACTGCCGCTTTGATCCCCTTGGCAACTTCTTTTGCAAGAATTTCGCCAATCTTCTCCTGATCGCGCTCCAAAATATCCGCAACCTTATGCAAATAAGCTGCACGTTCAACTGCTGAAAGAGCTCGCCAAGCTGGCAAAGCCGCACGAGCGCTTGCCATCGCATAGTCAACCTCTGCCTGAGTCATGGCAGGCACAGTTCCTAAAATCTCATTGTTGATAGGAGATGAGATGGTAATTTCATTTTCAGAAACTTTCCACTCTCCATTTATATAGTTTTTATATTGTGTCACTTGTCCCCTCCAAAATGTTATTAAATATTATTTTACCAAATTTTCTGAAAATTTCAACCAAAAGTTATAAATTTAAAGAATTTTTTCACAATTAAGATAGATTATCTAATTTTGTTCATATTAGATCTGCTTATTTTCTGTTTTCTTTGATTTCAACTTTCTGCACAATCTTCACTATGCCCCTGAAGAAAACTAAAAAGACCAGGAAAATCTCCCTGATCTTAATTTTTCAGATTAATCGAAGTCCAGATATTCTTTTTCAAGTTCAAGAACTTCTTCCATCGTTGCACATTCAGTCAGTGCACGCTGAGCCAGTTCCTCCATCTTCTTCGTATCCAGCTTCTTCATGAGGCTACGAGTCCGAAGAACTGAAGTCGCACTCATAGAGAATTCATCCAAGCCCATACCTACGAGCAATGGCACCGCAGTTTGATCGCCGGCCATTTCTCCACACATACCTGCCCACTTGCCTTCAGCATGAGCTGCCTTGATAACATTGTTAATCAAGCGAAGGATAGATGGGTTGTATGGTTGATAGAGGTAAGAGACTTGCTCATTCATCCGGTCAGCTGCCATAGTGTACTGGATCAAGTCGTTGGTACCGATAGAGAAGAAGTCTACTTCCTTGGCAAATTGATCCGCCAACATAGCTGCTGCTGGGATTTCAATCATGATACCTACTTGGATATTGTCTGCTACTGCAACGCCTTCAGCTTGCAACTTAGCTTTTTCTTCGTCATAAACCGCTTTAGCTTTGCGGAATTCTGTTAGAAGGGCTACCATCGGGAACATGATGCGCAATTGTCCATGTACAGAAGCACGCAAGAGAGCGCGGATTTGTGTACGGAACATAGCATCGCCAGTTTCAGAGATAGAGATACGCAAAGCACGGAAACCAAGGAATGGGTTCATTTCACGCGGCATATCGAAGTAAGGAAGTTCCTTATCTCCACCAATGTCCATCGTACGAACAACAACTGGTTTTCCATTCATGCCTTCAAGCACAGCCTTGTATGCTTCATACTGCTCATCTTCTGTCGGGAAGTCTTGAGAATCCATATAAAGGAACTCAGTCCGGTAAAGACCAACTGCTTCTGCACCGTTAGCATTGACACCTTCAACATCTTTTGGCGTACCGATATTGGCTGCCAATTCGAAGTGCTTGCCATCTGCAGTCACAGTCTGAGCATCCTTAAGCAATTCCCATTCAGCTTTTTGCTTAGCATAAGCCTCACCAGCTGCTTTAAATGCTGCGATTTGCTCTTCAGTTGGGTTGATAATCACTTCACCAGTGATACCGTTAGCTGCAATCACATCGCCGTCTTTTACAAGCTCAGTAATGTTATTAGTTCCCAATACTGCTGCGATTTCAAGCGTGCGTGCCATGATAGCAGAGTGGCTTGTCCGTCCGCCGATATTGGTTACAAAAGCTTTAACAAATTTCTTATCCAGCTGTGCTGTATCAGAAGGAGTCAAGTCATGAGCAATCACAACTGATTCTTCATTGATAGACGCTGGGTTTGGCAATTTCTTACCCAAAAGGTTAGCAAGAACACGCTTCGTCACGTCGCGGATATCTGCCGCACGTTCCTGCATATATGGATTGTCGTCCATGTTTTCAAAGAGAGTGATAAACATGTCCGTTACTTCTTTCAGACCAGCTTCTGCATTGGTCTTTTTCGCACGGATTGTTTCTTTGATTTGCCCAACCATTTCAGGGTCAGCAAGTACCATTAAGTGAGCGTCAAATACCTGAGCGGCTTCCTCACCAAGGCTATCTACTGCTTTCTCACGGATAACAGAAAGCTCGTTCTGTGAAGCTTCAAGAGCTGCATCCAAACGAGCCTCTTCTGCATTCGTATCTTCGACTGAAACAGTCTCAAATGATAAATCCGGTTGAACTAATAGATATGCCTTAGCAACGGCAACACCGTCAGATGCTGCAATTCCTTTAAGCATTTCTGTCATATTAAGCCAATCCTTCTTTTTCCATTGTTTCAGAGATTGCAGCGATAGCATCGTCTGCATCTGCACCTTCAGCTGAGATCTTAACATCAGCTCCTTGGCCAACACCGAGACTCATAACACCCATGATAGATTTCAAGTTTACTGATTTACCTTTGTATTCAAGCGTGATGTCTGAAGCGAATTTGCTAGCAGTTTGAACCAACAAAGTTGCTGGACGTGCGTGAATACCTGTTTCTGCTACAATGTGGAAATCTTTAGAAGCCATAGTTAGACTCTCCTTTTAAATAATTCTTTTTGAGTTATTGTGATAACCCTTACAAATTGATATTATATCACCTTTTGAAATCTTTTTCAAGAATTTTATAGCCCGCTTACAAAATATTTCTTAGGAAATGAAAACTCTTCTTATTATATTGAAGAGAGAATTTTCGAGCTAAATCCCACATTTCCCAAGCTTTATTCAAAAATGTCTGCCACCAAATTTTCAATTGTTAATTTCTTATTTTATAGAAACTAATTGTTATAAAATAAGAATATAAACTCCTCCCTCCACTCCTCCTTGTGATTCCCTAAATTCTGTAACACAAGATATTGGATTTTGGTTTTTTGGTGGAAAAGCTGCCAGTCATTTTTCTAATATTTCAAGACTTGTTTAAGCATTGCCGCATCAGCATTTTGCTCCTTTTCTGCAATTTTTCACTTCTTTTTACTGCTTATATAAACACTATATATTGTATTGCAATCTATCCTATAACAAAATATCACACAATATTTAGTTCAAAACTATTGACATTCTATTTTCTTTTAGATATACTAGTTTCGTATTATTTAAAAGAAAAAACGAAAGTTTAGAGGAATTTTTAATGGTAACTATTTACTCAAAAAACAACTGCGTTCAGTGCAAAATGACCAAGCGCTTCTTAGATACTAATCATGTAGAATACCGCGAAATCAATTTGGACGAACAGCCAGAATTTATTGACCATGTCAAAGATCTTGGTTTCAATGCTGCTCCTGTGATTCAGACAGCAACTGAGGCATTTTCTGGTTTCCAACCTGGTAAATTGAAAAAATTGTCTTAATGTAGTTTATTTTGAGGGCGGCGCGCCTTGATTGGGAGATAAACTAAAAGACAGATTATCAGGGCAAACTGCAGCTCCTATGCTCATAGGGGCCGTTTCTTTTGTAAGGCGGATATTTTTCCGCTAGCTAATTATCTTATTTGTATAGAAAAGGAAAAACATGGGACTCAAACATTTAGAGGATGTGACATACTTCCGACTCAACAACGAAATCAACCGTCCAGTTAATGGTCAGATTATGCTTCATAAAGATCAAGAAGCCTTAAAAGCTTTTTTTAAAGAAAACGTTGAGCCGAACACAAAGCAATTTTCTTCTATTACAGAAAAGATTGAGTATTTAATAGAAGAAAACTATTTGGAGAAGGAATTTATCCAGCTCTATTCTCCGGAATATATCGAGGAGCTGACTGCTTTTATCCATGCTCAAGATTTCAAGTTTAAATCTTTCATGGCTGCTTATAAGTTCTACAACCAGTATGCACTGAAGACAAATGATGGTGAATACTATCTGGAAAGCATGGAAGATCGGGTACTCTTCAACGCCCTCTACTTTGCCAACGGAGATGAAGCCATTGCCAAGGATATTGCTAATGAAATCATCCACCAGCGCTACCAACCGGCTACACCAAGCTTCCTCAACGCTGGTCGGGCCCGTCGCGGTGAATTGGTTTCCTGCTTCCTCATCCAAGTAACAGATGATATGAACTCCATCGGCCGCTCCATCAACTCTGCCCTGCAGTTGTCTCGTATCGGAGGCGGGGTCGGTATTTCCCTCAGCAATCTGCGGGAAGCTGGAGCACCTATCAAGGGTTATGAAGGAGCTGCGTCTGGCGTTGTACCTGTTATGAAACTCTTTGAGGACAGTTTCTCCTACTCTAACCAGCTGGGCCAACGTCAGGGAGCTGGGGTTGTTTACCTCAATGTCTTCCACCCAGATATCATCGCTTTCCTTTCAACTAAGAAAGAAAATGCTGACGAAAAAGTTCGGGTTAAAACCCTCTCACTCGGTGTTGTCATTCCAGATAAATTCTACGAATTAGCGCGTAAAAATGAAGAAATGTACCTCTTCAGCCCATATTCTGTTGAACGCGAGTATGGAGTGCCATTTGCCTACCTTGACATCACTGAAAAATACGATGAGTTGGTCGCTAATCCAAATATCACTAAGACCAAGATCAAGGCCCGTGATTTGGAAACAGAAATTTCCAAACTCCAACAAGAATCCGGCTATCCTTATGTCGTAAACATTGATACGGCCAACCGTTCAAATCCAATCGACGGTAAAATCGTCATGAGTAATCTTTGCTCTGAAATCCTGCAAGTACAAGAGCCTAGCCTTTTGAATGATGCGCAAGAGTATCTTCACCTAGGAACAGATGTATCATGTAACTTAGGCTCTACTAACGTTGTCAACATGATGACTTCGCCTGACTTCGGAAAATCCATCCGAACTATGACACGCGCTTTGACCTTTGTCACAGACAGCTCGCACATCACAGCTGTGCCTTCTATCGACAATGGTAACAGTCTGGCGCATACCTTTGGTCTGGGAGCTATGGGACTGCACAGCTACTTGGCACAGCAGCTGATCGATTATGGATCAGCGGAAGCTGTAGAGTTCACTAGCATCTACTTTATGCTCATGAACTACTGGACCTTGGTTGAGTCTAACAATATCGCTCGCGAGCGTGGCGTGACCTTCCATAACTTTGAAAAATCTGACTATGCTAACGGAACTTACTTTGACAAGTACCTGACGGGTGAATTTGTACCTAAGTCTGACCGTGTCAAAGAACTCTTTGCAGGCATCTTTATCCCATCTGCAGAGGATTGGGCAGAGTTGCGTGACAAGATCAAGGCTGATGGTCTCTACCATCAAAACCGCCTAGCTGTTGCACCAAATGGCTCTATCAGCTACATCAATGACGTTTCTGCTTCAATTCATCCAATCACTCAACGGATCGAAGAACGTCAAGAAAAGAAAATCGGTAAGATCTACTATCCTGCTGCTGGTCTGTCAACTGAGACTATCCCTTACTACACCAGCGCCTATGACATGGATATGCGCAAAGTTATCGATGTTTATGCAGCCGCAACTGAGCACGTGGACCAAGGTCTTTCCCTGACTCTCTTTATGCGCAGCGATATCCCTAAAGGCCTCTACGAATGGAAAAAAGAAAGCAAGCAGACGACCCGCGATCTTTCTATCCTGCGCAACTATGCCTTCAACAAGGGTATCAAATCCATCTACTACGTCCGTACCTTCACTGACGATGGTGGCGAAGTCGGTGCCAACCAATGTGAAAGCTGTGTCATCTAACAAGAGATTTTAGAAAAAGAAAAGGAAATTCGACCATGTCATAATTTTACTTTCCTCATTATGGACAGGAAGGTAAAATCGTGGAGTATTGGGGTAGTATCCAAGAAGTGATAGCTGATACCCCATCAGGTCGTACCATCTACTAAAGGAGAAAGAATGCAAACTTACTACAAAGCCATTAACTGGAACGCTATCGAAGATGTCATCGATAAGTCCACCTGGGAAAAACTGACTGAGCAATTTTGGCTGGATACGCGGATTCCCTTATCCAATGACCTGGATGACTGGAGAAAGCTGTCCCACAAGGAAAAAGACCTAGTCGGCAAGGTCTTCGGTGGCCTGACCCTGCTGGATACCCTCCAGTCTGAGTCTGGTGTGGATGCCCTGCGCAAGGATGTCCGCACAGCCCACGAAGAAGCTGTCTTCAACAACATCCAATTTATGGAGTCCGTTCACGCCAAGTCCTACTCTTCTATCTTTTCTACGCTCAACACCAAGTCAGAAATCGATGAAATCTTTGACTGGACCAACACCAATCCATACCTGCAAAAGAAAGCTGAGATTATCAATGAGATTTACCTGAACGGTACAGCTCTGGAAAAGAAAATAGCCAGCGTTTTCTTGGAAACCTTCCTCTTCTACTCTGGTTTCTTCACTCCGCTCTACTATCTGGGTAATAACAAACTGGCCAACGTTGCTGAAATTATCAAGCTGATTATCCGTGACGAGTCTGTCCATGGAACCTATATCGGCTACAAGTTCCAGCTAGCCTTTAACGAGCTGCCAGAAGACGAGCAAGAAAAACTCAAAGAATGGATGTACGACCTGCTCTACACCCTCTATGAAAATGAAGAAGGCTACACTGAAAGCCTCTATGACACAGTCGGCTGGACTGAAGAAGTCAAGACCTTCCTGCGCTACAATGCCAACAAGGCTCTGATGAATCTAGGGCAAGATCCGCTCTTCCCTGACTCAGCAGACGATGTCAATCCTATCGTCATGAACGGTATCTCAACCGGTACTTCCAACCATGACTTCTTCTCCCAAGTGGGTAACGGCTACCTGCTAGGCGAAGTTGAAGCCATGCAGGATGACGACTATAATTACGGTTTATAAGACAAAGACCCCCTCTTTCCAAAATACGGAAAGAGGGGGTCTTTGACTGACTATTAATCTATTGACTATCATAGATATATTCTTCCAGATGTTCTGCGACTGTAATCTCAACTCCAACATCAGATGTTAGATAAATCACGGTACAGTCATGAGCTGGGACAATAGGAAATAAAAAGGGCTTCATATTTTGATAAATTCTATACATCCGCCTTTGACTCGTTGGATTTTCAAGATAAAGCTTGCTGTCACCACCAGAAAAGTCAGCTGGCAGAAGGGCATAATAAGCTACCAAAGCTCCATTTTCATCCAATACTCTAGTCTTATTTAAATCCTCAGCTATTTTTTTCATCATTAAAGTAGCCATCTTTTCCTCCCTTCATGTTTTTTATCCAAATAAAGGTGGAGCTAGGAACATCATCCCTAACTCCACTTATGCAGTCACTAATTAGATACGCGATAATACGGATGCTGGGAAGCAGTGATAGCATCTTGTCCAACTCGAATCTGTGCTTTAGGATTCTCGTTTCCAGTATCAGGCAAAACAGCTCCTTCTGGAATTACTAAAAAGGTTGCGCTACTGCTACCAGCAGTATAAGCAAGAGTAGATACATAACTACCATCGCTTACTTGACCTTTTAGTAAAGTATAATCGCTGGATTCTTTTCCATTCAGAGTATGAGAAACGACCCCTTGATTATTCAATACTATCGCATCCCCCAAATCATTTTGCCAAGTACCGGCTACAGTCGAAAAATCTCCTGCTGCCAAAGCATTGACGTCGATACCCGCTGCTGGAGTGGCTGGGTCTTTCGTGTCAGACTTTGTTTCATTTTTAGGCTGAGCTTCAGAAGATACTGACGCTGCATCAGTTTCATCTGGGCTAGCTGATGGAACAGCTTTCGCTTCAGACTTAGAATCTGATTTAGAAGTTTGAACTGTTTGGCTAGAGCTATTACTTTGAGATGTTTGCTTGTCCTGCTGTTTACTGCAAGCACCAAGCAAGATAATGGAAGAAGTGAGTGCAGTCGCAAGAAACATTAATTTTGCATTTTTCATAAAAGAGGCCTCCTCATGAATTAATACCTTTTTGTAATCTTATTGTAACATTTTGAATTAATAAAATCAATAATCATATTGAAATATTATAAAATTAATTTATTGCTACATAACGACGGCTACCACTATACCCAACATAGCTAATCCACTGATGACCATCTGCAATAAAAGTTTGATCATAAAAGACTGTGCTCCCTTTGTCAAAGTTTGCTAGTTCTGGACTTGATATTTTAGCTTCAGACCGAATAGAAGCATAGCCTTGAAAAACGTAATTCCCTTTTGATGGAATAGATATAGTTGGTAATGCGACTTCCGTAGTAGCTGAGCCGGCACCTACAAGTTTTCCATCATCCTGAACGTAGTACAGGTGGACGTTGTATTTCCCTGTGGAATTTTTATGATCACTTACTTTAATAGTCTGTTTGTAAGTCCCATCTGGTTGCTTGCTAGCAGTGTACCAAACCACGTCATCCTGGTCATTGGCAGCAGACCATGTAGGTACCTTTACTTCTTTTACACCACCAGGATTAGAAACATTAGACACAATAATATCAAAGGTACCTGTCTTTGAAGTATTATTCCGAATAGTAATAGTTCCTGTCGGCCGGATTAATTCCTTATCCAAGGAGACTTCTGTCGTCGTTCCTGTTACACAAATCATTTGGCCATTATTTTGAACATAGTATAAATGCACATTATATTTTCCAGTGGAATATTTATGATCGCTAGCCTTTATTGTCAATTTGTAAGTGCCATCCGATTGTCTTTTAGGAGTATACCAAATAATATCATCTTGATCATTCGCACTAGACCATGTAGGTACTTTTACTTCTTTTACACCACCAGGATTGGAAATGTTAGATATAACAACATCAAAGGTTCCTGTTTTTGAATTATTATTTTGAATAGTAATTTTCCCTTCAGGCTTCTTAATAGAAACGGTAGTCTTCGTTCCCCCAGCTCCAACCATTTCCCCATTATTTTGAACATAATATAGATGGATATTATACTCTCCCGTAGAACCTTTATGTTTATTTGCATTGACAGTTATTTTATATGTTCCATTAGGCTGTTTAGCAGCAGTGTACCAAACAATATCATCTTGTCCATTTTCACTTGACCAAGTTGGTAATTTCACTTCTTTCACACCATACGGGCTAGAGACATCAGATACAATGACATCAAAAGTCCCTGTCTGAGCATTATTGTTTTGGATAGTCAAGGTTCCCTTTAAAGGAGCCTTTGTCTTTGTTACTCCAATGGCAATATATCTACGATTTCCAGCAAAGGAGAGATAGCTAATCCATTGATGGCCATCTGCTTCCAATTTACGATCATATGTAACAGTTTGTCCTGCATCATAATAAGCTAATTCAGGACTAGACATCTTAGGCTCAGCTTTAATGGAGGCTCTTTGAGTGAAATGATACACTCCACTGGCAGGGATTCCTTGATTATCAGAAGGCTGGGAAATCGGTGTGGATGTACCTCCAATGATATCTTTAAAATGTATAAAGCCTGAGATTGAACTTGCAGCAACTACTCTGCGATTATAACTTTTACTCCAAGCATAGTTATATTCTTCAATTTCTACATTATTTCCCAATACATTGGACACCCATGCTACATGTCCGTAACTTCCATCATCAATCCAAGCGACTGAGCCAAGAGCTGGATGATTATCTACCCTGTATCCTTCTCTTCTTGCCCGATATCCCCATTCACCGCCATTTCCGTACGCACGAGGAATGTTAAAACCATTAACTGAACTTAATCTATAAGCAGTAAATGAAGTACAATTTTTAACAATAAGTCCCCAATCGTCCGCAGCATAATCAGGGAGATTTTTAAACCTTACTGGATAATCATCGCCTCGAGCGATTGAACCATTCCCTGTAGCCAGTAAAGTCGTATGTCCAGTCCCGTTTGCAACTTTACCAACAGTTGTTTTGAGAGTTGTTTTTTCTTCTTTAGTTGCACGGCGGCGGCTGACATCATTAACAATTGAGGTGGCTGGCTTATCTACATTCGAAGCGGCATAGCCACGTGTTACTAAATGTTTAGGATTAGTAGGATCATCTATAACTGGATTTATTTCAACAGTTTTCTGTTTTTCATTAACTGTTGAAGTTTGATCAGAAACAGGCTCAGTGTTGATTGGAATATCATTTGCATTTGTCGCTTTATTTTCAGTTTCTAGTGGTTCAGGAACTTCAGAAGTTACTCCATTTTCAATACTAACTAAATTGTTATTTACAGCATTTTTTGTTTCCGATTCAATATCAGAACTTACTGTTGCATTTGACTTTTCTGAAACACTCTGATTTGTGTCCACAGCTATGTCAGAAGGTGCTGTAGAAACTACTGAATCAGTACCAGTTGGCGAAATTACTTGATCAGCAGCAACTGTTTGAGTCCCTGCAAATAATAATGTTCCTAGAAGCACTGAAACTGCTCCTAGAGAATATTTACGAATAGAAAAACGTTGAACCTGCTTATTAAAAATTGATTTTTCATTTTATTTGCTCCCTTTATTAATCTTTGTGCACGACAACATTTAATTTCCTAAAGCCAAAACCAAATCATGGCGAGATAATAAGAAATCCTAAACATGTGATTCTCTCCTTTCCTATTTAACTTTTTCCATGTTTCAATTATAGACTCAATTACAAATAAAAAACAGGACATAGATGTCCTGCTAGCCTTGATGATAGAGCCGAAGTTCTTTATTCCACTCCTCAGCCATTTTTTTAGATAGAAAAGTATGACCTAACAATCTTGCCAGTGTCAGTCCCTCTTCATAGTATTGTTGAGCTTTTTTCTCGTCCTTGTGTACGAAAAGCTCATATTCTCCCTCTAACATTCTTATCAGCGGTTTCTTTTGATAGTCCTCTGTCAATTCCATGATTACATTAAGTTTGTTGAGCGTATCTTTTGTATAAATGAACTCTTTTCGCTCGCACTCAATACCTGGGATTGTCAGTAGAGCATCTCGCATGAGAAAGAGATATTCATTTGGAATATAGTCAACTGACTGCAGTAATCGCTGAGCGATTCTTGCATATAATTCCTTATCAAACTTAGCTGACCGAATCTCCTCTTCATCTCCCACATAGATCTGATAGAGCTGGATGTAGAGTAAATCATTCACGTCATAATGCTTTTTACTCTGCAAATCGTCCAAATGCTGGGCAAAGAGAGTCATTCCATACTTATGGAATTTCTCAGAAGTATAAGTATAAATCTTTGATTGCAAGATATCCATTACATTCTGCTCAGCTTCTGGCAAATCATCATAATAAACTTCAAAAATTTCATCTATGATATGCTCCAATTCGAACAAAGCTTCGGTATTGCCATAAGTGGTCGTCCGAATCAGCTTATACTTCAAGCGCTGATAGTCAGTAGGTAGAGCTACATCTTCTTTTTTACTTCCTGTCAAAGTTGTCAAATCGACCTCTAGACAGAAAGCCAGATATTCTAAAGTAGAAAGAGTAGGCTGGGAAATGCCTGACTCCAAACGGGTTAACTGCCGTATAGAAAGCTTTGACTCATCACCACACAATTGCTCCTTAGTCCAGCCCCTATTTAATCGAAGCTGTTTCAAATGCTGTCCAAATTCTTTTCCTTGCATCGTCAATCCCCTCCCAAATAAATCAGGAAACTTTTGGTTATGTTATCATGTTATTCTAGATTTATTATAGCATAATTGGAAAGATTTTACTAATAAAATTCCAAAAAGATTACTTCCTTTTCTCAGTGATGAAATCTACCTAACTGTTGCAACAGTTAGGTAGAGCGGAGCTATTGAGACCTTAGGCTCAATAGCTAGTCATGGAACTCTGCAGGAGGTCGCTGACATCCGCCATCACTTGAGAAAAGCATGTAAATCTAAAAATTAGTATATTACAAGTATTAAAGGACCCCAAACTTAAAAGTTTAGAGTCCTTCTACCATATTCTTTTTTGAGTCTAAACACAAAAAAACTAGTAATACACATTCAAGTGAGAAGGCAAGACACGAATCGTTACTGGCAGTTGGTCACCCTCATCTCCGTCAACGTTGACGCTGAGCTCTGCCTTGTCATCAGCCAACTCAACTGTGATTTCCCTAAAGGTCAGATACTCGATATTATCACTTTCTTCTCCATTGCCCGAAATCAAATCCGGCACAGAAACCAAGGTGTCCAAGAGATTTTTATCCTTAAGATACAAAAGATGGAGCAAGCCGTCATTGACAGTAGCTTCAGGGAGAATGCTCTCGAAACCTCCGATAGAGTTGGTAGAGCCAATCAAGAGTGTACTGCTCTTTATCGTACGCTCTTCTCCATCAATATTTAAGTGAAATTCGTAAAAACTAGTATCCATCAACTGCTTGAAACCAGAGATAAAGTAGGCAAACTTGCCCCACTTGGTCTTGTCTTCTGAATCTACGTTGTTGATTGACTCAGGAATAGTTCCAATGGCAACCACATTCATAAAGTACTGGTCATTAATCTTGCCGATATCAAGTGGCTTGACTTTGTTGATATCCAGATTCTGGATGGCTTCTTCAGCGTCTAGAGGAATGCCGAGAGCACGCGCCAAATCATTGACTGTACCAAGTGGAAAGAAACCAAAAGTCGGACGATAGTCTAGTTCAGCCAGGCCGCTGATTCCTTCATTGACTGTTCCATCGCCGCCCATGACAAAGACGCTATCATAATGGTCTTCTGCTGCTTGCTTAGCAAAAGCTGCTGCGTCTCCGCCTTTTTCAGTATGCTTGACCACTACCTCATCGAAACATTTTGCCAGCTTTTCCCTTGCCAAGTCTTCATAGGACTTGGCTTTTTCGCCTCCCGAGCTAGGGTTGACAATTAATAGGACTTTAGACATAAGGAAACCTCTTTTCATTTGATAGCTCATTATACCATCTGGAAAACACTTTCACAACTATTTGAAACTGCTGGCTTTAGAAAAACCAGAAAAGCAGTTTGGTATTTAAACTCTATTCCACAGAAAAACACTTCCGCCATTAGATTGTCAAGTTAACTTGAGAAGTGCTGTCTTATATTTAGTTTTTCTATTAAAAGAAGACAATGAGAACAAAGGCAATGAGGTTATTGGCCAGATGTAAGGCCATTGAGTGGCGCAGATCCTTTTTAGATAGATAGCCTAAGCCAAAGATTGCCCCCAAGATGAAGTAAACCAGAAACTGGACTAGATTGCCCGGCATGTGCAGAAGAGAGAAGAAGCTGGCAGATACAGTTAAATAGAGCATGATTTTCGCCAAACTATTTTGGTCGGGAAAGAGAAACTTAGCCAAAAATCCTCGTGTCAGCAACTCCTCAAGAATAGGAGCAAAGATTACCATGTATAGGAAGGCAAAGACTGGCTGCTGCTGAATCAACTGCACAGCAGCATTCTGATTGGCAGAAGATTCAATAGGAACGAGCTGCTGGAAGATAATAAAAGCAAGCAAGAGGGCGCTGGGAAGCCAGATAGAACTGGTCAGCTTGGTATTTTTGATTTCCAGTTTCAAATCTTTCTGGTACCATTTCCACATGGCAAAAGAATAGAGACTCGCAAGTATGACAAAAATCAGCAAAATCAATAATTGAGAAAGTCCTCCTGTCAGGGAACCTATAGTGAAGACAACTATAGCCGAAAAGATATAAAAATAGGCCAAGAGGACAAGAATATAAAGGCCAAAATTAGTAAAGAAAGTTTTTAATTTCATAGTGATTCCTTATAGATTGATTTACTTAAACATAGCTAGCAGCAGTATTATAGCCATGGGGAGATTGTTCAGGATATGCACCAACATGGAATCTTTTATATTCCCCCGACGAGCATAGGACAAATAAAGAACCAGTCCAAGTGCAAAATAAATTGGGAACTCTGTCAATTGGGTGATATGAGGCAGAGTGAAGACCACAGAAGTCACAATAGCAGGCAAAACTTTTTGATTATTTTTGAAAAAGAAGGCAGTTCCAAAACCGCGGAAAATTAATTCTTCCATGATAGGAGCAATAAAAGCAATCGTTGCAACAAAGAGCAAAGCAAAGAAGATATGCTGCGAAGACATCATTCCCCCTAGCCCTTGTATGGCACTGTCATTACTGGTCTGGGAATTGCCGCTCAGGATGAGATTAAGATAAACACCAACAATAGCAGCCACTCTGGCAAGGAAAAAGAATAGAAAAGCAAAACCGATGTCCTTGCCAGACAGTTTAAATTTTTTCTTTTCTTCAGGTACATGCTTTTGGTATCGCCGCCATAAGCTACGAAAAATAAGGAAAACTAAAACCAGATACAAGGCTACCAATAAGATTTCTGCATAAATAGGTAAACTCTTCCCGAGCCTTAAGAATAGCATCGGAGCAACATTTATAAGGAGGCTAAGAGCAATTAAGCCTATCCATTTTACAAGTCCTAAAGCAGTTGATTTGAAGTTGTTCATTTTGTACTCTCCTTTTGATAAATATTAATACCGACCTCCGTATCCTCAACAGCGATTTCCCCTTTCTGCCGGAGAATAGCGGCAGCGAGGAAAAAATCCCCTGCACAGCCAGCTGCATGGAAGCTAGCAAGAACGATATAAGAAGCCGCAGTCAGAATATGCAAGGCATAGATCAAGGTCAGGGCTAGGCTAATCAGAAAGAAAGGTGCCAGAATAATGACGAGCATTCTTTTCCGACTGTAACGACTGCCTGGGCTGGTCGCATAGGCCATGCCGCTCTTAAAACCAAACTTGACCTTGGTATTTTCATCCCCCAAGACCTTGAAGAAAAAGCCGTGGATCAGCTCATGAATGACCATTAGAACAAGGAGGTAGAATAAGTCAAAGAAATGAAAAACTTCGCTACCCTTGCCATACATCAGAATAGCAATCCAAGTAAAGAGGGCTAGAAAAGGGAAGATCAGCAGCACGGCCGTTATATTCAGAGCCAGAATGACCTTTTTATTATGGATAAAATCAAGTTCTTTCAGTAGTTTCATAATTTCCGCCTTTCATCGGGAAATAAGCTTATTTGAAATATTTTCTTACCATTGGATAATACATAAGATTGATATAGATATGGATCACCACTAGGATGACAAAACCGGAAATGACATTGAGGGGTGTGAAAGTTCCCACTATCCCTAAAATGACATAGAGGGCTGGCAGAAGTCTCTGATTTACATTGAAGAGAATGAGATAGCACTGTTCATAATTGGCTTGCAGCTCTGATTCATCATAAGAGAGCACAAATTCTTTTATTTCCTCAGTAGTCGGAAAGGCTGATAACTTATAGTGCCGCACCTTCTGAACTGTCTTTAAAAAGACAACTTGCAAAATAATATAAAGAAAGGCAATCGCATAATCTATAAGACTCCACTGAAGAGAGCTCTTATGATTAGTGATATTTCCAATAAAAACAACTCCAACTAAAATCGTAAAAAGAACGATAGCACTGCTGATATTAAAGACAATAGTCGCATATTCCAGATTTTTAAAGGTTAGCCGGTACCATTCATAATTCTTATCCTCATCTGCTTCTTTTTCATAGGCTTCATTGTATTTACGAGTCCGATAAATCAAGAAAAAAGTTAAAGGATAAAGAATAATTAGACTAGCCCGACCTAACTGTCGCAGCAGTTGAACAGTAAAAATAGTCGACCAACTGATATTTTTTAGCAGACCAGTTTCAGAAAACAAAATAGACAGAGCACCTATAAAAGCTCCAGCTAGCAATATAAGGACATTATATAAAACTCTTTTCTGTTTAGATATACGTTTTTGCTCTTTCACGACTTCTTCTCCTTTATTTTTTTACAATAGATGATACAAGAATGCTGAGGCTGAAGGACTGTTTTAGCTCCTGTTGAAATGAATCTTAATTGGTTCTTCATTCTGCTTCCTCCACCAGCCGAAAGACATTCTCAATGTTTTCGTTGAAAATATGGGCAATCTTAAAGGCAATCACAATCGATGGGGTATATTCGCCTCTCTCTATAAGGCTGATTGTCTGCCTGGAAACACCGGCCAGCTTAGCCAGTTCTGTCTGGTTGAGACCGTCACGCGCCCTCAACTCCTTGAGTCGATTTCTAAGCTGCATCATAAACTCCTTATTTATTATTCTCCCTTGGATAAAATCATTGTAACAGATTCTTTTCTTTTTGACAAGTATCTTTGTCAAAAAAATAATAATCATTGTCAAAAATGCCTTTATCATAGACAAAAAAGAATCCAGCTCAAACTGAATCCTTTTCCTTTATTCATCTACTTCTGAAAATACTTCTTTTAAAATAGCAATACCCTGCTGGATTTCCTCCCTGCTGATAGTCAAAGGCGGCAGGAGACGGATAACATTCTCTCCGGCTGTCAGGATAATCAAGCCTTTCTGGCGAGCGGCTTCAACAAGCCTTGACAAACCGGCACTTGTTTCAATACCAATCATCATGCCCAGACCGCGAACAGCAGAAATCTTTGGATGATCCTTAAAAGCAAGCTGCAGCTGCTCCAGTAAGATGGCACTCTTAGACCTGACTTCTTCCATAAATCCCGTCTCTTTCATGATATGCAAGGTCTCCAAGGCAGTTGCCATGGCTAATTTATTGCCACCAAATGTGGAGCCGTGACTGCCCGGCCCAAAAGCGGGAGCCAAGCTTGATTTTCCTAATAGAGCACCAGCGGGCAGGCCATTGGCCAGCCCCTTAGCCAGGGTCACAATATCCGGTACAATCCCATAATGCTCAAAGGAATAAAGCTGACCAGTGCGCCCCATACCTGTCTGGACCTCATCAACAATCAGCAAAATCTCCTCTCGTCGGCAAAAATCAGCCAAGTCTTTTACAAAAGCTGCTTCTGCTGGACGAACACCCGATTCTCCTTGGATCAATTCCAGCATGATAGCTGCCGTATCCTCATTGACCAAGTCTTCTACGCTGGCCAGATCATTGTAAACCGCATAGCTGAAATGAGGCACCCCATCACCAAATCCTTTCTTGATCTTATCCTGTCCTGTTGCGGCCATAGCACCAAAGGTCCGACCGTGAAAGGATTGCTGAAAAGTGATAATGCCTTGCTTGCCAGTAGCTTTGCGGGCTAGCTTAATAGCTGCTTCATTGGCTTCCGCTCCGCTATTGCAGAAAAATGCCAAATAATCATAAGAACCAGCCAGTTCCTGAGCCACCTGCTCTTGCAGAGAGCTAAGATAGAGATTGGGACTGTGCCAGATGCGCCCGGCCTGCTGGATCAAAGCCTGCTGGACCTGCGGTTGAAAGCCAAGATTGGTTACGCCAATCCCCGACGAAAAGTCCAAATAAGCCTTTCCCTCACTGTCAATCAGATAGGAGCCCTCTGCTTTAACAAACTCAATAGGCGCCCGCTTGTAGTTTTCAAATAAATAAGTCATCGTTATCCCTCTGCTATCAAGGTGCCCGTCAAAAGATTGTCACCAATCAGAACCTGCCCGACACCGGAAAGCACGGTCTGAACAGCACTCTCAATCTTAGGAATCATGCCGCCCTTGATGACACCTGTCTGAATCTTCTTGGAAACCTGACTAGTCAGAAGCTGAGGCAGGACCTTTTTGTCCTCTAGAACCCCTTCTATATCTGTCATCAGGATCAGCTTCTCTGCCTGCAAGCTGCTGGCAACTGCCGCTGCTAGATAGTCTGCATTGATATTTAAGAGCTCGCCAGTAGCATTTTCCCCTAGCGAAGCCAGCACTGGGACGATGTCCTCAGCTAGCAGCTGCTCTAGATAGGATGTTTGAATCGCCGTCACATCACCGACATAGCCATAGAGGTCTTTATTGATAAAATCTGCCGAAACTGTCTTTCCCAAATGTGAAACCAGCTGAAGGCTTTCAATATCTGAGTCGTTCAGTTCTTGTGTCAGCGTCCGGCCGACTTGACCTAGCAAGGCCTGCTCAATAATGGGTAAGTCAGACTTAGCTGTCACCCGCAACCCCTTAACCTTGCGAGTAGGCAGCTGGCGCTCTTTCATGAGTTGATTTATGACCAGACCGCCCCCATGAACGACCACGATTTTCTTACCAGCTGCTATCCACTCTTGCATCTGCTTGATAAACTTATCAGACAGCTTTTGCGCAGCAACACCGCCAATTTTTATAACAATCACATCTTTCATCGCATTTCTCCTTAGGTTCTATAAAGGGCATTGATTTTCACATAATCATAGGATAGATCGCAGCCCCAGGCCTGAGCTTCAGCGTCCCCATCGTGTAGGTCAATGGTCAAGGTTAGCAGCTCTCCAGCCATGGCATCACTTGTTTCCTCGGGGTCAAAAGCCACAGGGCTAGAAGCCTGCATAACTGGAATCCCTTCAATCCAAATATCAATATAATCCACCGAGACATCTGCTCCCGCATAGCCGATAGCTGCTAAGATTCGGCCCCAATTGGGATCTTGACCAAAAATAGCCGTTTTGACCAAGCTAGAGCCAACGACACTCTTAGCAATCATACGGCCACTCTGTTCATCCTTGGCATGCCGAACATTGACTTCAATCAGCTTGGTTGCTCCTTCGCCATCCTTGGCAATTTTCTTAGCCAAGTCAGCCATAAGATAGCGGAGCATCTTGGAAAACTTTTCAAATTCTTCCGTATCTGTCAGGATTTCTTCGTTTTGTCGGCAGCCATTTGCCATGACTAGCACCATGTCATTGGTCGATGTATCTCCATCCACCGTGATTTGGTTGAAAGTTGTCTCCACATGCTGACTGAGAGCCTTTTGCAAGGTAGCACTGGAAATATTGGCATCACAAGTGATAAAGGCCAGCATAGTTGCCATATTTGGATGAATCATGCCCGATCCCTTAGCCACTCCCGCCATCGTCACCAGATCCGAGCCAAACTCTTCTGTGACTACACAGGTCTTGGTACAAGTATCCGTCGTCAAGATAGCCTCAGCAAAATCTTCTGCCTTACCACTCACTAGAATCTGTGACAGACCATTTTTCAGAGTATCCATTGGAAGCTGCTCGCCGATGACTCCTGTAGAAGCCAGACCTACCAAGTCGGGTTCAATCTTCAGCTTTTGAGCAGTCAATCGCTGCATTTCATAGGCAGCGTCCAGTCCCTGCTGGCCTGTACAGGAATTGGCAACACCAGAATTAACCACTATTGCCTGCAATTTCTGGCTCTTTTGGATTGATGCTTTGGTCACTAGAAGTGGAGCAGCAATGACCTTATTAGTTGTATAGACTCCTGCCACACTGGCCGGTACTTCTGATACAATCCAGCCAAAATCCAACTTCTTTTTCTTAAAGCCAGCGTGTAAACCGTCAGCCGAAAAGCCTAGCGGACTGGCAATCGTTCCATCAATAATCTTCATATCTAACCCTTTCTCATCTAGACATAGGACGGTTGACTGAGTAGTCCATCTGTTTCGGGAAAGCCCAGCATCAGATTCATATTTTGAACCGCCTGACCAGCAGCCCCCTTAATCAGGTTATCTAGCACAGCCACGACAGTTAAAATATTTGTCACAGGATTATAGTCGAAACCAATATCTGTATAATTAGTACCGACAATCTGGTGCAGATTCGGCAGAGCTGCTTGAATACGGACAAAAGGCTTATCCTGATAGCATTCCTGGTAAATAGCAGCCAGCTCTTCTCGAGTCAAAGGTTCTTTCAACTTGCAATAAACTGTCGCCACGATACCACGATTGAGTGGAATGAGGGATGTTGAAAACTGAATCTGCTGCAATTTCTCATCAAAACGCTGCAACTGCTGCACAATCTCCGGAATATGCTGATGCTGATTCAGCTTGTAAGTCACATAATTGTCATGCACATGAACAAAATGGCTGGATGCAGCTGGATTTTTCCCTGCTCCAGTCAAGCCGCTCTTGGCATCGACAATAATGGAGTCCAGCTCAATAGCCCGAGCCTTCAGCAAGGGAATCAAGGCCAACTCTGTAACCGTCGCATAGCAGCCGGGATTAGCAATAAATCGCTTCCCTCTGATATCTGTAAACTCAGACAGCCCATAAATAAACGCTTTTTGAACATAGTCTTCAGCCGGCTCTTTCTGATACCATTTTTTATAAATATTCCCTGGCAAACGATGATCTCCTGATAGATCAATGACTGGAAATCCTGCTTCAACAAAGTCTTTTGACAAATCTTTAGCCACTCCGCTTGACGTTGCAAAGAAAACAAGATCTGCTCGTCGCATTATTTCCTGACTGTCGAAAGCTTCTATTTTCAGGTCGCAAATCCCCTTCAAATGAGGATAAAGCTCTGACACAGGAGCCTCTATATCTTGGCTGGCATGAAGGGAAACGACTTCTGCCTGCGGATGCTGCAGCAAAATACGGAGGAGTTCCATTCCTGAGTAACCAGTAATTCCTACAATCGAAATTCGCATATTTTTAAAACACCTCCGTATAAATATGCGTTTTATTTTACTCGCATATTTTCCCTTTGTCAAGTGTTTTCTGTATTTTTATGCAATATTTTTGAAAATATCATTATTTATTCTAAAACAATTCATAATTTATTGCCGAAAAACGACTTATTGACTTTTCATACAGAGAAGTAAGAGAGCTGAGAGCACAGAAAAAGGTCTGCCCAAAGAGCAGACCTTTTCATCTATCTGTTATCTCATATTACATCTTCTCAGCAACTGCTGCTAGCAGGGCTGGGATAGCTGATTGCTTGCTGCCACCGGCCATAGCCATGTCTGGCTTACCGCCGCCTCGACCATCTACAATCGGTGCCAATTCCTTAATCAGATTACCAGCATGGATGTCCTTGGTCTTGCTGGCTGCAAGAACATTGACCTTGTCACCAATTGCTGCGACCAGTATAAGAACATCTGAATAGTCCTTCTGCTTCCAAGTGTCCGCAAAGGTACGCAGGGCACCTGCATCAGAAACAGAGACCTGACTAGCAATAAAGCTATGTCCATTTGCTTCTTGAACATTCTTGAAGACTTCACCAGAGGCCGCTGCTGCTGCCTTTTCCTTGAGCTCTGCATTCTCTTTTTGCAGTTGACGCAGCTGCTCTTGCAGCGCTTCTACCTTGTGAGGTACTTCCTTGATTTGCGGTGCCTTGAGAGTCGCAGCGATAGCCTTGAGCGCCTCTTCTTCCTCACGGTAGGCTGTGAAAGCTTCCTTGCTGGTGACCGCCAAGATACGACGAGTTCCGGATCCGATCCCCTCTTCTTTGACAATCTTGAAAATACCGATTTCAGAAGTATTGCCTACGTGGGTTCCTCCGCAAAGCTCGACAGAGTAGTCGCCGATGGTTACGACGCGAACTTCTTTACCATATTTTTCGCCAAAGAGCGCCATGGCACCCATTCCCTTAGCCGTGTCAATATCTGTCTCTACTGTCTCTATAGCAAGGGCTTCCCAGATTTTCTCATTGACTTCTTGCTCGATAGCGCGCAGCTCTTCTGCTGTCACCGCTTGGAAATGCGTAAAGTCAAAGCGCAGGAATTCTACTTCGTTCAAAGAGCCTGCCTGTGTTGCATGGTTACCAAGAACATTATGCAGGGCAGCATGCAGGAGGTGGGTTGCCGTGTGGTTTTTCATCACGCGATGGCGGCGGCTGTAGTCAATTTCCAGTTTATAGCTTTGACCCAGAGCCAGAGGAGCCAAAACTTCTACAGTATGCAGTGGCTGACCATTTGGCGCTTTTTGCACATCCTTAACTTGCGCTACCAGATTGCCTGCTCCATCAAAGATTTGACCGTGGTCAGCTACCTGACCACCCATTTCTGCATAGAATGGTGTTTCTGCAAAGATGAGAGCAGCTGTTCCTGTCTCAACAGACTCTACTGATGCATCATCCGCCACGATAGCAAGGAGTTCAGCAGTTAGCTCTTCTTTTTCGTAGTTAAAGACACTCTCTACAGTGATGGCCTGCAGGGTTTCATTTTGCATGCCCATTGAGCCGCCCTTGACGACAGACGCACGCGCCCGATCCTGCTGCTCTTTCATAGCTGCTTCAAAGCCAGCACGGTCCACAGTCATGCCTGCTTCTTCAGCAATTTCTTCAGTCAACTCCAGCGGGAAACCGTAAGTATCGTAGAGTTTGAAGGCATCTTGACCAGCAATAACAGTTTGTCCCTTAGCTTTCAAATCTGCCACAATTGTTTCTGCAAAGTGTTGACCAGAGTGCAGAGTACGAGCAAAAGATTCTTCCTCACTCTTGATAATCTTTTCGATAAATTCTTGCTTTTCAAGAACTTCTGGATAGTAGCTTTCCATAATCTTGCCCACAGTTGGTACAAGTTTGTAAAGGAATGGCTCATTGATCCCCAGCTTTTGACCATGCATTGAAGCACGACGGAGCAGACGACGAAGAACATAGCCTCGACCTTCATTTCCAGGAAGAGCCCCATCACCAATGGCAAAGGAAAGCGAGCGGATATGGTCTGCGATAACCTTGAAACTCATATTGTCGCCATCTTGGTCATAGACCTTGCCAGACAGCTTCTCTACTTCACGAATAATTGGCATGAAGAGGTCGGTCTCAAAGTTGGTCTTAGCCCCTTGGATAACTGCGACCAAACGCTCCAACCCTGCGCCCGTATCAATGTTCTTATGTGGCAATTCCTTGTACTCGCTACGCGGTACAGCAGGGTCTGCGTTGAATTGTGACAAGACGATATTCCAGATTTCGATATAGCGATCGTTTTCAATATCTTCTTCTAAGAGACGGACCCCAATATTTTCTGGATCAAAAGCCTCACCTCGGTCAAAGAAAATCTCTGTATCCGGCCCAGAAGGTCCCGCACCGATTTCCCAGAAGTTGTCCTCAATCGGAATCAAATGACTAGGCTCAACGCCCATAGCAATCCAGCGGTTGTAAGAGTCCTTATCGTCTGGATAGTAGGTCATGTAGAGCTTATCTTTGGGAAAATCAAACCACTCAGGGCTAGTTAAAAGCTCGTAAGCCCACTGAATCGCTTCATCGCGGAAATAATCACCGATAGAGAAGTTGCCCAGCATTTCAAACATAGTATGGTGGCGGGCAGTCTTTCCGACATTTTCAATATCGTTGGTCCGAATGGCCTTTTGAGCATTGGTAATCCGAGGATTCTCTGGAATAATGGTTCCATCGAAGTATTTCTTGAGGGTTGCTACACCAGAGTTAATCCAGAGCAAGGTTGGATCGTTGACCGGCACCAAGCTGACAGACGGTTCTACTGCATGACCTTTACTTGCCCAAAAATCCAGCCACATTTGACGAACCTGAGCACTTGACATTTGTTTCATTTCTTTTTCTCCTTAATTTTTTTCTAAAATAATTGCATTATGAGGACGAATTTTCCAGCATTTCGACATAATCAATAGCGACACAGAGGGAAATGACCAGATCTGAATAAGTCACATCATAGACACTCACCTGATAAGTAGAGGTTAGATGGAAGAGCTCCTTGGTAATCTCTGCAACGACTTGATTGCTGTCATCCAGCAGACGAAAGTTTAAATCCCAGATGTTCCCTTCAACTCGTAGACCCAAATTATCAAATTTATACTTATCACGCAAAAAAGAGAATTTCTTACGGATATAAAAGCTATGCCCACTGCTGAGTTTGATTTCAAACTGGGGCAGGAGGGTTATAAGGGTCTTGGTAATCTGACTGACGATTTGACCCTGACTATCATAGATAGTAAAGGTCTTAGGAATCTGGAAGAAAGAGCCTTCCACTTGGTAATCCACATTTCCTCGATCGTCCTTGATATCAAAGCGTTCGCCGCCTAAGCGAAATTTCTGTTTGACAAGATAGGTTTTCATTATGTTACCTCCACAGTCAACATAAAAGACAAGCTCCTTGTCTGAAGGGCGAAAAACCGCGGTACCACCTTCATTCAATGAACTTGTCATTCTCATTTCGTATTCTATTTTTCAAGATGAGTAGCATGATTCTCCGTCTTAGATGGCTCGCAGCACCGCCAATTCTCTGAACTAAGAACTTGAAAAATCAATTCTCACCAGTCTTATTATACTTGCTTATTGTCTTTTCGTCAACCTTATTCTGCGGCTGATGAAGAAGCTTCTGCTGAACTGCTTTCAGCTGCTGAGCTAGACTCAGATGTCTTTGAGCTGCTGGCAGCACTTGATGAAGAAGTTGAAGAACCTGTCGTTTCGATATACTGAGCAAAGATAGATTGGAAAGCACTGTCCTTAACCTTAATGTTGGCATCTTTCAACTCTTTCGCCACAACACTTTGGATGAAGCTAGTATCTTTTTCTTTTTGCGCAATGATAATCTTTTTCAGTTTATCTTTGTAGTCTTTCCAGTTAGAAGATTTCTCTGACTTCTTGACCAGCTTAACAATATAGTAGCTTGCTGAGTACTGTGAATCTGGCACAGTCACAAGGTCTGAAACGCCATTTTCTTCCAAAGCAAAGGCAGCTTTTTTGACAGCATCTGGAACATCAGTAGAGCCAGAGTCAAACTTGATTTCTCCGCCTTTTTCCTTAGTGGCAGCATCGGTAGAGTTTTCCTTAGCGATTTGACTGAAGTCTGCTCCTTCAGCTTTAGCTTTTTCAAGAACTTCCTTACCTTTGTCTTCGCTGTCAACCTTGATGATTTGAGCTGTTACTTCTGGCGTGTAGTTTTCAAAGGCAGCCTTGTAGTTTTCGTCAGTCAGCTCTTTTTCAGCAGCCTTCTTAACGGCATGCTCTACCAGCATATTGGTGCGGATTTGCTCCTTGTAGGCATCTTCGGTCAATCCGTTTTGAGCCAAGACTTGGGCAAAAGCTGTACCGTAAGCAGTTTTAGACTTTTCGAAAGCATCTTTAACATCCTTGTCTTTGACGTCTTTGCCGTATTTTTCTTCAAAGATGTCTTTGATAGCCATCTGCAGCAAGACTTGCTGAGCTGCACCATTGTTTTTCACTTGATCATAGAATTCATTGACAGTAATCGTGTTTCCTTTCATGGTCACGATGTCCTTGCCTTCTGAGTTAGAACATGCTGCTAATACAGCGACTGACAAGAGTGTCACAGCTCCTGCAAATATTTTTTTCTTCATTTTATATTGACTCCTTATTCTTAAAAGTTCACGTTTTCTATTGTAGCACAAATTTGAATTGATATCTTAAATTTTACTAAAAATTTTTGGAAATTAGGAAAAAATCAGAGATGTCATTTTTTTCTAATCATAAGCAGCCCATCCCCCAGAGGAAGCAGGCTGGCAATCAAATCTGGACTGTCCAAAGTTGCATCGAAAAGACTGTGCAAGCCGCGGTAAATAGCCCGTTGGCCACGCTTAATGTCCTCAAAAGGCTTGGCAACATCGCCACCTTGAAAGACATCATCAATGAGAACCAGACCACCAGGATTGAGGCGCTTGAGGACCTGAGGCAGAAAGACCACATACTTGGACTTGGCAGAGTCCATAAAGACAAGGTCGTAAGAATCCTCCAGTGTCTCAAGCAAATCCATTGCGTCACCTTCCAGCAGGGTGATCTGCTGACGGCTGTCATATTTAGCAAAATTAGCCTTGGCCAACTCAATCATCTCTGGATTGCGATCAATAGTTGTAATCTGAGCCCGAGGAGCATGCTCCGCCATCAAAAGGGCCGAAAAACCAATAGCCGTACCGATTTCTAAAATCTTCTCTGGCTGCAGACTTTCGAGAAGCAAACGAAAGTAAGCCACTGTCTCATGAGGAATCACGGGCACATTTTCAGCTCTGGCAAAATCCTCTAGTTCCTTGAGTCCACCAGTGACTGGCTGGAGACGCTGTCTCATAAAGTCTACGACTTCCTCTTTGACCACTGGCCGACGCATATTGGGATTAGAGTTTTGATTATAAGTCTCGACCATCTTATGCCAGTCCCAACTTTTCTACCAAGGCTTCGAATTCATCCAGACGACGCTCAAAGACAGCAAAAGCAGCATTTAGGTAGTCTTCTTTTTCCATATCCACCCCTGCTTTTTTGATGACATTGAGGGGATAGTCAGAGTTCCCAGCTTTCAGATAGTCCAGATACTTGTCCTTGTCTTCCTGACTGCCATGGACAATCTTTTCAGCCAAGGCAGAAGCCGCTGAAAATCCTGTCGAATATTGGAAAACATAGTAATCATAGTAGAAATGCGGAATCCGAGCCCATTCGTACTGAATCTGCGGATTGTCTTCTTTATTCAAACCGTAGTATTTCTCGTTCAAATCAGCATAGAGTTCATTGAGAAACTCGCTGGTCAGAACTTGACCTTCTTGGTCAGCCTTGTGGATAGCGTGCTCAAACTCCGCAAACTGGGTTTGACGGAAGACTGTGCCCCGGAAGCCATCCAAGAAGTGATTGAGGATAGCAAAGCGAGTAGCGTCGTCTTTTACTTCTTCCAAGAGCTTCTCTGTCAGGATATTTTCATTGGTCGTTGAAGCAATCTCAGCTAGGAAGATAGAATAATCCCCGTAAACATAAGGCTGGGTCTCACGAGTATAGCTGGAGTGCATACTGTGGCCTGTCTCGTGCACTAAGGTAAATAGATTATCCAGCGTGTCCTGCCAGTTGAGCAACATAAAGGCATTGGTATCATAAGACCCGCCTGAGTATGCCCCTGAGCGCTTACCTTGATTTTCATGAACATCAATCCAGCGCTCTGAAAAGGCTGTCTTGACTCGGCTCAAATAATCCTCACCCAGAATAGCCAGAACTTCCTCAGACTTAGCCAAGGCTTCCTCATAAGTGAACTTGTAGTCTGTCTCTGACAAGGGTGTGTACATATCATACATCTTCAAGTCAGAAATTCCTAAAATTTTCGCTCGCAAAGCGATATAACGCTGCAAAAGAGGCAAATGCTTATTGACAGCTGAAACTAAGCTGTCATAGACACTTTCTGGAATAAAGTCCGCTGACAAGGACGCTTCACGGGCAGATGAAAACTTGCGGACCTTCGCATTGTAGTTGTGAACCTTGACATTGGTCTGCAGAGTTTTGGCATAGGTATGCTGATACTGCTCGTATACGCTGTAGAGAGCCTCGTAAGCTTCCTTACGGACCTCTCGGTTCTTAGACTCGACCAAGGTAATATAGTTACCATGGCTGAGCTGAACTTCATTTCCATCTTCGTCATGCACCATAGGAAAGACGATATCTGCATTATCCAAGATAGCAAAGGTTTCGCCCGCTGCACCAAAAATTTCACCAGCACCGGCCAATAGCTCCTCTTCGCGCTGTGTTAGGATGTGAACTTTCTTTTTCAAAAGCTTGTCAAAATAATGCTGATAAAGCTGTAAACCTGGCTGCTCAGCAAGGAAAGCTTGGTACTGCTCTTCTGTAATCGCCATAAATTCGGGCTCGTAGAAGGCAAAGCTTTGACCAAAATCGCTGTAAAGAGTCATGCCTTTAGCCTGATACTCCTGATACTTAGCTACACGAGTATCCTGGTCATTCTTCATGTGAGCATAAGAATAAAGCTTTTCAATACGACGCATCAAGTCTAACTGTACTTCAGTCGTTGTTAAGAGACTGTCCGCTGAATCCAGCAAATGCCCAGCCAGACTAGCTGCTTTCTTCACTTCTTCTGAAACCTGCGCCAACTCGGCTTCAAAGGCTTCATCTGTTGGGAAAATAGTACTCAAATCCCAAGTATATTTTTCTTCAATTTCATTTCTTTGTTTTGCCATAAAAAAATCCTCCGACTCCCCTATTCTATCACAAATCAACGTAAAATCCTTGTATAAAAAGCCGGTGAATAAACAATTTGCAGATTTTTTTGCTGGAGATTGGCGTAATAATTCTCAAAATGCTGGTAATAGTCAGTCAGGTCAGTAGTTATCTGACAGAAGGAGGTAGCTTGTATTGGCCGAACCTGCGGATAAAAATCCTCTGCAGTCTTAGTCAATAGATTATCGCCATTCTGGTAGAGCTGGGCCTGCAGCCTCATCCATCTAGGCTGCTGATAATAAAGCTGACGGCGGATATAATTGCAGATGTGCAGATCTTGCTGGGCCAGAAAACTGTTCATCTCCTGCTTTTGAAAGGGCAAACGCAAAATATCCAAAAGCTGACCGTGACCAAAGGTAAAGTTCTTAGTCTTGTGTTGGACTTTTCCATGCAGATCTTCGTGAATCAGGTATTTGAGACGCAGAACTTGCTTTTCTTGATCCAGCTCCCATAGATGAAAGCCCATATTTTTACTAAAATAGAGAAAATCCTTCTGCAAGCGGGTTAGGGAATCCTTGAGCCAAAGTTTTCGCCCCAAAAGCCAGAGAACCTGATAACCATGCTGGCGGTAAGAAAGCGTCCGTTCCTGCAACCGTTCTATACTTAGGGGACTGCACTGGACTTCAAGCGCCAGTTTTTCATCAACCAGTAGATCAGCAATCTGCTGCAGAGCAGGCAAAAAAGCCTCCACCTCAACTTCTTCTGTCTGGACAGCCCAGCGAAAAAGCTCCGCCTTAAGGTTCAGGTGCTCAGCGCTCTCATTTTCCCTGTAAAAACGACACTCTTCTAGCGAAACATGCGCAAAATGCGGCTGCATAACCTTCCCTTTTTTAAAACGGACTGCCCCTGAACAAGCCGGGCAGACGAAATCAGCCCCCTTCTCAATCTTCTCCTCCAGAGTATTACACAAAAGCCCCTTATGATTTCTCGCCACAAACATATCCTAGCCCCCTCTAAAATTTCTCTCATTTACTAAAATATTCGCAAAAGAAAAGAGAAAAGATCTACACCATCAAAAAACGAGTCAAGAGAACATCTCTCCGACTCGTTTTTAATTATCCAAATAATTGGTTTCCTTTTCGTTCTGGCAATTTTAGAAAGAGGGCCAGGAGACAGACTAAGCAGATAATAGCTGCTAGAAAGAGGTTCATTCCTTCGTAGCCCCAACTGTCCAAAAAGTGACCCGCAAGATTTTGAATGAGAATGGTTCCTAGACTGCGGGCTGTCTGGACCAAAGCAATGGCTGTAACTAGGTATTTTTCATCGACCAAGCTGGCTACGATTTTTAGGGTCACCATAATCAAAACCATGCCCGTCACGTGCTTGGAAAAAAGAGTCATCCCGATTTTCGAAATCAAACCTAGATCCAAGGCATAAACGCTGTACTGGAGAAAGATGATTCCCAAACAGATATAAAGAAGCTTCTTCATCGAAATCTTGTCCATAAAGAGATAGGAATAAAAGATAAAAGGCGCTTCAACCAGAACTGATAGGGCAACAACAGTCGAAGCCATATCCACCTCTAAGCCACTATGCTGTAGCATGGCAGGGATATAGGTATGACCAGTATTCCCCACTCCAGAGTAAAGGGCGACCAAAAGCAGGTAAAAGAGATAGGTTTTGTTGGTCAAGAGCTTCCCCAGACCTGTCTGCTTGCGGGTATTCCTGCTTTCTAGGGCTGCTCGGTCGTGCTTGGGCTGGATTCCCAAAAGTCCTATGCTGCTGATAAGCATCATGCCAATAAAAACTGGGAAAATAGCCTGCGGTGAGACTCTTTGATAGATCAATCCTGCCAGCTGAGAGCCTAGTGCATAGCCAATGGTTCCCCAAATCCGAATCTTACCATAAGTATAAGGACTTTGAGCTGCCAGAACATCCATGACTGGATTGACCCCGTTAACCAGCATGAGGACCAGACTATACCAGACCAGTAACTGCCAAAGCTGAGTCGCTTTCATGAAAAATACAGCCCCAACCATCATAACTAGAAAGCTAAAAAGGAAGATCTTTTTAATCCCCAAAGCATCGCTGAGAATCCCAAACAGCGGCTGAGCCAACATGGAAGCAAAGAAGGAAGCTGACACTACCATAGATACTTGGGCATTAGAATAACCTAAGTCCTGCATATAGACTGATATCAGAGTCGAAAAAAGAGAATAGGCTAGAAAGAAAAAATTAAAGAGTAAAAAATGAGCCAGATAGCTGTTGTGAAACTTTTTTCGCATGAAAATCTCCTTAAGGCAGAAAGAAAACTCAGCAAAAGAACTGAGTTTTAGCTTGGAAAGTCATTCCGTTCGTATGTGACAGAGGAAATTCCCTTTATTCAACATCTGTATTTCTACGACGTTCCTGCTTTGCAGCCTTGCGTTTTTGACGACTGCGGTATTCAAAGTACAGAATGATTAGCAGGATGCCAACAGGCAGCAGAATCAACATCTTATCACTGAAGAACACACCATACCAAGGCTTGCTTTCCGACTTGCCGCCAGTCACATTTTCAATAGCCTGAGCAACTGGATTCTCAACTTTCTCGACTTTCATTTCATCAGAGATCTTGCTAGACAAGGTCTTCAAGCCATTTTCAGCCTTGAGAACATTGTTTTCAACCTTGACTTTAGGCTCGGTTCCCTTTTTAACAGTAGCGTAGAAATCCTCAGGCAGCTTATATTTCTGTCCATCAATCTCCTGCTCACCCTTGGATAAGAGTTTTTTGTACTCGTAGTCCGCATAAGCCTTCTCAATCAAAGCATTACCAAAAGGATGGCGGTAATACTCACCGTCTTGGTCAGACCAGTCACCGACTCCCATAATCACAGCAATCATGCGCTGATCTCCACGCTTAATGGTCGCGATATAGTTGAAAGCACCATTAGGGCTAGAACCCGTCTTCATGCCATCTACGCCCTTGAGTGCGTATTTAGCACCCGGCAGAGAGTAATTATAGGTTTCAAAGGTTTCTTCGTAAGGAGTTCCGGCTTTAACCGTAACCTTGGCTTTATTAGTATAGTTTAGAATCTCAGGATGGTGATTGACAAAGTTATAGGCCAGAATCGCCAAATCACGGGCTGTTGTCTGATTGCTGGCATAATTATCGTAGTTTTGAGGATTATAATAGCCCTTAAAAGAAACCGCCGCTGCACCGCTGGCATTGAACCACTTGGTATTCGTCATGCCCAGTTCTTGAGCCTTGGCATTCATCCGATCCAAGAAAGCATCTGGATCATTGTCCGATAAATAATTGGCCAGCATAACGGTTGTCGCATTGGATGAAGGCACGATTGTCATGGTAATCAGCTCAGATACCGTATAATCCACACCAGCGACAATTTTATTATTAGAAATTTCATAAATATTAGCGGTGGCCTGATCCTGAGGTGTAGCTGTAATGACCGTCTTTTCGCTTATTTTTCCTTCCTTAATCGCTTCAAAGACCAAGTAAAGCGTCATGAGCTTACTCATACTAGCAGGATCACGCACCTCATCGACATTATCCTCCCAGACAACATCACCTGTACTGCCGTCAATAACGAGAGAAGACTTGGGACGATTAATCGCCTGAACATTATCATGCGGATACATCTTTTTAGCCATATCCACCAATTCATCAGCCCTAGCAGCTAGTGGCGCTAAAGAGGTCAGGAACACAATTCCCAATAACAAAAGCTTTTTCTTCACAGGATCCTCCAAAGAACAATTATACCTATCTAGTATATCATATTTTACGCAAAGTCAACCATAAATCTAAAAATCCTACCTAAAAAATAGATAGGAAATTAAGAGACTTTTATCTGGCAAAGCCAGTTTTATAGCATCAATATCAAAATCTTAGTCTTTTAACAAGCTAAGTGCTTCCTTATCAGCGATAATCACAACATCTGGGTGCTTCTGGAGAGCACTACCTGGCAGCTCCTCCGTCACCTCACCCTCAACAGTCCCTGCTATAGCCTTGGCCTTTGTTGAACCGTAAGCAAAGAGAATGATGGACTTAGCATTTAGGATATTGCCAATCCCCATGGAAATAGCCTGAGTCGGAACATCTTCCATCTTGTCGAAGAATCGAGCATTGGACTGAATGGTGGACGGTGTCAAATCCACTAAGTGAGTCTGGCTTTCAAAACTAGTCCCCGGCTCATTAAAGCCGATATGACCATTCGTACCGATTCCCAAAATCTGCAAATCAGCAGTATGCTCTGCAAGAAGCTGATTGTAGCGCGCCACTTCTGCTTCTAAATCTTTCGCTGCGCCATTAGGCAGGAAGCTTTCTTTAAAAGGCTTTTGGTTAAAGAGGTGCTGGTTCATGAAATAGCGATAAGACTGAGGATCGTCCTCCTGCAAACCGACATATTCATCCAGATTAACACTGAACATCTCTGAAAAATCAAGGTCACTCTCAACGATCTGCTTGTAAAATCCTTCTGGGCTGCTGCCTGTAGCTAAGCCTAAAGTTTTTGCCCCCTGAGCTAACTTTTCTTTGAGCAGCTCAAGAGCCACTTTGCCACCTTCTACTTGGTTTTCCACTTGAATAATTTTCATTTTCTACCTCCACTTCTTTTCTTAATTTTATTATATGGTATAGACCAATTTTTGTCAAGAAAAAGTCTGCAAAATAGACATACTTTTTAGTCATGCTCGCTTCCTTTTGCGGCAAATCGTGTTATAATAGAGACATGTTTTTACTGATTGTTTTATTGATTTTATTTTTAGTTGGAGTCTTACTCTGCAGCTTGAGTTTCCTCATGAAAAAACAACCAGGCTGGCAGATTGTAAGTTTGATTTTAGGAGGCTTGCTGACAGCCAGTCCCTTCCTACTCGCTGCCTACCTACTCTGGCTGATGAAAACAATATAAGGAGATACGATGAATACCGCTGATTTTGATTTTGACTTGCCCGAAGAGCTGATTGCTCAGACACCTTTGGAGAAAAGGGATGCTTCCCGCTTGCTAGTGGTCGATAAAGAAACGGGAGCCTTCTCCGACCAGCACTTTGACCAGATTATTGATCAGCTCCAGCCCGGCGATGCCCTAGTTATGAATAATACACGTGTCCTGCCTGCCCGCCTTTATGGTATCAAGCCTGAGACAGGGGGCCATGTCGAGCTGCTGCTACTCAAAAATACCCAGGGCGATGATTGGGAAGTGCTAGCCAAGCCAGCCAAGCGCCTCAGAGTAGGTTCTCACATTTCCTTTGGCGATGGCCGCTTAACTGCTACTGTGGTAGAGGAGCTTGACCATGGCGGTCGAATCGTACGCTTTGGCTATGAAGGGATTTTCCTAGAAGTCTTGGAAAGTTTGGGAGAAATGCCGCTGCCGCCTTATATCCACGAAAAACTGGCAGACCGCGAACGCTACCAGACTGTCTATGCCAAAGAAAACGGCTCTGCTGCTGCGCCAACTGCTGGACTTCATTTCACAGAGGAGCTATTGGAGCAGATTGCAGCCAAGGGAGTCAAGTTGGTCTATCTAACCCTTCATGTCGGACTAGGAACTTTCCGACCGGTTTCTGTAAACAGCTTAGATGATCACGAGATGCACTCCGAATTTTACAGTCTGTCCGAGGAAGCTGCCCAGACACTGCGTCAGGTCAAGGCAAATGGCGGACGTGTCATTGCAGTCGGCACGACATCTATCCGCACCTTGGAGACGATTGGCAGTAAATTCCAGGGGCAGATTCAGGCTGACTCTGGCTGGACCAATATTTTTATCAAGCCGGGATACGATTGGAAGATCGTTGATGCTTTTTCAACCAACTTCCACCTGCCCAAGTCAACTCTGGTTATGTTAGTCTCTGCCTTTGCCGGACGTTCCTTAACACTTAAAGCTTATGAGCATGCTATTGCTGAGCGCTATCGCTTCTTCAGCTTTGGTGATGCTATGTTTATCAAATAACTATAGGTGAAAATTTATGAATAAAATTGAAAGCAGACACCGTCTCATCCGCTCCTTAATCATGGAGAAAAAAATCCATACCCAGCAAGAACTTCAGGAACATTTGGAAGCAAACGGCGTCATTGTAACCCAGTCTACTCTTTCACGAGATATGAAAGCACTCAATCTGGTCAAGGTCAGTGAGAACGATACTTCCTACTATATCATCAATAGCATCGCACCATCCCGTTGGGAAAAACGCCTCCGTTTCTACATGGAGGATGCTTTGGTCATGCTGCGGCCAGTTCAAAATCAAGTCGTCATGAAAACCCTGCCTGGGTTGGCCCAGTCTTTCGGTGCAATCTTAGACGCCTTAGAGCTGCCGCAGATTGTAGCTACTGTCTGCGGTGATGACGTCTGTCTGATTATCTGCGAAGATGATCAAGGAGCCCTTGACTGCTTTGAGAAGCTCAAAGAATTCACCCCACCATTTTTCTTTAGTAAATAAAAGCTGAGACAAATTGCCTCAGCTTTTTCTATTTACGATTTTTGCCTCAATGAAACCCATTAGTAAATCAGCAAGCCATACTTGACCATAGCAATGCACTACAAATATGATTTGAAGATGGCTCATTTAAGGTGTCGTAGCCAAACGATAAATGGCTTCCGCGTAAATATCCATGGCCCGATACAGATCATCTAGGCGAAATCGTTCATTGACCTGATGCTCTGTCTGATCAGCTCCCGGAAAGAGAGCACCGAAGGCAACACAGTTAGACATAGTACGAGCAAAGGTCGCTCCGCCAGAAGACATAGCTGGACTGTCGTCTCCTGTTTTCTCCTGATAAATTTCCATCAGGGTGCTGACCAACTCGCTGTCCAAAGGTACGTAAAGCGGAGCCAAGTAATCAAACTCCTTATAGGTCAGCTCGTATTGACTGGCTATCTCTGCCAGCTTTTCAACCAACTTATCCTTGTCTGCCAATACCGGAAGCCGCATGTCAATCCGAATCTCAGAGCGGTCAGAGGTTAAAGTCAGACCGGCAACATTAAAGGAAAGAAAGCCTGTCGGTTCATCAGACACAAACCCAAAGAGACGGCTGCCTGTCGCATCTTCAGCAACCGCCTGAAGCAGAAAGGCAAGAGCCGGATGCGAATCCAGGGGCTGCAAGACCTTGGCTAGGCGAATAATAGCATTGACTCCTTGGGCAGCATCCTTGGCATGCTTAGGCAAGCCGATAACCGTTACTTCTTCTGCCGTTCGCTTATATTCATAGCCTAAATCTTCCAGCCCTGTGACGACCGATTCCAGTAGGCTGCCTGAATAGGAAGCCTTGGCAGGAACGACATTAAAAGCTTGACCAGCTTCGAGCTCTATAGTGTCAGAGCCAGGCCCTTCCAGCTTAAGCTGCAAAAGCCCCTTCTCAGCATAGGTCAAAGGGAAGGAAGAGTCAGGTGCAAAGCCAAGTGCAGCCTGCTCTTCTAGCTGGTTATACCTAACCATACAGCGCCAAAGCGTCTCCTCATCTGTACCAAAGATAAAGCGAACCCGCTTTTTAAATTCCACTCCGCTATCCAGCAATGCTTTTACAGCATAAAGAGCGGCCATAGAAGGTCCCTTGTCGTCCTGCACCCCACGGCCGAAAATCCAGCCATCCTTGACAGTTGCTTCAAAGGGAGGCGTCTGCCAGTCCGACTCATCACCTGATGGAACAACATCCAAATGACAGAGAACGGCCAGGAGCTGAGCTCCATGACCGATTTCTGCATATCCGTAATAACCTTTAGGGTCGAGGTAGGTTGTAAAACCTAGCTCCCGACAGATTTCTAAAGTTTTTTCTAGGACATCTTGGATAGCTTGTCCAAAAGGTGTTCCATTTTGACCTTCATTCAGTACTGAAGGATAAGAAACGATTGTTTTCAAAGATTCAAGAAAATCTTCTTTAACTTCTTCCGTTATAAAATTTTTCATGGAATCACCTCAGCTTCTAGCTTATAAGAACGGTAAGAAAGTTCCTAGGAGTAAGAGACCAATACTGATAGCAATGATAGCTACAATCAGCTTGCCGATAAATTTCCACCAAGTACCGATATTGATACGTCCGAGTGCCAAAGCTCCCATAACGATACCTGAAGTTGGTGCAACCAGGTTCAGCACACCTGAAGCAGACTGATAAGCTGTGATGATCAAGCTAGCCTTGACATTGACAAATTCTCCCATTGGAGCCATGATTCCCATAGTTGCACTGGCTAGACCAGATGATGATGGGATAAGGAAGGACATTGGCAGGTAGAAAATGTAGGTCAAGACGATAAATACTTGTGATGATAGACCGCTGAGTCCTTGTTTGCCCCAGTTGAGGATAGTGTCTGTAATCATACCGTCGTTCATGATAACTTGAATACCACGAGCGATTGCTACGATTAGGGCTACGCTAAGCAGGTCAGCCGCACCGTTCATAAAGGCAGAGATAATCTTGTCTTCTTTCAGTCCATACACAACACCAATCAAGATTCCCATGAAGGCAAAGAGCATCGCTCCTTCTGGGAAGTACCAAGTACCCAGTGCGGAAGTAGATGAACCAATAATCTTACCGAGTACTGGAAGACCTGTCAGCCAGGTATTGACATCCTTAAAGATAGTAATACCGAGATCTGTCCAAGGAATGAAACTCAATACCATAAGAACGAATGTCAAAATGAACAATACTAAGACAATTCTTTGTTTCTTGCTCAGAGTTGACTCAACAGATGAAGAAGTTTCAACGTTGAAGTGTTTCAAATCTTCTTCGCGAGTGCTGTAAACCAGTGACTTGGTCGGATCCTTTTGAATTTTATCTGCATAGCGATAAACAAACCAAGTACTGAGAGCTGTCATGACAAACAAGAAGATAAGACGAAGGGCAATCCCTTCACCGGTACCAACACCAGCAGTTGCTGAAGCGATACCAGTTGCAAATGGATTTAGCGTAGAAGCCAAACATCCGATTTGCGAACCAAGCAAGATAATAGCCACCCCAGTCAGACTGTCAAAACCAACCGCCATCATCACCGGTACCAAAAGCGGATAGAAGGCCATGGTTTCCTCACCCATACCATAAGTAGTACCACCGAGGGCAAAGAGAGGCATCAAGACAACAATCAGCATCTTTTCGCGACCCTTGTACTTCTTAACGATAGAGGCAATTCCCACATCCAAAGCGCCAGTTTCATTAACAACACCAAGGAAACCACCGACCATGAGGATGAAGAAGGCAACATCAATCGCTGCAGTAGTTTCCTTGATTAAGGATCCTTTCTCAGGATGCGTACCCAACATAGCACGAATCGGTGCCATCAGGACATCCCAAATTCCTTGTGGATTTTGGGGCTGAGGCTGATAAACACCTTTTACAAAAGCCCCGGCTGGGATAATCCAAGTCAGCACTGCCATAATGGCAATGATTATCAACAATACGGTGTAAGATGAAGGCATCTTAAACCCTTTTTTTGTTTTTTCACTCATTTGTATTCCCTCCTAAAAATTTTTTAACGAGGTTACGAACCTACATTTCCCTGTATGAGCAAACAAGAAAACGCTTACTTTGTTTTTATTTTACCATATTAACATTGAAAAAGCCAGTATTTTTGAAAATAATCAAAGATTTTCAGGAAAAGACTTGCAGCAGCGACAGAGTTCAGCTGCTATCGACTTTCAATCAGTTCTATGCCTAGCCTTTTTCAATAATCGTACCGCTCTCAGACTCAATCAGAGCGCCCAGATTTTCCAGAGATGTGATAACTGCTTTGCCTTCTGGACGGCCATTGACAAAGGCAATAGCTGCTTCTACTTTTGGAAGCATGCTGCCTGGTGCAAATTGTTCTTGCTTGATGTATTCTTCCAATTGAGCAACATTCACATGCTCCAATTTTGCTTGGTCTGGTTTGTTGTAGTTAACAAAGACATAGTCCACACCAGTCAAGACGATGAAGAGGTCTGCATCAACCAACTCCGCTAAGCGCTGAGAAGCAAAGTCCTTGTCAATAACAGCTTCAACACCAGTAAGATGGCCATTGTCTTCTTTGACGACAGGAATTCCACCACCGCCAGCAGCTACCACTACTTGACCTTGATTCAAAAGCGTACGAATCGTTTCAATTTCCTTGATGTCCACTGGTTTTGGTGAAGCAACGACCTTGCGCCAACCGCGGCCAGCATCCTCTTTGAAAGTCGCTCCGCTCTTTTCAGCTTCCGCTTTTGCTTCTTCCTCTGAGTAGAAAGGACCGATTGGCTTGCTGAGGTTGACAAAGGCTGAATCGTTCTTATCAACTACTACTTGCGTCACAACAGAAGCAACATTCTTTTCGATACCTTCATCCAAGAGAGCATTTTGCAAAGCATTCTGCAGCCAGAAGCCAATACTGCCCTCTGTCATAGCCACAAGAGAGTCTAGTGGGAAAGCAGGATTCTTTTCAGAGTCTGCTGCCAACTGTTGCAGCAGCAAGTTCCCTACTTGCGGACCATTTCCATGGGTAATGATAAGATCATCCCCGTTTTTAATCAATTTCACCAAGTGTTTAGCAGTTTCCGCCAAGGCTTGCTGCTGTGCATTCGCTGATGGGTCAGATGAAAGGATGGCATTTCCTCCCAAGGCTACAACGATTTTACGATTTGCCATTAAATTCTCCTTAAATGCGCTTCAATGAATGCGCTTCCAATTTATTTTAGTAGATTATTTAATTTTCAATAAGAAAATGAGCATTTCTTATCATATAAAAGAGGGCCGGACTAAAGCTATTAGTCGCAGCCCTCATAGCTGTTGGTAGACGGTTTCTTAGGTAAGATTATACTTTTGGAATGTAGAGGTTTCCAAGAGTTGCAGCCATAACCGCTTTAATTGTGTGCATACGGTTTTCTGCTTGGTCGAAATGACGAGCATATTTGCTGCGGAAGACTTCGTCTGTTACTTCCATTTCCTCTACGCCGAATTTTTCAGCGACATCTTTACCGTAAACAGTATTTGTATCGTGGAATGCTGGTAAGCAGTGCAAGAAAATCAAGTTTTCGTTATCAGCTTTCTTCACCAAATCCATGTTTACTTGGTAAGGTTTAAGGAGGGCAACGCGTTCTGCAAACTTGTCTTCTTCACCCATAGATACCCAAACGTCTGTGTAAAGAACATCAGCACCTTTAACCGCTTCGTCAGCATCTTCAGTGATGAGGATACGTGCGCCGCTTTCTTTCGCAAAGCCTTCTGCCAATTCAACGATTTCTTTTTCTGGGAAGAGTTCTTTTGGTGAGAAGATGTGAACGTTGACACCAAGGATAGCTCCTGTTACCAGCAAGCTGTTGGCAACGTTGTTACGTCCATCACCACAGTATACCAATGTCAAGCCTTCCAGACGGCCAAAGTTTTCTTGAACAGTCAAGTAGTCAGCCAACATTTGAGTTGGGTGCCATTCGTCAGTCAGGCCATTCCATACTGGAACACCTGAGAATTCTGCCAATTCTTCTACCATGCGTTGGCTGAAGCCGCGGAATTCAATCCCATCAAACATACGGCCCAATACTTTGGCTGTATCTTCTGTAGATTCTTTCTTACCAAGCTGGATATCATTTGCACCAAGGTATTCTGGATGTGCCCCCAGGTCAATAGCTGCTGTTGTAAAAGCTGCCCGAGTACGAGTAGATGTTTTTTCAAACAAGAGAGCGATATTCTTGCCAGCAAGATAGTGGTGTTGAATATTGCGTTTTTTCAAATCTTTCAAGTGAGCTGAAAGACCGATAAGGTATTCTAACTCAGCACGGCTAAAGTCTTTTTCTGCTAAGAAGCTACGTCCTTGGAATACTGAATGTGTCATTCTATTATTTCCTCTTTCTTTTCTTTGAGTATCAGTAAAATACTGGATTTCTAAATTTCTTCACGTTCAAACGGCATAGACATACAGCGTGGTCCACCACGACCGCGAACTAATTCACTTCCGCGGATCTTAATCAAACGCAAGCCGTATTCTTCCAAAATCTTGTTAGTAACGGTGTTACGGTCATAAACCACTACCACACCAGGTGCAATGGTCAAGGTGTTAGAACCGTCATTCCACTGCTCACGCGCAGCAGCTACGATATTGCCACCGCCACAGCGAATCAGATGAACTTTTTCCACACCAAGGTTTTCTGCCAAGATTTCTGCCAAATCACCTTTTTCTTCAACAATCTTGAGTTTGTCGTCGACATAAGTCACAGAGTAAACGCGAAGATCGCCTTCGATTTCTGGGTGGATAGTGAACTTGTCATAGTCAACCATCGTAAAGACAGTGTCTAAGTGCATGAACTTACGATTGTTAGCAAATTCAAAGGCCAAAACTTTCTTGAAACCAACATTTTTCTTGAAGATATTGACCAAGAGTTTTTCGATAGAAGCTGCGTCTGTACGTTGTGAAATACCAACTGCCAGCACATCTTTTGAAAGAACCAACTCGTCCCCACCTTCAATACGTGTATCTTCTTCACGATTGTATACCAAATCCACTTTTCCACCGTATACTGGGTGATGTTTGAAGATGTATTTACCGTAGAGAGTTTCACGATTACGAGTATCTGCATACATGTGGTTAAGCGATACAGCATTACCAATCGTAGCAAATGGGTCACGTGTGAAGTAAAGGTTTGGCATTGGATCAATAGCGAATGGATAATCAGATTCCACCAAGTCCGTCAAGCCTTTTGCTTCTTCAGGAATTTCTGGCAATTCAACTTTTTGAACCCCTGCCATTGTTTTTTCAACCAACTCTCGGTTATCTTTGATACCATGGAGCAGTTCACGAATAGCCTTCTTGGTTTCACGGCCGCGAATATTGGCTTCTTCCAGATATTCTTCGATGAATTGCTCGCGGATTTCTGGGGAAGTCAGTGACTCAGCAGCCAGCTGCTCAAGATAGAGCACCTCAACTCCTTCATTGCGAAGCGCTTGAGCAAAGTTGTCATGTTCTTTTTGTGCATCTTCCAAGAAAGGAATATCATCAAAGAGAAGACGTTCCAAATAGTCCGGCTGCAAGTTTTCCAACTCCTTGCCAGGACGGTGCAACATAACTTTTTTCAGTTTTCCAATTTCTGAGAAAACACGAATTGGATGTGTAGACATCTACTATCCTCCTTTTTCTTTGCGGTTTAGGTTTTTCTAAGCCCGTTTACATGTACTATTCTAGCATTTAATGCTACCGCTTTCAAGAAAAAGCCTACATTGCAAATGTCAAATCCTTTGCTTTTTTCTATTTCTATTTTTATAATATTCTTCTTTAAAGCGTTTTCTTTGAATATTTTATGCATTATATTATTTTTGTGAATATTTATTTTTTAAAATAAAATCAGTACATGGTTAATATTAGAATATTTTGAATTTATTTGACAAAAAAGAAGCCAATCAAAATAGATTAGCTTCCAGCAAGGTATTTCATAAAATACTCTTTCTCTTTAAAAGTTAATTTTTTATGTTGGTATTCAATCCGACCTTCATCCAAGAGCTTTTTCAGAACTTGATTGACCGTTTCCCGAGTTGTGGCTCCTAGTTTTGCCAACTCTTTCATACTGATAGGAAAGGGCAAGCTATCCCCCTCCTTGCACAAATCCATGCAGAGCAGCGACAGAGACTGGATAACACGCTCGCTTGCACTAGCTGCTACGACATTGCGCAAACGAAGTTCCTGAAATTCCAGGATTTGCGATAGGCGCTTGGTAATGAACAACAGCTGGTCCACACTCTTCTTTGAATAATCTTCAAACAAATCGATAGGAATGGAGAAATATTCGACATTGGTGACAGCGCTGGCTGTGTAATGATAGCGCTCATCAAAAAACATACCTCCATAGGGGAAAACACTGTCTTTCTTGACATAATCCATATAAGAAAATGTGTCTGTCGAATCATACTGCTCAATCCGAACATAGCCTTGAGACAAGAGAAAAAGGCGCTCTCGTCGGTCTCCTGCAAAAAAGATAATTTGCCCTTTTGGAATCTTGCGATACTGAATCTCCACTGCTAATTTATCGAAAAGCTCCACTGGCAGATTGACAAAGGCAGGGTGCTGCCGGATAAATTGATAATGCTCCTTGGTAATCATGATAACCCTTTTATTTGATACTTGATACCATTATAGCATAAATTCGCTTACAAATAGAAAATGCTAGCTGTAAAAGTAAGAAATCCTAACAAAATAAAGAGGTATGCCCATTTTCTATTCATGGGATTTCTGTTAGCCTGTACTTTTTTGGGCAAGTAATTGCCTACTATTATGAAAACCAAAGCAACCATCATGGCTGCTATTTTACGGATATCAAATTCCTCATTTAAGCCCCCATAGATAGTCGCCATATAGAGTAAGACAAAGCTAAAGGGAAAGACCCAGCGAATAAGGTGCTTAAAGGTTCTATTCAAGATATCTTTGGCAATGGTTGTCCAATAGATCATGACTTCTAGCAGCATCATGACAATTGGAAAAGCCGAAACTACTAAAAACTTAGGTAAAAAGGAATCACCTTTTCCAGATAAGTCAAAGTGAATAGCTAGGTTTTCTGGTAACTTCTGATAGACCCAGATGGCATATAAAACTGGCAAGAGCATGACGCAAAGCGCCCAGCCTAATTCTTGAAAACTATTTTTTTTCATTTTCTTTTCCTCCTCCAAGAGATTGAAACCAGACAAGAATTTCTTCAAAAACAGTGACATCTAAACTGTAATATATAAAGTTCTTCTGCTTTTCTTCTATGAGCAGACCGGCTTTCTTTAGCTGAGAGAGGTGGTAGGATACCGTCGCAGGCGTCAGCTCAAAAGCTTGGGCAATTTCCCCTGCAGACTTCGGACCATGCTTGAGCATTTCCAGAATCCCCCTTCGAACTGGGTCAGCTAGGGCTTTAAGCGTTTGACTGATCCCCATGATTAGACCTTTCTTTCAGGTAAACTTTCAAAATTTTCTTGGTCAGAAAGACTAGTGCCACTACTTCTACTAAGAGCAGAGCCTCAACAGCCAGTGGCGGAAGAAAGCCTACCTGAGCCAGAGCAGGCGCTAAGTCAATCAGGGCGTGAAGTCCCAGCGCAGCTAAAAAATACACTGGAGCCTTCTCCTTGACCGCTTTCCAAACCCAGAAGGTCAGAAGGATTTGAATGAGAATAGCCAAGATCCGTTCAAAAGCCAAAAGATAGATGCTGCCAGCGTTCATGGAACGGACATTGTCAATAACTGCTTGAGGAATTTGAGCCAGTGTCTGGGCATTCCCCTGAGTCACTACCTGAGCTATAACCCAAAAGTTTAAGAGACTGACAATACCAACAAACAAAGCCTCAATACCACCATGCCCCAAGCCATAGGCCACACCATCCCTAAAGGTCAGTGGACGCTTCTTCTGCAGCCAGTAAAAGATGACCCAGCGGGCTGTTTCTTCAAAAATAGCTGCCGCAGCAATAGCATAAAGAACGTATAGCCAAGGATTTTCCGTCTGCAAAGCGATAGTTCCATCAGCCTGAGGCTGTAAAACGATACGATGCAAAATATTTTCCAGAACTTGACTAGACAGATAAAAGCCAACTCCCCCTAAAAGGAAAACTAGCAGAGAAATGTGCTTGGTCTTTTTAAAATAAACCAAAGGAACAAGGACTGACCCTAAAATCAGCAGCATGGCAATCAAGATATGAATGGAAATCATCGTTTTTCTCCTGAACTGTTTAGATTTTTTTCTAAATAGATTATACATCTTTCCTTTCTTTCTGTCAAATCTATTTTGATTTTTTTCTAAATAGATTTCAATCTAAAAGTCATCAAGCTTTACTGCATTTTAAAACAAAAAATACGCCCAGATTTTCATCTAAAGCGTATTTTTTCTGATTTCTATTAGATTAGTTCATATTAACCCGATGCCATTCATTGATGACGTAGGCTAACTGACCAACTTGCTCAATTCCGACACCACTGATCTCATCACTGGCCTCGGTGCTACCACCTAAATAAGCCGTATAGAGAGCTATAATATAGGGCTTCTCTTCCATGACTAGAGCATCCACATTGAGCGCTTCACGAACATATCCTGGCTTTTGATAAATGGTAATGTCACGCAGATAGCGCTTATAATACTCACCTGGGAAGGATTCGCCTATATAATAAAGGATATCCTTGTACTTTTCCTGATTTTTAGACAAATACTCAAGGACCTGAATATAGTAGTCCGTCGTGGTCTTATTATTCTCACGGCTGATCGTCTTAATATCAGCCTTGGACTGACCGTAGCGACTAAACATATCATAGGCCTTTTCCATGCCGCCTAGACGCTCTGCTAAAGCGTAGGCTGGAGTATTTTCAGAATAAACCAAGGAATATTCCTGCATGTCTGATATTCTCATAGCACCGTTGAAAGCACCAACATAGTTATCATGCTCGCCCCTATATTCATAGTTTGTATTGGTAATATCAAACCGCTCGTCCATAGAAAGTTTGCCGGCAACAACCTCATCTACTACCAGCATATTGAGAGGGAGCTTGTAGGTCGATCCCGCAGTCATAGGCTGGGTATCATTCATTGCAAAGGTCTTGCCAGTCGTCAAATCCTTATATGAAAATGCAACCTGGGAGGGTTCAATTCCCATTTCAGTCATATAAGCCTGAATGACCTGAGTCAAATCCAAATTTGCATAGTCAAATCGAAGTCCTAAAGCATCCATAGTCGGGCCGTCCGCCTCCATGACCTTCTGCTTCTCCTCTGGACTTTTTTCAACAGGCTTTGGCTTTTCTTCAACTGGTTTGGAATCATGCTTGACTTTCTCCTCCTCCTGTTCTTGCTCGCCAAACTTTGCAAGTTGGGCAGCCTCTTGTGATTTCTTTTCAATGGCCTTATTTTGTTGGGTTATAAACAGGAAGATGAAGCCCAGCAGACAAAGACAAGAAAGGACAGCTACGATAATCGTTACAATTTTTTTACTCAAAATATTTCTCCTAGCATTTGTATTATAAAAGAATATAGGACAAATAACAAGACAAATCTTAAAAAAGTCCTTTTAAACATCAAAAAAGACAAATCTCTAATCGATTCGCCTTTTTATCTATTGAAACTGCCTGTTTATTTAGCAGCAGCGTAAAGTTCGTCAACCTTTTTCCAGTTAATAACTGAGAAGAAAGCTTGGATGTAGTTCGGACGAAGATTGCGGTATTTCACATAGTAAGCATGTTCCCAAACATCCAGTCCCAAGATTGGAGTTTTACCTTCTGAAATAGGAGTATCCTGATTTGCTGTTGAAGTTACTTCCAACTTGCCTTCTTTGTTGACAACCAACCAAGCCCAGCCAGAACCAAAACGAGTTGTAGCTGCTGCAGTGAAAGCTGCTTTGAAGTCTTCAAATGATCCAAAAGTAGCTTCAATATCTGCTGCCAATTCTGCAGATGGTGATGTTTCTGCTGGTGTCATCAATTCCCAGAAAAGAGCGTGGTTAAGATGACCACCACCATTGTTGATGACTGCCTGACGGATATCAGCTGGAATAGACTCAACATCAGCCAATAATTTTTCCAAATCCTCACCGATTTCAGGATGTTTTTCAAGCGCAGCATTAACATTCGTTACATAGGTATTGTGGTGCTTGTCATGATGCAAGTGCATTGTTTCTTCATCAATGTAAGGCTCTAACGCATCGTAAGCGTAAGGAAGATCAGGTAAGATAATTGCCATTTGATAGACCTCTTTTTCTATATGATTATAAAAATGATAACGCAATCATTAGAATTTTTCAACTATTTTGCTTGTAACTCACCCGTCGCAATCTTGAGCAGAGCCAAATCAAACAGGTAATCTTTATCATACAGCCCCGACTTAATCTGATAATCCGTTTCAATCAGACAGGCCATGGTCTTTTTAAGAAAGGCTAAACTCAGCGAGTGAGCATCTTTTAAAGCAAACTTGACTTGATAAGGATTGACCTTGCGGCCTAGATAGTCGGACAAATCAGACACAATCTGACTCTCAGCTCTGCCATTTTCTGCTAAAACCTTAACCTGCGTAAAGATACGAAACTGCCCCAGCATAATAGCAATAAGCTTGATTTCATCCTCGCCTTGAAGTGTCAAATCTCGCACCAAGCTTCTGGCCTCATCAATCTTCTGCTGCAAAATCAGCTGGGTCAGGTCAAAAATATTGTCCTGAAGAGTCTTGGGAATGGCCTCGGCAATGTCTTCTAAACCAATCTGACCGGACTCTTTATATCCTTTCAGAAAGGCTAAATTTTTACTAACTTCACTGAACTGAAAACCTGATTTCAGCAGCAACTGGTCGAAAGCTGTCGGAGCAAATTGTAATCCTTCTGTCTGCGCTTCCTTGCTGAAATAAGCCCGCAGATCTGCTTCCTTGAGTTCTGCAGCCTCAAAAATTTTCCCGTCCCGTTTCAGCAGTTTGACCAGACGGCGCTTGCTATCCAATTTGCCTTCTGCAAAGATAACCAGGCGAGTTGTATCTGCTGGATTTTCCAGATAATTTTCGAAAGATTTGAGTTCTTCATCAGTCAGATAGCGCTTCTTGGCTGTTGTCAAATCAGCAAAATGGTCCAAAATCACGATTTTTTCATCCGCAAAAAAAGGCAGACTGACCAAGTCCAACTCCACATCCTGGTAGTTTGCTTCTTTCATATCGAAAATAGCTGTGTTCAAATCACCCGGTTGAAACTGAATCTGGCGGAAAAACTGCTCCTTCATCAACTCAAACTGTCCCAAGTCATCCCCAGCCAAAATGGTCAAAGCAGGAAGATTGCTTGGCGTGATTTTTTTAATTTCCTCAATAGCTAACACCGAAAATCTCCCCTGCTTTATATTTCTTGTCAATTTTTTTCATGTATTGATTGTAACAAAAAAGAGTCGGAAAGTCTGCTTTTTTCTTTGCAAACAAAATCTAATTTTTGAATAGAGCTGCTATATAAATATGAACTATCAATGGCTTCATTTTTCTTTGTTATGAAAAGCATTCAATGCCTCGTTCTTTTAAAACTTTTCTACAAGCGATAGAACAAAAAGAGCTGGAAAAATTCCAACTCTTTCTTTGTTTATTCTTGGTTTTCAGTTGCATCATCTACACTGTTTTCAGCTGGAGTAGAAGTCTGCTCCTCTTGAACTGATGAAACAAAAGGATTATCTTGAACAGGTGCTTGAGTTCCAAAATCCTGAGGTGTTGATTGCTCAGGTGTTTCAGCAGTAAATGGATTTTGAACTGGTTCTACTTGCTCCACTGCCTGGCTTTGTTCAGAAACAGATTGTTGTGGTTGTTGACCAAACTGCTGATCTTGGAAGCCACCTTGCTGTGGCTGTTGGCCAAATGGTTGGTTTTGGACTGGTTGCTGTGGTTGTTGACCAAACTGTTGGCCTTGGAAACCACCTTGTTGCGGCTGTTGACCAAACTGTTGATTTTGAACTGGTTGTTGTGGTTGTTGACCAAATGATTGGTTTTGGACTGGTTGCTGTGGTTGTTGACCAAATTGCTGACCTTGGAAACCACCTTGTTGCGGTTGTTGACCAAATGGTTGATTTTGAACTGGTTGTTGTGACTGACCAAACTGTTGGCCTTGGAAACCACCTTGTTGTGGTTGTTTTTCATAGTTTAAACCTTGATTGTAAGGCTGTTGGCCAAACTGCTGACCTTGGAAGTTTTGCTGACCATATTGCTGACCGTATGAATTCCCAACCATTTCAGGCTTAGATCCTTGACAAAGCAAAACAATCAAAGCAATACTACATGGAAGAGATACTATTCCTGCAATAATATTTAGAACTGGAATAAATGATAGTAAAAAAGGACCAACATACAAGAAAAGGAAAGCCCAATGATAACCAGCATCACGTAAACGACGGACAATGATAGCCAAATTAGGTACAAAAGTTGCCAGAGCATATAGAATTAAGATGAAAATAAAGATTACAGCGAATCCTGCTCCAGCCAAGATTGCTGATGGATCTGATTCATATCCATATGTTGAGTCTTGAACTGCGGCTGAAAGAATACTTCCAAAAGCAGATGCCCAAAAAATGATAAACAATGGTACGATGATAATCATGTGACACAAAAACGCCCACCAATAGTCTGACCGACTAGAGCGGCTTGAAAAATCAGCATAATGTGTCCAGAATTTTTTATATGCAGCAAACATAAAATTCTCCTCTATAATTTTTTATACCCATTATCTTATCACAAATGCATAAATAAATCAATATGACTTCCTGACTGAAGCTAAGCAGTCTACAAAGTATGAGTTGGCATCTTTAGCGCTGCTATCAACGAACCGTTTCAATCCTCCAGGAATTCCAACCAGTAAACCGAATGGCCCCCTGCTGGTCAGTTCGATAGATAGCTGTATTAAACTTCTCAAATCTTTGCAAGGTTTCCTGATGGGGATGACGATAACGATTATTCTGACCGGCTGATATCAAGGCCAGTTTAGGCTGAATTTGCTCTAAAAACTCTGGACTGGAAGAGCCTTTGGAACCATGGTGCCCTGCTTTTAAGACATCTGCTTTCAGATGAGGAAATCGCTGCAGCAGTTCAGTCTCTCCTTGTCTTTCCAAATCACCTGTAAACAAAAATTTTGTCTGAAAGAACTCTCCGTAGAGTACAATCGAATCATCATTTCCACCGTCGCCTGTTCCACTAGGATAGAGAACCTGCAAAGTTGAGTCAAATACCGGAATCTCATCTCCTACTTCTACGACATGGACAGAAGTTTCTATCTGCTCCAGCTTTTGAACAAAATCAGGCTGAGTCAGACTTCCTTTGGAAACGTAGATTTCCTTGATAGAAAAATGCTTGGCCACCTCTAGCATATCGCCCATGTGGTCGGTATCGGTATGAGTCAAGACCAATACATCCAGACTAGCAACACCACGACTTTTGAGATAGGGAATTACGGTCTTTTCTGCATTGGATGAAGTCTGTCGCTCCTGCCAAGCCTCTTTCTTTCCTATCTCGACTCGCCCTCCTACATCAATCAAAACCGTCCTGCCTCGCCAGTCCCTGAGAAAAATGCTATCCCCCTGACCAATATCCACTACTGTAATCTCATTTTGCAGCGGATGCTTTGTTAGAAAAAATAAAAGAAGAATAAGCAAACTAAAAGATAAAAGCCAGCTTTTCTTTCTCCGAAAGTCATAGATTAAAGCCAAAACCAAAAGCAGAGCAAACAGTAACCAGAGGTTGGGCTTCCCAAAAATCAAAGGACGCGGAGCAAAGTCAGCTACCCAACGTATCACATCTTCAAGTATCTGAAAGAAAAAATTGACTTGAGAGATTTTTATCAGTGGTGACAAAATAAAAATGAGGGTTAAGCCTGGCAGCATCAGCAGGTCAAAGAGTAGTGAAAATAAAAAAGTTAAAATCACGGACCAAGGCTGAAATTCAGAAAAATAGTAGATTAGTATAGGCAAAATCCCCAATGAAATAGTCAGACTTTCCGCTAAAAGCTTACGAATCGGCGGTAACTTTTCAAAATCCATCATAGAAATCAAAAAGGCATGGGCGCAGGACAAGACACCGCCTGCTGTCAGAAGAAAATTGGGCATGATGATAAAGAGAACCATCAGTGTCAGAGCAAAGTTATCTAATCTGGTCAGTCCTTGCTGGGCCAACAACTTCTGAACTAAGCTTCTGACGACAGAAACAGAAAAGCCTGTCAGTCCAGCATAGATAAATGAAAAAGGCAGCTGCAAAGCATTTACTGTCTCCCTCTTCATCCCCAAACGTAGAAGAATTCTGCGAAAACCATCCAAAAAGAAACCTACCTGCATACCAGACAAGGCAAACAAATGGATGATACCCAAGCTAGAATACAGGTCACTCATTTCCGCAAACTCCGTATCTAAGTCACCAAACAAGAGTCCTGTCATGTAATGGCTCATTGGACTAGGAAAATTACTTCGAATATAGACCAGCGCTTTTCTGCGCCAGACAGACAGCCAATCCAGTGGATTCAGGCTGGAAATTGGTCTTAGTGACTGAATCTTATTGATTTTTAAGGTACGATAAATCCCCTGACTCTTTAAATAAGCCTGATAGTCAAAGCCCGAAAAATTTCGTTGTTGCTGGGCCTGTTCAAACTCTCCTTCAATATCAAGTACGACCAAATCTGTCAGTTGCTGAAAAACTTTCTTTTCACCGGCTGATTTGATCTTGTAGAAGACCTGATAAAGTCGACCATCCGTTCGCCCTCGAAAGGATAGGGAATCTCCATTGACTTTGATCGTATCTGGCAAAACTTGAACCGAGCTAGCTGAAGGAGGTTCCTGCCTAAAGGCCTGCTCTGCCATTTCCCGACGAAGCAAGAAAAAGAGGACAAAAAGGGAAAGGAATGCCAAGGCAGCTAGACTTTTTTTGAGGGGATAGCTGAAAAAGAGACGAAGCAGAAGGACACCCAGCCCTAAATAAGCCAAGGAACTGCCAGAATAGACTGCAAAATAGACCCATACAAGAATGAAAGCCAGATAAATAGGGGTGAGGGGTAACTTTTTAATCCACTGTGACATATTCTTTCAGCTTTTCTAAGGTCTTATCTCCAATCCCTGACACTTTTTTCAGATCATCTACTGACTTGAAGCGGCCATTGCTTTCGCGGTAGGCTATGATGTCAGAAGCTCGCTTCTGTCCGATGCCTGAAATGGTCTGTAATTCAGCCTCTGTCGCCGTATTTAGATTGACCTTGTCCGACTTTCCACCACTGGCACCAGCAGAATCAGAAGCTCCTGCTTGATGCTGGCCACTCTGTGTGACATCAGCTCCTTCTTCACCAATCTTTGCCACATAGATTACTGCTTCATCCGTTAATTTTTGTGCCTGATTAATGGACTTAGCCTCGGCGTCTGCTGTCAATCCGCCAGCTTTTTGAATGGCTTCATGGACTCTCGCTCCCGCTCTCAGCTCATAGACACCAGGATTCTTAACTGCGCCTTTAATATCCACAGTGACCTGCTCGCTTTCCTCTTCGTCCACCTTAGCCTTAGGGACAATCTTTTCGCTTTCTTCATCAGCTGAGCTGGATGAGGAAGTTATTTCTTGGCTCAAGGCGGCTACCTGATTTCGCGGCTGGTGATTTCCTTTGATGAGGAAAAAACCACCTAGCATAGCGCCAACTACTGCCAGACCGACAAAGAGCTTGTATTCTTTCAGCTTTTCAATGATTTCTTCAAGCATATTTTTCTCCTTTGTCTTTTTATTCGTAAAAGATTGCAAAAAAATATGACAAACCGAGAGAATTTTCAGCTTGTCATATTTTAAAATCTTTATTTTACAAGTAGTCGTATAGATAGAAGGGCATTGATGAAAATAGAAGCTGTAATATCAATCTGCTTTGCTTATCCTGTATATCCAAGCTTCTAACTTTTTAGCTCTGCTATGCAAAAAAGCCAGATTTGCCAAAAGAAAAGCCATCACTAGCACGCTTAGAATCAGAAGCAGCGGCCAAGAAACTGACTGCTGACATAGATAAAGGATGAAGACTAAGATGAGTATAGGAAAAGTCGTCAGAGCTGTGAAGCCGCCCGGTACCCAGCGACGAAAGCGAAACACTTGCATGATATGGCCCAGCAGATGGAGAGTATGACAGAAGCCAATAGCCAAAGCTAGCTCGGGAATACGAAATAGAATCGCAAGCAGCAAGAGAATAAAAGCCAGTAGAAATTCCTCCGCAATCATCAGAGCAATGCTTTCAGCAGAAAGATAACTTCCTCTTCTGGCAATGAACATCTCCTTTTGATAGCCTTGATGGTCTTGATTCTGAGAAATCCAAGGCCGAATCAGGATAATCTCATCAAACTCGTGCAGCATAAACAGTGATAAGGTTACAAAAGATAAAAAAGCAAGAGACATAGTATCCTCCTTATAAAACATACCAACATTATAGCTCACTCACATAAAAAAATCAGCTCCCAAGCAAGATTGCTCAGCAAGCTGATTAGTCTCTTATTTTCTGTGCTTATCCGGATCCCAGACAAAGCTAGCAAAAAAGCTGAAAATGATGGTCAAAATTCCAATCAAAATAGCAGGAATAAAGACAAAGGCATGTAGAATCCGTAAGAAGATATTGCCTTTCTTTTGTGTCTGGTAAGGGGCCACTTCAGCATCCAAACGGTCAAACTCCGCATGAATACGGCGAGCTACTTCCTCAACTCCCTCATCATTCATCTTCTTAATGTCTGAAATGTCAATTGGATTACCAAAATTCATATCCACACGCTCTCCAGCTGCCAAGCCTTTGAGGCTCATGGGACCAGCATAGACTACTGGCATGATACGGACCTTAGCCATCTTAGCAATCACTGCCACTCCTCCCTTGACATCCGTAGAATGGCGGCTGCCGCTTGGGAACATAATCAGAGAACGATTGCTCTTTTTCAGCATATTGACAGGGTACTTGATAGCTGACGGACCAGGATTTTCCCGGTCAATAGGAAAGGCACCGCACATGCGAATCCACCAGCCGAATACGCGATTTTCAAAGAGCTGTTTCTTGGCCATGAAAATGAACTGCTTGGGCTTGGTCGCAAAAGCCATGTAAACTGGATCCCACCATGTCCGGTGAGGGGCCACCAAGATATAATTTTCATCTTTTGAAGGAATCTTTTCTTTATTGTGGTAATGTGCATTGCCGTTTAAGGTCCACAGGATAAAAATCACTAAACCTCGCAAATAAGTATAAAACATAAACTCTCCTTATTTCAAACCAAAATTATACTTGAAATTTATTACATCCTTTCCCATTATAACCTATCCCATTATAGTCTGCAATATTTTTCCAAACTTTGGCTGTAACAGCTGATTCTAATAGCCATTTCCATAAAAAAATGGTATCATTAATCTCATGAACAAGAAAGAATTAATCGGTTTAAACCAAACCCAAGTAGATGAAAAAATTTCGCAGGGCTTGACCAACGATTTTACAAGTGACACCAGTACTAGTAACTGGCAAATCGTTAAGCGGAATGTTTTCACCCTTTTTAATGCCCTTAACTTTGTTATTGCTGTAGCCTTGGTCTCTGTCCAAGCCTGGAGCAATCTAGTCTTCTTCGCAGTAATCAGCTTTAACGCCGTCACTGGTATTATTACAGAGCTGCGAGCCAAGCACATGATTGACAAGCTCAATCTGGTCAGCCGAGAACTGGTCACAGTCATCCGTGACGGCCAGGAAATCAAGATTCAGCCAGAAGAAATTGTACTGGGTGACCTGATCAAGCTGTCAGCCGGCGAGCAAATTCCCAGTGACGCCCGTGTAGTAGAGGGTGTTGCCGAGGCCAATGAAGCCATGCTGACAGGGGAGAGTGACTTGGTTCTCAAAGAAGAAGGCGCCGAGCTGCTGTCTGGTAGCTTTCTGGCCAGTGGGCAGATCTATGCTGAGGTGCATCATGTCGGTGCAGACAACTATGCCAACAAGCTCATGACTGAGGCTAAAACCCTCAAGCCTATCAACTCGCGCATTCTTTACAATCTTGGGAAAATTTCCCGCTTTACCGGAAAAATCATCATTCCTTTCGGACTGGCTCTCTTCTTTGAAGCCCTAGTGATAAAGGGACTGCCTGTCAAAAACTCTGTCATTACCAGCTCAACAGCTCTTTTGGGCATGCTGCCTAAGGGAATTGCCCTGCTGACAGTCACGTCACTCCTGACAGCTGTCATCAAGCTAGGCATGCGCAAGGTTCTTGTTCAGGAAATGTATTCTGTTGAAACCTTGGCTCGAGTAGACACTCTCTGTCTGGACAAGACCGGGACAATTACCCAAGGTAAGATGACCGTTGAAGCCTTGCATAGTCTGTCAGATAAGTTTTCTGATGAGACCGTCGGTCAAATCTTAGCAGCCTACATCCAAACCAGCGAGGATAATAACCCAACTGCTCAGGCTATCCGCAAGGGCTACGGCCATCTGGACCATGCCTATACTAGCGATAATGTCATCCCATTTTCTAGTGACCGAAAATGGGGCGCTATGCATTTATCCAGTGTCGGAACTATCTTTCTGGGGGCTCCCGAAATGCTGCTGGACAGCAATCCTGCAGCGGTTGGAGAGGCTCAAAAACGCGGATCGCGGGTTTTGGTGCTGGCTCACAGCGACCAAGTACTAGACAAACACAGTATCCAACTGCCTGAAGATATGACCGCTTTAGCCGTTCTGGAAATCACCGACCCTATTCGCGAGGGAGCGGCTGAGACACTGGACTATCTGCGTTCTCAGGATGTTGATCTGAAAATCATCTCTGGTGACAATCCTGTGACCGTTTCCCATATCGCGAGCCAGGCTGGATTTGCCAACTACGACAGCTACATCGACTGCTCTAAAATCAGCAATCAAGAACTGGTTGAGCAAGCAGAAGAAACAGCCATCTTCGGTCGTGTTTCTCCTCATCAGAAGAAGCTGCTCATCCAGACTCTTAAGGCCGCTGGTCGGACAACAGCCATGACCGGAGATGGGGTTAATGATATCTTGGCCTTACGTGAAGCAGACTGCTCCATCGTCATGGCGGAGGGCGACCCCGCAACTCGGCAAATTGCCAACTTGGTTCTTCTTAACTCCGACTTTAACGATGTCCCTGAGATTCTTTTTGAAGGCCGCCGAGTCGTTAACAATATCGGCCGGATTGCTCCGATTTTCTTCATCAAGACTATCTATTCCTTTATTCTGGCTATTATCTGTATCGCCAGTATTCTGCTCGGAAAACCTGAATACCTCTTGATTTTCCCATTCATCCCGATTCAGATCACCTTGATTGACCAGTTTGTCGAAGGTTTCCCACCCTTTGTCCTCACCTTTGAGCGCAATATTAAGCCGGTTGAAAAGCACTTCCTCAAACGCTCCCTACAGCTGGCTCTGCCAAGCTCCCTCATGATTGTCTTCAGCGTGCTATTTGTTCGCATCTGGGGCAGCAGCCATGGCTGGAGCGACATAGAAATGTCCACCCTGACCTACTACTTGCTAGGCAGCATCAGCTTCCTGTCAGTCATTCGGGCCTGCCTGCCACTCAATCTCTGGCGCAGCCTGCTCATTATCTTTTCTGTCTTTGGCTTCTATCTATCAGCCTTTGTCCTGCAGCACCTTTTGGAAATTGCAACGCTGACAGCCGCAACTTTGCCAGTCTATCTGATTCTCATGGTCATTTTCGGACTTGTCTTTGTTGCCTGCACCATCAAGCAGAAATACAGATTTGATTAAGGAATAGCTAAAAAAGAATTATCATCTAAGCTCATGGAAACATGCGAGAGTCCTCGCATGTTTTTTGATTGTGCAAAAACTTCCCATATCCCTTTGGAATCCTTGCTAAATCATGCTATAATTGACTTATGAACGAAGCAAAACTAAAAGACGGAGAACGCGTCAACCAGCTCTTTTCGACGGATGTCAAGATTATTCAAAATAGTGAGGTCTTCAGCTATTCGGTAGACAGCGTGCTGCTTTCCCGCTTTCCCAAGCTGCCCCAGCGGGGTCTAATCGTTGATCTCTGTGCTGGAAATGGGGCTGTTGGACTTTTTGCCAGCACTCGCACCAAGGCTCAGATTTTGGCAGTTGAGATCCAGGAACGTCTGGCTGACATGGCCGAGCGCTCCATTGAGCTCAATGATTTGACTCAGCAAATGCAGGTCATTCAGGACGATCTGAAAAACCTAGGCCAATATATCACTGGCAGCAAGGTTGATATGATTCTCTGCAATCCGCCATATTTCAAGGTTGACAAGAAATCCAATCTCAATGAAAGCCAGCACTACCTTTTAGCCCGCCACGAAATCTCAACCAATCTGGGAGAGATTTGCAAAATTGCCCAGCGAGTCCTCAAATCCAATGGTCGGTTGGCTATGGTTCATCGACCAGAACGCTTTTTAGATATTTTAGATACCATGCAAGCCCACAACCTGGCTCCCAAGCGCATCCAGTTTGTCTATCCAAAGTTGGGTAAAGAGGCCAATATGCTACTTATCGAAGCTATTAAAGATGGTTCCCGCGACGGTCTAAAAATCCTGCCTCCTCTCTTTATTCACAATCAGGACGGCAGCTACACTCCGGAGATTCACGAGATTTACTATGGAAAATAAAGCATATATGTACGTGCTTGAATGCGGGGACGGCTCCCTCTATACTGGCTACACAACGAATGTCCAAGCCCGACTCAAAAAACATCAAGCTGGCAAAGGCGCCAAGTACACCCGCGCTCGGCTGCCAGTTACCTTACTTTACCAAGAAGAACACCCTAGCAAGCCGGCTGCCATGTCGGCTGAAGCACTTTTTAAAAAGAAAACTAGACAAGCCAAACTGGCTTACATCAAAGAAAGGACTCAACATGCCTGAAATCCAGTTTAAAGGCGACTTTCATCATATCGAAATTTCCCCAGATAGTCATCTTGATATCGGTCAAGATGTCATCTTCCAATCTTTTACCAGCCTCAATGTAGCCAGCGGCGCACAACTCAAGCTAGGAACCCGGGTTTTCTTTAACGATCACTGCACTGTCCGCTGTCAGCACTCTATCGAAATCGGCAAGGACACCATGTTTGGTGATGGCGTCCGTATTTTTGACCACAATCATCAGTATTCTAATTACCATATCGAGAAGATTGATTATAGTGTTGCGCCAGTCAAGATTGGAGCTAACTGCTGGATTGGGGCCAATACTGTGATTCTCAAAGGTGTGACCATTGGTGATAATGTCATCATTGGAGCTAACTGCTTGATTTTCCAGGATATTCCCAGCAACTCTATCGCTATGAGCAAGGAAGAGCTTATCATCAAGGAGCGTCCACAGGGCAATTTTCATGCCTTTACGCTGACAGCTTCTGATACTTTGGAACAGCTGGCCTATTTAGCAGAAAATCTGCCAGACCTGGAATTTCACATAGCTGCTAAGACCAATATTTCGCCTTACTTGGCTAGCTTTAAGGACTATCCTAATATCAACCTCTACACCAATATCCACCAGGATGACTTTATTGAGGATTTGCTCGATAGGGCAGATATTTACTTGGATATCAATCACTGGGGAGAGGTAGACCAGATTGTCCAAAGGGCTATCAGCAAGGGGAAGCCAGTTTTAGCTTTCAGCCAAACCGCCCACCAGCCTGAAGAAAATACTTTACTTTTCGAATTGGACCAACCCCAACAAATGGCTGATGAAATACGAAAATTAATGCAAGAAAAGGCTAGGACATAAACGTCCTAGCCTTTATTTTGCAGTCGATATGCATTTTATTAATTTTACTCACCAGCAATTCCATTTGGAATGATAACTTCCTTGAGTAACTGCTCTTCTTCCTTGATACGGACATAGAGGGTGATACAGTAGAGCGGGAAGAGGATAAAAAGAGCAAAGTAAGCATGACTGAGCAGTGCCAAGCCCACCAATTCTGGTACAACATTCAGGAAATAATTAGGATGTTTGACATTGCGAAAGAGCCAATGGTCAACAAACTTATGATCCTTAACCAGCATAAGCTTGATGGTCCAAACTGGTCCTAAAAGCTTGGCAACAAGGTAGAGCATAAACATAGAAAAGAGTAACAAGACAGCTCCCAGTAGGCTCACAAAGTCAAAAGCTGGCTTCTTCAGCAGCAATTCCAGAAAGCAAACCGCATAAAAAAGCATGTGCAGGTACTTCATGATATTTGAGTTTTTCACCCCGTACTCCATGCCTCCCTTGGCCAGAATATCCTGCTCATTCTGAGAGGATTTCCTCAAAAACACCAAACGAAAAAGCGACACAGCCACAAAAATCACTATATTGATTGTCATAAGACCTCCTAAAATTTAATAATACATTTTATTATATAAGGAATTCCGCAGCAAAGTCAAGACTGTTGTTTACAAAAATCGACCAAGATATAAAAAAGCTGCGACTAGAATTTCTAGACAAAATCCCAGTCACAGCATCTATAAATTATTCATTTGAGCCAGGTTTCTCTCATCGGTCAGACATCACAAAATTTCAACATAAGTGCTGTATTTTTCCTTAACTTTCGGAGCGATATTGTCGTCTGTCACAACAGCACTAAGGTTGTCCAGCCGGTAAAAAGAATAGAAAGAATAGCTATCAAACTTGCTGTTATCAGCTACAATGTATTTGCTGATGGCATTGTTAAGGATAATCGCGTCGCCGTTGCCTTCCTCTTCATTGCTGGTCGTAACATTATGACCGTCAATACCATTCGCCCCAATAAAGGCCTTAGAAACCTTGATTTCTTTCAAAAGATTATTGGCAAACTGACCGACAAAGGTTTGAGTCTTAGCCCGATAGCGTCCGCCAATCAGAATTAAATCTAAATTGGCTCTTTCTTTTAACTTTTCAAAAATTGGTAGCGAATTGGTGACGATGCTGATATTTTTGCCATCCAAATAGTCTCCTATAAAATCCGTTGTGGTGCCTGACCCAATAAAGACCGTATCCCCGTCAACAATCAAATCCGCACATTTACGGGCAATCTGCTTCTTCTCCTCAACATTCAGCATTTGCTTTTCTGAGTGAGAAATCTCGTTGAGAGCATTCTTGACCTTCTTATGGGCTCCACCATGAACACGGGTCAGCATGCCCTGCTTCTCCAAATCAATCAAATCCCGACGGATGGTCATATCCGTGACACCCAGCATTTCCTTGAGGTTTTTAACAGCAACCACACCTGTTTGATCCAGTTCTTGCAGAATGATTCTATGTCTACTTTCTTTCATTTTACATTCTCCTTTTACTCCTGAATTTCTTACAGACTCACCTTCACCTTATTATACAACAGTTCCAGCATATAAACAAAGATTTGTGAATTTTTTTATTTTAAATAGCTAATATGTTGAATTTTGATGTCGAAATTAGTTGAAATACTTTGAATCCTGTTCTATAGCAAAAACACCAGAAACAGTTCAAAGCAGAAATAAGGAGGCTATAATTTACTTTGATAAACAGGACTGCTTCAATCAGCATGATTAAGGAAACTACATTGGCTCATACTTATATTTCTGCAGGACTGAGAATAAGAAGATTTATTGAACAAACGAAAAGAGAGAACTTGCATTCTCTCTCGTCGCTAAAATTGTCGTCAACTCCAGTTAACACCCCGCTTTATTTATCACCCTTGTTACGGATTACAAAGCCGGTTTTCTTTTCGCTAGAAGTATTGCGTGGCTTCTTGTGGTCCTTGCGGTAGCGATTATCTTTATCAAAACGCTCGTCTTTGCGACCTTTCTTAAATTGGTCACGACGGCCACCTCGGTCACGGCGATTGTCATTGCTGCGACGGTTGCTGTTTCCGCCACGACTGCCCTTGCCTTTTCCGCCAAAGCCACCGCCAGACGGTTTAAATGGCAATGGTTTTTCACGGGCAATTTCTACTTCAGGAAGGGCATCTGGATCCTGCACCGTCAAGCTGAGGATATACATAGCCAGCTCTTCTGGGCTGAATTCTGCTGCCAGCTTGCGGGCATCCTTGCCAAATTTCTCAAAGTTAGAACGGATGCTTTCATCCGCAAAATCGCGTTCAATCTTCTTAAGAGCAACTTTTTTCTTAGCTTGGAAAGCTTCTTCTGCAGTCGCAGGCTTGAGGCCTTTCATGCGCTTCTTAGTCAGATTTTCGATAATCTGCAAATAGCCCATTTCATTTGGCGCTACGAAAGTAATAGACTGACCTGACTTACCAGCACGACCAGTCCGACCAATCCGGTGAACATAACTTTCTGGATCCTGCGGAATGTCATAGTTGTAGACGTGGGTCACACCAGAAATGTCCAATCCACGTGCGGCTACATCTGTCGCCACCAAGACATCCAAATTTCCGTTTTTAAAGTCGCGCAGAACGCGGAGGCGCTTGCCTTGGTCCAAATCACCATGGATACCCTCTGCTCGGAAACCGCGGATTTTCAGACCGCGAGTCAGCTCATCCACCCGGCGCTTGGTCCGACCAAAGACGATTGATAGCTCAGGCTGCTCCACATCCATCAGGCGGGTCATGGTATCAAATTTTTCATTTTCTTTGACACGGATATAATACTGGTCTACAAGCTCCGTCGTCAGCTCTTTAGCAGCAATCTTGACATGCTCAGGCTCCTTCATAAACTTGACACCGATGCGCTTGATAGCATCCGGCATGGTCGCTGAAAAGAGCAAGGTCTGACGCTCTTCTGGCACACGTGAAATGATAGACTCAATGTCTTCCAAAAAGCCCATGTTAAGCATTTCATCCGCTTCGTCCAAGATCAAAGTTTCAATCTGATTCAGCTTAAGCGCCTTGCGTTTGATCAAATCCAAGAGACGACCAGGTGTTCCTACGACGATATGAGCACCAGATTTGAGGGCCTTGATTTGCTTTTCGATGCTGGAGCCACCGTAGACAGAACGCACCTTGACGCCCTTACTGCGGCCAAAACGGAAAAGCTCTTCCTGACTCTGCACGGCCAATTCACGGGTTGGAGCGATAATCAATGCTTGCACAGCAGGATTATCTGTATCAATCTTCTCCAGAGTTGGGAAGCCAAAGGCTGCCGTCTTTCCTGTCCCTGTCTGGGCCTGACCAATGACATCCTTACCTGCCATAGCAAGTGGAATTGTCTGCTCTTGAATAGGGCTTGCTTCTACAAAGCCAGCTTTTTCAATCTCTGCTAATAATTCAGTAGATAAATGTAATTCATTAAATTTCAATGTTCTTCTTCTTTCTAAAGGCGGTGCGAAGCCACCTTATAAGGCTTTTGATACTCAACTATCGAAATATACCAAGCTCTTGTCGCTTGCTAAATCTTGATTTTCTGAAAGTATTCGCTCTTCTCTTCATAAATATGGTCTCTCAAGTCTAGGCACTAAAAAAGCGCCGACTCGGTCGCTAGTTCCCACTGAATAGAAAAACTGTATTTCTGCAACTAATCTAGTATACCACAAAAGCACCTAAAAAGATAGGACTTGGCTGTAAAATATTTTATTAGAGATTTCTTTTGTAAAAAATGAAAATTTGAAAATCATTTTCAAAAACATTATAATCTACAAAGAAGAAAGGAGACAGGTATGAATAAATTTTTACGAGTGATTTTCATTTTACTGATCTTAGCTATGCTGGGCGCAGCTATGATCCAGATTTTCCAGCCCCAGCTATTAGGCAATGAGTCCATCTATGGTCTAGCTCCCTACTGGCAGCGGGAAATTGGTTTCTGGAATCTGGCTATTCTGCCTTTAGTCATTGCCGCCAACATAAAGTATGATTGGTTCTATCTGCGTATGACCTTGCTAGCACTGATTCTGGGCGGGCTGGGCTTTGGCACAAACCATCTGCTAGGCTATCTGGAAAAGGCGAATCAAGCCAATCTACTGGGCTGGATTGAAAATTATCTGCTAGTCTTCTGCTGGATCATCGGCTGGGGAATGGAATATCGAAAAAGGCAAAAAAGTGATGAAGAGACCGTCTAGATAGGCAGTTTCCTCATCGCTTTTTTCTTCACTATAAGCACTTTTCTATATTAGCTACCAGCTCCTCAACAAATTGACTAGTGGTCAGAACCGCTACTCCTTCCAGCTGACTAGCAAAATCCCCTGTCACTTTTTGCTCAAAGAGAGCCTTCTCAATAGCCTTAGTCAGGAGATGAGAGACCGCCGGCCAACCAATGTAATCAAAGAGCATGGCCCCCGATAAGAGAAGAGAACAAGGATTAGCCCTGTTTTGACCTGCTATATCTGGCGCCGTCCCGTGAGTAGCTTCAAAAATAGCATGACCAGTCTCGTAATTGATATTGGCCCCTGGCGCAATACCAATCCCGCCCACCTGAGCTGCCAAGGCATCGCTGGCATAGTCACCATTTAGATTGGTCAAGGCGACAACATCAAATTTCTCTGGATTGAGCAGAATCTGCTGCAGAAAATTATCTGCAATCACATCCTGAATGACTAGTTTTCCAGAAGCCAACTCATCTGCATACTCTCTTTGAGCTAGCTCACAGCCCCATTTCCGAAAACCACCCTCTGTAAATTTCTGGATATTGCCCTTGTGAACCAGAGTGACACGCCTTAGTCCTTTGGCTAGCGCATAGTCAATAGCTGCCCGTATCAGCCGCTCACTGCCCTGCTTAGAGATAGGCTTGATTCCAATAGCAGAGCTTTCTGGGAAGCGAATCTTGTCAACCTGCATATCCTTCTGCAGGAAATCAATAACTTTTTGGACTTCAGCCGTTCCACTCTCCCACTCGATCCCTGCATAGATGTCTTCTGTATTTTCCCGAAAAATTGTGATGTCAGTCTTCTCTGGGTGCTTGAGCGGACTAGGAACTCCCTTGAAATAACGAACTGGCCGCAGGCAGGCATAGAGATCCAATTCTTGTCTCAGCGCGACATTCAGCGAACGAATCCCTTCTCCGACTGGGGTTTCTAGCGGGCCCTTAATTGCCACCAGATGACTCTTAATCGTTGCCAATGTTTCATCCGGTAGCCAGTCATCCATCAGGTCCGCTGCTTTTTTCCCAGCCAGAACTTCCTTCCAAACAACCTTTCTCTGCCCGCCATAAGCCTTTTCCACTGCCTTATCAAAGACCAGCTGGGCATTTTCCCAGATATCAACCCCAATCCCATCACCCTGGATGTAAGGAATAATAGGAGCATCCGGTACCAGCAGATGCCCTTTCTCAAACAAAATCTTATCTGCCATTTTATCTCCTTCCAATGGGAAGATACTCCAAACCTTGAGCACCAATATAGTTAGAACGTGGCCGAATTAGCTTATTGTTCTTGCGCTGTTCCTGAATATGGGCAATCCAGCCAGCCACCCGACTCATGGCAAAAATCAGGGTATAAATACTGCTGTCAATGCCCAACACATGGTAAACCGTAGCCGAATAAAAATCGACATTCGGTATCAGATGCTTGGTATGCTTCATATAGGCTTCAATTTCCTCTGAAAGCTGATACCAGACCTCATCCTTGGTTCCCTGTGTCAAGTCCTTGGCCATTTGACGCAGGTATTTTTCACGCGGATCTTGGGTCTTGTAAACTCGATGACCAAAGCCCATAATCTTCTCATGAGAGGCTAACTTGCGGTCTAGGTAGGCCTGACAATCCCCTTCCTCTCTGATCTCTTTCAGCATATCAAAGACACATTCATTAGCGCCGCCATGAAGTGAGCCCTTGAGCGCTCCTACAGCTGCTGTCACGCAGGAATAAATATCGGTCAAGGTTGAGGCGCAGACTCGAGCCGCAAAAGTTGAAGCATTGAGCTCATGATCGGCATGGAGCACCAAGGCACAGTTAAAGGCTTTGACTTCAAGCTCACTAGCTTCTTGTCCTTTGAGCATATAGAGGAAATTAGCCGCAAAGCCCAAATCCTCCCGCGGCTCTATCGGAGTCTGACCCGACCTCAGTCTAGCAAAAGCCGCAATAATGGTCGGCATCTTTGCCATAAGTTGGATGCTCTGCTCATAGGTCGCTTCTAGAGATGCTTCCTCAGCATGGACATTATAAACGCCCAAAAGACTGACCGTTGAGCGCAAGACACTCATGGGATGAAGATGCTTGCGGGACTGGATAAGGATGCACTGCTCCACTGCATCGCTAATAGCATAATTAGCTCGCAGATCTTCCTCAAAATGCTTAAGCTCAATTTGAGTCGGCAAATGCAAATGCCACAGCAGATAAATCACCTCTTCAAAACTCGCATGGTGCTCTACCAATTCAGAAATATTGTAGCCTGCATAAGACAAAGAATCATCCACAATCTGGCTAATCCGAGTATCACAGGCAATGGTATCTTTCAAGCCGTCCGTCTGACTCATACTCATACCTCCTCTAATTTCTTTCTAACGACCATGGGCAAAATCCCCCCGTTTTCATAGTAACGAATATCCGCCTCTGCATCAAATCGCAGCCGAGCTTGAAAAACTATTTCTTCAGTACCCTTACGAGCTACCACGTCAACCAGTTGGCCAACTTGCGGGTTCTGTGGCAGATTGATGTCGAAAGTCTCCTTGCCCGTTAAGCCCAGACTGTCCGCACTCTCTCCCTCTAGATACTGCAAAGGAAGAATCCCCATCATGACCAGATTTGACCGGTGGATGCGTTCAAAACTCTCTGCCAACACCACCTTGACGCCCAAAAGATTAGCCCCCTTGGCTGCCCAATCACGGCTGGACCCCATACCATAGTCTTTGCCAGCTAGGACAATAGTGTCAATTTGCTCTTCCTTGTAGCGCATGGCTGCCTCATAAATGGATAGCAACTCTCCTTTATAATCTGTGTAACCACCAATTTTCCCATCCGCCAATTCGTTTTTAATCCGAATATTGGCAAAAGTCCCCCGCATCATGACCTCATGATTGCCCCGACGGCTGCCATAGGAATTAAACTCTTGGTAATCCACTCCATGCTCCAGCAAATAGGAAGCCGCTGGGCTGTTTCTGGCAATATTTCCTGCTGGGGAGATATGGTCTGTCGTCACCGTATCCCCAAATTTTGCCAGCACTGCAAGATTTTTCAGCGGCTGAATGGCTAAATCATCAGCTAAGCCATCAAAGTAAGGTGGATTTTGAATATAGGTCGAAGCCTGATTCCACTGATAATTTTGAGAAGAGGCAGTCGGAATCTGATTCCATTTTTCATTGTCGTCAAACACATGAGCATATTCTTTTTCAAAAAGCTGGCGCGTCACATATTTTTGAACATAGTCGGCAACCAAGTCATGCTCCGGCATCAAATCCATCAAATAGACTGGCTGCCCCTTTTGATCATAACCCAACGGCTCACTAGTCAGATCGATATTGGTATTTCCAGCCAGAGCATAGGCAACTACCAAAGGCGGACTAGCTAGGAAATTGGCCTTGACCAGTGGATTGATCCGTCCTTCAAAATTCCGATTTCCTGAAAGAACAGCACTAGCCAGCAAGTCAGTATCCGTAATCGCCTGAGCCACTTCCGGTCGGAGATTTCCTGAATTTCCAATACAAGTGGTACAGCCATAGCCGACAACATTGAAACCAAGCTGATCCAGATAAGTTTGCAGACCACTCTTCTTGAGATAACCTGTGACCACCTTGCTGCCCGGAGCTAATGAAGTCTTGACAGTCTTTGAAACGCGTAAGCCTTTTTCTACTGCGTTCTTTGCTAAAAGTCCTGCCGCCATCAAGACATAGGGATTAGATGTATTGGTACAGCTAGTAATGGCAGCGATGGCCACATGGCCTGTCTTAATCGTCTCCTCATGATCAGAAAATTGAACCACTGCTGACTTTTCCAGCTCGCTCTCATCTAGACCAAAGCCTCGGACCCCCGCTTCTCTGACTAAACTAGCTTGAAACTCCTCTTTAGCAGCTGTTAATTCAATCAAATCTTGGGGACGCTTGGGGCCTGAGATGCTCGGCACAATGCTGGACAAATCAATTTCGACTACCTTGGTATAGTTCGGCTCAACCTTTTCATCATAGAAGAGGTGATTTTTTTGAGCGTAGAGACGGGTCAGCTCGATATGATTTTCTGACCGATTGGTCAGACGCATGTAATTGAGCGTTTCCTCATCTATCGGAAAATAACCACAGGTAGCTCCGTATTCCGGCGCCATATTAGCCACTGTTGCCCGGTCAGCCAGACTTAGATTAGACAAACCAGGCCCAAAGAACTCGACAAATTTACCAACAACATTTTCCTGCCGTAAGATTTGCGTGACCTTTAGAGCCAAATCTGTCGCTGTCGCAATCTTAGGCAGCTTACCCAAGAGACGAACACCAATCACCTCAGGAACTGGGAAATATGAAGCTTCACCTAACATGGCGGCCTCGGCCTCAATCCCACCAACACCCCAGCCCAGAACACCGATACCATTAATCATAGTCGTATGACTGTCCGTCCCAAACATACTGTCCGGATAGAGTTGGCCATCCTTTTCAATGATGACATCACTGAGAAATTCGATATTGACCTGATGGATAATCCCAGTAGCAGGGGGAACCGCACGATAATTATCGAACGATTTTTCTGCCCACTTGAGAAATTCGTAACGCTCATTGTTGCGGACAAACTCTTGGTTCATATTGGCCTCTAGAGCTATATCACAGCCATAAAAGTCCACCTGAACACTGTGGTCAATAACTAAATCAACCGGAATCTCTGGATTAATCTGATTGGCCTGACCTCCCTGCCCGACAATAGCATCGCGCATGCTAGCCAAATCCACCACAACAGGAACACCCGTAAAATCCTGGAGAATAACTCGGCTAGGCTTAAAAGGAACTTCTCCGCTTGGTGATTTAGCTTGATAATGCATTAAAGAGCTAACGTTATCTTTTGTTACATCAATCCCATCTTCCTTACGAAGAACACTTTCTAATAATATTCGTATAGAATAAGGAAGTTTTTCTATATCCCCTCCTAGTAGAGCCGAGGCTTTCCTAAGTTCTGTATATTGGTATTGTTTGCCTTTGTAATTTAAATTGCTTAGGTATTCTGCCATATTTCTACCCCTCACTTATTTTAAATTGTTTTATATTATACTTTATTATGAAATTTTATGCAATAAAAATTATAATTTTTATGTTATATTTTATGACGCAAAATAACAGTTTTTCAAATACAGGCAAACTGTACTAATCATTTTCTTTCCAAAGCAAGAAAAAAACAAGCACCATTCTCGGTGCTTGCCATAGTAAAAATAATATCAAATATTTACTTCTTATTGGCTAACCATTTAAGAAGCTTGGTCAGAAGTCCCCAGATGATTAGACTAATGACAACAATATAAATCCAGGCGTTTTTATCATTAGACAAGGGCAGAGGAACATTCATACCAAAGAAGCCCGTAATAACTGCAAGTACTGCTAGAAGAACAGAAATAATGGTCAATACCGTCAAATTGTCATTCAGATTGTTGTTCAGGATATTATTGTAGGAGCCAGAGAGCTGGCTGAGAACTTGAGCAATCAAATCGGTCATGGAGACGAGCTGACGAGCCTCGATCATAGCATCCTCAAACTGCTCGGTTTCTAATTCATCAAAACGTCGGTAAATGCCATGACTTTTGATATGCTCTAGGAGCATGCGATTCTGCTTAGCTGCAGCAACTAGATAGACCATAGAAGTTTCCAAGTCGGACAGGGCAAAAAGATGCTTTTTGGTAGTTGTCTGACGCAGGAGAGCATTAATCTCATCCTTGCGCTTGTCCATCCGCTCAACAACCGGATAGTAAGAATTGGAGATCAACTCTAGACTAGCAAAGAGAAACTTATAGACCGATACTGGCTCATGGCGCTCAGTATAATCCTTCATCATATTGACAACATAGGCATTGTCTTGATTACTAATGGTGATGAGACGCCCCTGCTGCGCCACAAAGGTCATAGGAATTGTCTCATAATGTTCCTTGTCTGTCGCTAGATTAAGGACATTGTAGATAAAGACAACCGTTCCATTCTCACGATTGTAGTCCATGTGAGCCCGCTCGTTCTTATCCAGCGCATACTCGATGGTCTCTTTATCAATTTCATAATCCTGATAAATCCGGGCGTTCTTTTTGAAACTATCTGAGTCAATGTTGATCCAGACAGACTGATCTTTTAGTTTTCTTTCCAGAAACATGGAGCTCCTTTCTATGAGGTAGAATGATTCTCTAATAAACTAGCACCCAACTTCATAAACTCTTCCTGCAAGCAAATATGCAATGTCAAAGCACAAAACCAAGCAAATCAACTGCCTCGCCTGACGAGATTAGTCAAGTGGCTAGCGTCCAACAATTAGGAACTTTAGTTCCAATTGTTGGTACTGAGTCACATCTTCTCTTCTAATTTAACATCTGGATACTTGTCCGCGAACCAGCGCAGGGCAAAGTCGTTTTCAAAGAGGAAGACTGGCTGATCAAAGCGGTCTTTGGCTAGGATGTTACGGCTAGAAGACATACGCTCGTCCAAATTATCTGGTGAAATCCAGCGGACAGTCTTTTTACCCATAAGATTCATGACTACTTCAGCGTTGTATTCATTTTCCATGCGGTGCTTGAAGACCTCAAACTGGAGCTGACCGACAGCGCCCAGCATGTACTCGCCCGTCTGGTAGTTGGTATAAAGCTGGATGGCTCCCTCTTGCACCAGCTGCTCAATCCCCTTATGGAAGGATTTTTGCTTCATGACATTCTTGGCTGAAACCTTCATAAAGATCTCTGGAGTAAAGGTTGGCAGAGGCTCAAATTCAAACTTATTCTTGCCCACAGTCAGAGTGTCACCGACCTGATAAGTCCCCGTATCATAAACCCCGATAATATCACCGGCTACGGCATTGGTCACATTCTCACGACTCTCAGCCATAAACTGGGTAACATTGGACAGTTTGGCGGACTTGCCAGTACGTGGCAGATTGACACTCATACCGCGCTCAAACTCTCCAGAAACGATACGGACAAAGGCGATACGGTCACGGTGGCGCGGATCCATATTGGCCTGAATTTTAAAGACAAAGCCTGAAAAATCTGGGCTGAGTGGCTCGACTACCTCGCCATCTGTCTTCTTGTGGCCATGCGGTTCCGGAGCAAACTTGAGGAAGGTTTCCAGGAAAGTCTGGACTCCAAAGTTGGTCAGGGCTGATCCGAAGAAAACAGGTGTAAGCTTGCCAGCCAAAATCGCTTCTTCCGAGAATTCATTCCCAGCTTCGCTCAAGAGCTCAATGTCTTCCTTAACTTGCTCATAGAAAGGGTTAGAAGCAAACAGTTGATCGCCTTCTGCCAGAGTTGCAAAGCGCTCCTCACCCTTATAAAGCTCCAGCCGCTCATTGTAGAGATCATAAAGACCCTCAAAGCTCTTCCCCATCCCAATCGGCCAATTCATCGGATAGCTGGCAATACCCAAAATCTCTTCCAGTTCTTCCAACAAGTCCAAGGGCTCGCGACCGTCACGATCCAGCTTGTTCATAAAAGTGAAGACTGGAATACCACGATGCTTGACAACCTCAAAGAGCTTCTTGGTCTGAGCCTCAATCCCCTTGCCCGAGTCAATAACCATGACCGCAGCATCCACCGCCATCAAGGTCCGATAAGTATCTTCTGAGAAGTCCTCATGCCCTGGCGTATCCAGGATATTGACCCGCTTGCCATCGTAGTCAAACTGCATGACAGAGGAAGTCACTGAAATCCCCCGCTGCTTCTCAATATCCATCCAGTCAGACTTGGCAAAATTACCCGTCTTTTTCCCCTTGACTGTACCAGCCTCACGAATCTCGCCTCCGAAGTAGAGCAACTGCTCCGTAATGGTCGTCTTCCCCGCGTCCGGGTGGGAGATAATGGCAAAGGTCCGGCGTTTCTTAATTTCTTCTTGTAAAGTCATCTTCTTCTCTTTCTTTCATTTAGGATAATGGTGAATCTTAGTATTTGTTTTTTTATCTTACATCGAAGTATTGCAATCCTTTCAACCTACCTATTATAGCGGATTTAGCGCTTTTTTTCAATGATCTAAAGAAGATAAAAATCGCCCTCTCGAGCGATTCTATTCTCCTAAGTCAATGAAATTTCCTTTAAAATCTGACAATGACACTGCTAAAGAGAAAAATTGCAAAGACGAAGACTAAACCCAGTAAATAGAGCAGGCGCTTTTTCTGGTTTCCAGCTCTTCTTTTTCTTCAGATGTCACAGAAGCGTCTAGCTCGACCAGCTTAAAGAGTTGATAGACAAATAGTCCATTTGTTACTAGAAGCAAAGCAGGGCGTGATAAGGCTTCTTAATTTTAAAAAAACTCCTGCCAAATTAACTTGACAGGACTTGTAAACTTGAGATGAATTAACTGCGAACCAAACTTAACTGCTTTTTCCACCGTTTCTTAAACAATATATCAAAGAGAACCAGAGCCAGAGAAAGGATGACTGACACAAGGAGGTACTTTATCCATAGAGGGGCATCAGGGATAAAAGGCGGACTTTTTAGCAGACCGTAATTTCCTCCTGTCACTTGATTAACGCCGACTAGGAAAAGATTGAGCCCAAAGGTGTAGGCTACAATCATGTATTTCTTGAGCAGGGTCTTGTCGTAGTGATTCATCAGATAAATCAAGGAATTAACCAAGAGGGCATAGTGGCCAATCAGGAAAGAGAAGCTGGTAATGTGCGGGAAATCATAGGGGTCAAAGACTGGATAACCCAAGGCAAAGACCGCTCCGCTGGCTCCTAATAGAGCAAAATACTGCTTACTGCGCCATTTGTCTGGCAGAAAAACCACTGCAAACATAGCCAGGCGGCAATGATAAAAAGGCAAGCTGTTGGTAAAGGGAATCCGAAAACCAAAATACCAGCTATAAAGCATCAGCAGCTGAGCAATCTGAATCCACTTAAAAGCCTTGACAAAACGTGGATTATCATGATATTTGAGCGAGCTCCAAATAGACAGCAAGACCAGAGCAATCATCACAGCATACCATAAAATCGAGATGGGCGGTGCCACCGTTTTTGTTGTAGTTAAAAAATCTTTCATAAATCCTCCATGAGATAATTAAGTTAGGGTGACTGTCTTGGTCTGCTCCACGCGCTTAAAAATGTCAGAAACCAAACAGTTTGCTGCACTCAAGACGATTGAGACAAGCAGATAATTGAGCAGGAGTCCGTGATTGCCAACAAGCGGCGGATCAGTGAGAAATCCATAAGACCCCTTTGTCAAAATATTGATAACAAGCAAAAAAGCATTCATCAGAAAGGTCATCCACACCACTCGCTGCCAGCTCAGAGAGAAAGTATGATAATATCTGAAAAGATAAATCAAACAATTTCCCAAGAGCGCTAGATGGCCGATGATAAAGGACAAAATAGTGATATGGGGAAAAGGGTAAGGATCAAAAATCGGATAAATAAAAGCTACAATCGAGCCAAAAGTCCCCAAAAGCGCAAAATAGAATTTATACACTGAGCGATTAGGCAGAAACATCAAGGCAAACATAGCCATTCTGCAATGATAAAAAGGCAGACTCTCAGACAAAGGGGCAGCAGTCAGCATATACCAAAAATAGAGGCTTATCAGCTGACAAGCTTGCATCCCGACAAATAGCTGCTGGTAAGGCTTCCGATTGTAGTAGCGATAGGAAAGCCAGATAATCGCAAAGACCAGCCCCAAAAGAACAAAATACCAAAGTCCCAGTTGAGGCGGTTCGGTTTTATAGGTTGTAAACATATCTCTTATTCCCATCTCCTAGACTCCCATTCTAATATAAGGTTTGAACAAGGTTGAGTTTGCCTGTTGTTGCAATAATTTCTTACTTTTTCAGACAAAGAGTATCCCAAAAACTTACTTAACTAATCCAAATACTGTTCTCTATCTCCTTGACAAATCTCCCAAAGGATTTCCAACTGTTCTTTTGTCGTCCGCTTAGAAGATAATTCTGGTAAAGATTGGATATCAAAGAAAGCTAACTCTTCTATTTCTGTATTAGGCTGAAAATCTCCATCCTCTATCTGACACTCGAAGACCAGTTTAGCATATTGCTTACTCTGAAATTGAAATTTATTAGTATCAAAAATTGCAAGAAGACGAGAAACTGAAACATTAAATCCCGTTTCTTCTTGGACTTCCTTGACGATATTTTCCTTAGGAGATAGTCCGACTTCACAAAAGCCGCCAGGTAAAGCCCAAGTTTTCTCATTTTTACCCTTGACTAAACAGACTTTTCCGTCTCGAACCAGTACAGCTCGGACATCAATCAAGGGAGTGGCATAAAAATCCGTTGGGCGCAACAACTCTGCCAATTCTTTTCCATCCAAATCTGACCAATCAGCCAGAAGGTGTCCCAAAAGCTGACGGAGTTCTAAGTAACGCTCTCGATCAAATTCATCACGACTAAATGCTAGACCTGTCTCTGTAATAGAAAGGAGACGTTGAATGGTTTTTGCAATTTCTTTAGTTTCCATCTTCCAAGTCCTCTACTAGCTTCGCCAGATTCATAGAATTGCTGCCTTTGAGAAGAATTTGCTCGGCAGGAGTCAGCTTCTCTCTGACAGCTTGTTTCAGCTGTTCAAACTGGTCTTTCTCGTCATTTTTGATAAAGTAATGGACCTTGCCTGGCGGGTAAATCTCCTTGGCATAGTCATAGAGGGCTTCCATGTCCTGTCCATAGAGGAAAAGGTCGGTCACAATTTCTGGATTGAGACTGGTAATCATCGAGCCATGCATGGACTTAGAGTCCGCTCCCAGCTCTTTCATATCCGCCAGCACTGCCAATTTTCGTCCGCCTGGATTAGCCGGAATGGTCGAGAAAGTCTCAAGAATCAAGCGCATGGCTGTTGGATTGGCATTGTAGACATCCGATAGGATATCTGCGCCATTGCCAGCTTTCTTCCACTCCGTTCGATTGCGGGTCAGCTCCAGCTCAGAAAAGGCTTGAGCAATAGCCGCCTCAGATACACCCTCCTGCAGAGCTGCATAGGCTGCAATCATGGCGTTGGTCGCATTGTACTTACCGGTCACAGGCAGGTCAATCCTTTGCTCTAAAAAGTTACATTCAAAGCTCAAGCTGTCCTTGCGCTCTTCCAAGCAAGTCAGGAAGATATCCGCATCAGGGCCAAAGCGAACCAGTTTGCAGTCTGCTGGCAGAAATTCATTGACAATCTTATCCGCCGGAACGATCAAGAGACCATCTTTTCTCAAGCCGTCCGCAATCTGCATCTTGCCTTGGGCAATCTCAGCTCGGCTGCCGAAAAATTCCAAATGGGCTTCTCCGACCAGAGTTACAATGCCTGTCTTAGGTTTGGCAAGTTCCGACAGGAGATGGATATCGCCCAAGTGGTCCTGCCCCATTTCTAAGACAAGTTTCTCTGTGTCCTCAGGCATGTGCAGTACTGTGTAGGGCAGACCGATTTCGTTATTGTAATTGCCCTGGGTCTTATAGGTCTTGTAAGTGGTTGCTAGTAGCTGAGCCAGCATATCCTTGGTTGTCGTTTTACCGTTGGAACCTGTCACCGCCAGCACATCCACCTGCCTCTTTTCCAGATAATACTGGGCCAAGCGCTGAAAGGCCGTCAGGACATCATCGACCAAGATATAAGCCCCCTCTGCCACTGGACGCTCAGATAGGGTGGCAGCAGCACCCTGAGCAAAGGCTGTTGGGATAAAGTCATGGCCATCACGCGCCCCCTTGAGTGGCACAAAAAGGTCACCCGACTCAATCAAGCGGCTGTCAAACTCAGCATTTCTAAGCGCAACATTTTCAAACTGAGTCACATCATTTTTCGCAGATAGGACTTCTGCGATTTCATATAAATATAATTTCATACTTCTTCCTCGTTTTTCGGTTTGCTTGCAAAAAGAAAGGACCGAAAATTTTCAGCCCCTCTATTATATCATATTTTAGAGAAGATGCGCCTCTCTCTTAGCAAATGCCTCTTCAGCTAGGCCAACTAGTTTCTCAATCAAGTCAGGATAGGCCAGCCCCATATTTTCCCAAAGCAATGGATACATAGACCACTGGGTAAAACCTGGCATGGTATTGAGCTCATTAAGGAAGACCTGACCATCTTCTGCATAGAAGAAATCACAGCGGGACAGTCCCAGACCGCCCAGAGCTCGGAAAGCCGCCTCTGCATTTTGACGCATCAGGCTCACCACTTCTTCTGGAATCTTGGCCGGAATATCCATAGTAATTTTATTATCAATGTATTTGGCTTCGTAGTCATAGAATGCTACATCCTTGACCACTTCTCCAGGCAGGGTACTATTGACATCAACATTGCCTAGAAGCCCAACCTCAATCTCGCGAGCCGTTACTCCCTGCTCAACCAGTACCCGGCTGTCATATTTGAAAGCCAGGTCTAGAGAAGCGCGCAGTTCTGCTTGGTTCTCCGATTTAGAAATGCCGACACTGGAGCCCATATTGGAAGGTTTGGTGAAGACTGGATAGGTCAATTTCTCCTCGATTTCCTGGATTTTTTGCTCTAGATCCTCGCCATCGACCAGCGCCACATAAGGCACTTGGGCAATACCTGCCGATTCCAGCACTCGCTTGGTCGTGATTTTATCCATGGCTAGGCTAGAAGATAAAATATTACAGCCGACATAAGGCATTTTGAGCACTTCTAGGAAGCCTTGGATAGAGCCATCTTCGCCCATAGGACCATGCAAGACTGGAAAGACCACTGCTCCATCTTCGTAAATATCGCTAGGCTTAATCTTCCGAGACATGTCCACTGTGGCATTAGTCATCAACTTCTCATCAGCCGCTGGCGTTGCTTCAAATTCCTGAGTTTGGATAAAATCTCCATCCTTGGTGATGAAGTAAGTCTTCACCGAGAATCTATCATAATTGACAGCCCGCATGACGCTCTCAGCTGATAAAACCGAAACTTCCCGCTCTGCACTGCGTCCGCCATACAATAAAATCAATCTTTGTTTTGCCATGATTTTTCCTATCATTTTCTAAAAATAGTACAATTTACAAAAGCTGCCAGCTCGAGAATAATCAAGTTCAAAAGCTTGGTTTTGCATCTACCTAGCTAGTCGATTCTTCTAAGCAGGAGCTTCTGTATCAGTCCGTTTTAGTATATCACAATTCCCAGCATTTTTGAACAGAAAAAAGGACTCTTCCAGCCAGCTAGAGCCAGAAAAATCCTTGATATTTATAATTCCGTCCGATTTTCGATAGCACGAATTAGCGTAACCTCGTCCGCATATTCAATGTCAGAGCCAACCGCCAAACCACGCGCTAGGCGAGTCACCTTAATCCCAGCGGGCTTCAGAACCCGTGAGATGTACATGGAGGTCGCTTCGCCATCCGCAGTCGCATTGGTTGCGACGATCACCTCCGTCACTTCACTATCCATCAAACGAGTAATCAGACTCTTGAGATTGATGTCGTCTGGTCCAACGCCGTTCATAGGCGAAATCAAACCGTGCAGGACATGATAGAGTCCGTGGTATTCCTGGATATTTTCCATGGCTGACACATCTCGGCTGTCCTCAACGATCAAAATAGTTGATTGATCGCGTGACTGGTCTTGGCAGATAGCACAAGGGTCTTCGTCCGTCAGGTTGCCGCAGACAGAGCAGTAGCTCAGCTCACGCTTAGCAGCCAGTAGATTCTTGGCAAATTCATTGACATCATCATCACTCATGCCAATAGTGTAAAAAGCCAGTCGAGTGGCTGTTTTGATGCCAATGCCGGGCAGTTTTGAAAAACTGTCAATCAGCTTGGCAATAGGGGTTGGGTAAAGCATAAAATCCTTTCTCTATTCTCAAAAAATCTCCTCAAACCAGATTGCTGCACTTGAGCACTGACAGCTTTAGATTTCCGTTTGCTGATGATTTTCATTGAGCACTAATTCATAGGGTGTTGTTGATTGTAAAGATTGATAATATCGCGAGTGATACTGTGGCTGACAGTAGAAGATAGGTTCGTATTGTGAGGGAACACCACCGCCACAGCAATCTGCGGCTTCTCACTCGGTGCATAGGACACGACATTGGTATTGATGGCTTCTTTCTTGCCCTTGTCCACAAAGGTCTCAGCCGTACCAGTCTTGGCACTAATTGGCACGCTCTCTCCCTGAGAAATGGTCCGACCAGTCGTAAAGCCGCTGCTGCCATGAACCACTTGATAGAAGCCTTGCTTGATAATGCTCATATCCTCGTCAGAGATATTGACCTGGTTCAGCTCCTTGGTATCAATTTTCTGCACCAAATCACCCAGTCCTCCTTGGTCGCTGTTGCCGTAAATACCTTCAACAATATGCGGAGCCACACGCTTACCATTATTAGCTACTGTTGAGGCATACTGGGCCAGCTGAAGTGTCGTATAGTTGTCAAACTGACCGAACGAATTGGTCAGATAGTTGGCAAAGGTAAACTTGTCTGGAAGGTAGCCTGTGGACTCATTTGGCAGGTCAATACCTGTCGAAGTGCCCAGACCATACTCTGCAAAAGTCGACCGCAGCTTTTTCATGGACGGATCCAGCTCATCAAAATCCAGCTTCATATCCGCTGAGTAAGGCGTTCCCATCATCTTCAGCGCCACCTGCACCATATAGGTATTGGAAGAATATTCCAGGGCCTCTTGGGCTGTGATGGCACGTGAACCGTACTGGGTGAACCAAGAAGTGATACTGTCCGTACCGCCAAAGCTAATCGGCTGGTCTGTCAGAACTTCATTGCCGCTAATGGCATTATTCTCCCAGCCCGAGGTCAATGTTGCAGCCTTGACCACAGATCCCGGAACAAAGACATTGGTCATGGTTCCCAGAGCATCGACAGAGTTTTCTCCCGTTTCCAGATTGTGACGTATGCCTGCCATAGCCAAGACAGCGCCGGTATTTGGATCCATAGCTACGGCATAGACACCCTCAGAGTATGTCGCATTGCCACTAGCTAACTCCGCATTAAAGGCATTTTTGAGAATGTCCTCCACTCCCTGCTGGAAGTTCAAGTCCACCGTCAGCTTGAGATTGTCGCCCTTACTGCCGTCAGAAATATTTTCCACACTCTCCATATTACCATTTTTGTCCAGATGAATCTCTTTCTCAGCTCGCTTGCCTTGCAGGACTGATTCATACTGCTTTTCCAGATAGGAGGTCCCCACCCGGTCATTGAGAGAGTAGCCTTTTTTCAGGTAATCATCCACTTCCTCAGCCGGAAGTCCAGTCTTTTCTGTCGAGATATTACCCACGATAGAAGCCAGCGAAGTATCCAAGACCTTGCGGTCCCAGCCCGTTGAAACACTGATACCCGGCAGCTCTTTGCTGCTGGAAGCCAGTACAGCTACCTGCTCTGTTGTTAGCGCATCTGTCTGGATGGTACCCGTCGCAAAGTTGGAAATTGCATTCATCTGACTAAAGAGAACAATGGCCTTCTTTTCCTCATCCGTATAGCCCAGCTGCTTAGGGTCAATGCTCTCAGCTGCCGCCTTATAGATTTTGGACTCAGGCAGGCGGTTGCCGTCTGTATCAAACTTCTTGTCCTTGGGCAGCTTTTCCACCACTTCCTGATAGACTGCGCTGTCCGCCAAATAATAATCCACTTCTTGGCGGTCTGTCACCTCTGTATCGCTGACACTGACATAGGTCAGGAGCTTTTGAGCTGTCGCTCGAATCTCCCCAGCCGTCAGACGATTATCCCGTGTATAGGTCACCACCTGCTTGGTCGTATTTTCCACCAAGGGCTTGCCAGTAGCATCATAAATCTGCCCACGCACTGAGCTAGTGGTAATCTTGGTCTTGCTGGCCTTGGCCAACTTATCCGTATAAAAGTCCTGATTGACCACCTGCATATAGCCCAGACGGGCAATCAAGGCTAAAAACAAAAACATCACGATTCCAAACAGCAGATAAAGCCTTCTGGTGATGGAATGACTGTCAAATTTTCTCTTCTTCCTTGCCATTTTCTCTCTCATTCTAGTAAAAGTTCTGACCTTTATTTTACCATAAATCCAGCTTGATGAATGTTTCAAAACTGATAGAAAATCTGAAAATGTGGACGAGTTAAGAGGAAATCCGCTAAACCTCGGAACAGAAAAGACTTGCCGGCTAGGCTTCCAGCAATCCTTGTCCTTCCTCTCTGGAAAAGCAAAGAACCTGAGAATAATCTCAGATTCCTTTAAGCTTATTTTCCAAGGTAGTATTCTTTTACTACGTTCAATTTTTCGTCGAATTCGAATACCAATGGTGGGAAGTTTGGAATTTCCACATCCATGATTTCATCGTCAGACAGTTGTTTGATGTGCTTCACAAGAGCACGGATAGAGTTACCGTGTGCACCTACAAAGACATTTTTGCCATCTTTCAAAGCTGGAGCAATTTTATCTTCCCAGAATGGAAGGGCACGTTCCAAAGTCACTTTCAAGTTTTCAGCATCTGGAATTACTGAGTCGTCAAGTGAAGCATAACGACGGTCAGTGTGTGCTGAGTACTCATCATCACGTGGCATTGCTGGAGGCAATACATCGTATGAACGACGCCAGATATGCACTTGCTCATCACCAAATTGCTCAGCTGCTTCTGCCTTGTTTTTACCAGTCAGTCCGCCATAGTGACGCTCGTTCAAGCGCCATGATTTTTCAACTGGTACCCAAAGCTGATCAGCCGCTTCCAAAGCAAGGTTAGTTGTCTTAATCGCACGCTTCAATACTGAAGTGTAAGCTTGGTCAAACTCGATACCAGCTTCTTTAATCAGTTTACCAGCATCGATTGCTTGCTGTGTACCTTTTTCAGACAAGTCAACATCAGCCCAACCAGTGAAAAGGTTAGCTTTGTTCCATTCAGACTCACCGTGGCGAGCAAAAACTAATTTTACCATTAGATGGATTCTCCTTTTATTTTTCGAGGCAGTCCCCGTTTATCTATTCTATTTTACAAAATTTTCGCCTAAAAAGCTAGCCTATTTCGTCAAATCAGACGTTTTTCAGCAAGAAAGCTTGTAAAGATTTATCAATTTCAATGACTCCTCATTCAAAATCCATAAAATCATCATGCTCATAATAGTAAAGCAGAGCCTGTAAACACTCTTGATCAGTCGCTTCTGCTTTCTGCTCCATGACTGACAAGAGAACATCCGCAAAATCTTCACCGTAATAAATCAGCTCCAGCTCTTGCTCCCTTACTTGTCTAGGATAAACATCCTTATTGTCCACTACTTGAAGATAATCAGCAAGCAAGTAGCTGTCCTGAAAATTCAGTTTTCCATTTTCCTTAGCATATAAACAGAAATCATCATCTAGCTCTTCCGATTTTACAGCCTGAATGATATCTTTTAAGTCATAGGTTTGGTTTTTCTTCATTGGTCAAAAGTCCCTTTCCATTCATAGGCCGGATAAGCGCCTAGACACTGATAGCCCAAGCTTTCTGCGACCTTCTTGGAAGCTTCATTGTGCGCATCCCAGAGAGGAAAGAGCGAGCGATGCTGCGCTTCTATAATCATCCGGGCACCCAAGATTTTGGCCAAGCCCTGCCTTTGGTAGGCTGGCTTGGTAGCAATTTCAATCTCAAGAGCTCCATGATAGACCAATCCTGTCGATACAGCAGCGATGATTTCCTCTCCTGAATATACTAAAAAACCAAAGCCACCCGACGCTTGAAAATGGTCAAAATCGGAAAAATCACCCTGCAAATCCTGAGACCAAACTTCCCCAGCCAAACGCTCATAACTTTCCTTATCAATCGGACAAAGGTAGTAGTTTGCAGGTAGCCTGCGCAGCCATTTCTCCAAAGCCTCTGTATCAAAATCAGCCCTATCCAAAAAAGCATAGCGAGTAAACTGCTGCAACTCACTCTGACTATCAAAAAATTCTCGCCAGCTAGGCTCCTCGGAGATAATGACCTTGTCAGCTAAACTATATTTTTTACTAAATTCCTGCCACAAATTCGGATCCACCTGACCAGCCGGAAAGAGGAAATTTCCTAGTTGGTAAAGGCAGGATGTCTCAGGCGCGTTCATAAAGAACTGCCCTAGACCAGCAGATAAGCCATAGTGAACCATGTTTTTGGTCCAAGTTTGGAAAAGGTTCTTAGGTTTTTTCATTGTTCGTATCCTTCATTCACTTACTTCAAACTCCAACCACCGTCGATTTTGATAATCTCGCCCTGCATAGCAGCTGCCTTACCACTGGCTAGAAAGAGGCTGACATCTGCCACTTCCTGAGGATCCAGCCAGCGCTTGATTGGCGTTTCCTCAGCAACCCAGTCTGCCAGTCCGCCTGGCTCAAAATCTGCGGCAGTCATGTTTGTCTTGACAGCGCCCGGCGCCAGGCCAAAGACTTGGATATTTTTATCCGCATAGTCCAAGGCTATCTGCTTGGTCAGACCAGCCAGAGCATGCTTAGAGGCTGTATAGGCAGCACCACCACCGCCAGCCAGAAAACTAGCAATCGAGCACATATTAATGATGATACCAGACTTTTTCTCCAGCATTTTCTGCAGGTAAAAGCGAGTGATTTTCATGGTAGCGGTTAGATTAAGCGCAAAAATCTGCTCCCAGTCCTCATCACTGGTCTCGTGCAGGGGACGATAATCGTCTAAAATACCTGCTGTATTACAGAGAATGTCCACCTCAGGCAAGCTAGTGAAGAGCGGTGTCAAATCACCTGTCAAATCCAGCTTGACAAAACGCAGCTCATTTAGAAAACCAGGATTTTCATCCTTGTCCACCCCATAAACCCGGTAGCCATTTTCCAAAAAGGTCAGAGCCTGAGCTCGGCCGATGCCAGAGCTAGCTCCCGTCACCAGTACCGTCTTAGTCATCTACTTCCACCCAATCTGTCGCGAGCACATCACAAGGAGTCGGACTCCACATGGAGAAGCCCTCCCCTTCGCCTGAAACATTGATGAGGAAATAAGGTGTCACTTCAAGAGCCACCCCATTCTGCTCAATCGTGTCAAAGAGCTGGACGTAGTTTTCCGCTCCGCCCCAGCCTACACGCACATATTTTTTCTTGGCCTTAAGGCCTGGTAAAATTTCTTCAAATGTCATGGTTTTCTCCTTTGTTTATTGGTAATCTTTGACAAATTCCCTACTAGCCGTCAGTAGTCATAAGTATACTGAACGACTTTTTCTTGACTATCAACAATTTTATCTGCTGCTTTGCAATAAAGTCTAAAATTAGACATTCTTCTCCATCTCCACAAAGAGATGAATATCGCCATTGCTTTCCTGCGGGATGCGCCTCACCACTTCAAAGCCCATGTTGAGATAAAGCTGCTGGGCTCGGTGATTGAAGTCTGCCACGGATAGCCTTAGGACTTGGGGCGCAAATTTTTTCTTGATAAAGTCCAGAATTTCCTGCAAAAATGCCGCGCCCTGACCTTTTCCGCAGTGCTCCGGCCTCATCCCCAAACCAAGCTCCAAAGTTCGCTCTCCTTTCTGCTCTAAGCAGAAAAATCCATAGAGTTCCCCTTCTCTCAGGACTTGAAAATAACGATCCCCACGCGCTTCAGGGGAGACCATTTCTTCATAATCCTCCAAGTCATTTTTCAAATCATAAAAGTCATAAGGCGCCTCATAGTGCCAATCCTTGGCAATTTCTAAAGCATATTGCTGAGTTAGCGGTTCAATCATCATCTACTCCTCTTTCCTCTATAATCCCCAATAAAAGCGTTTTTGGTCTGCTTTTTCGCTGCAGCCAAGACTGCGATAGAATTCGTGGGCAGCTGCGCGGGAAATGCCTGAATTAATCCGAATTCCTGTGTAGCCTGCTGCTTTTCCCTCTTCACGCAAAGCTTGCATCAGAGCTCTGCCATGTCCCTGCCCTTGAAAATCCTGAGCGACGGCCAAAGCCAAGAGATTGAGCAAGGACGGGAAATAGAGACAGTCGTATCTAGCCGCATGAGCGTAACCTATGACCTGTCCGCTTTCTTCAACTACCAGAATCAAATGCTGGTCATTCTCTAGCAGCCTCTTCAGTTGCGCTTCCGTCGCTTCCCTATCGAAATCGTAGCCTAGGCACTCAGCATTAAGCCACTGAATAGCTGCAGCGTCTCTTAGTTTTATCTTACGAATCATCTGTCACCTCGTTCTTCTCTTTATTATAGCAGAAAAGCAGTCTCTTTGACTGCTTTCAATGAACTATTCTCCTATCTGTCCCTTCAACCAAGACTCCGCCTCTTCTAAAGGCTGGTCTGTTAGGGCATCGGGCTGGATTGCCTCATTCTCATAAAGCTTGCCCGTACGATCTAGGATACTCGAGGTAGTCAAGAGTAAAACTGCTCCATCATACAGTTGATAATAATTATTTCCCGTAGTATAGCTTGCCGTTGGCTGACCAAAAATTTTAACATTTTCAAGTCCCTTAAAAGCTAAAACAGTCATCTCCCCTGAGCTTCCTGTACGTTCATTGGCAAGGACGGCTATTGGCACTTTCTTTGCTTTCTCATCAGTCTGCTCCAGACCAAGCTGCTTAAGGATATCTGATCGAGAAACCGCGCTCTTGCTTCCATTTTTATAAACGAATTGAAAGAGGTCTTCATCAGGCAAAAGAGAGGACAGTCCAGCAATCATCGGATACATATTCCCACCGGTATTATCTCTCAAATCCACTACAACCGCCTGATAGTCATCCTTTTTAAGAGCTGCTGACAGTTTGTTTGCATAAGCCTTCGCTGCCTGTGCATCACCAGTGAAAGCAGGAACTTTTAAATAGAGAATCCCCTCCCGATTCTGCACTTCAGGCTGATTTTTACTTTCCAGACTATTTTCGGGATTATCCTGTGGACTTAAAAAATAAGAATGCTTCCCGCCAGCCTCTTTGGTTAATTTTTCCAAGACAGGATAGGTGTCTTGATAAGTCTTGGCTGATTCAAGCTTCTCCAAGGCTTTCTTCTTCTCATTTTCCCAATCTTTGTCCGTATAAAGACCAAAATCAAGCTTTTTCACAACCGAGCGAGCGTAGTCTTGCGGACTAGGCGGAAAAAGAAAAATGCCGTAGTCTGGACCAAAGTAGGCCAGAAAACCTATTAAAAGAGCAAGCAAAACCAGTACTGTCCCCAAGCAACCTAAAAGGACTTTTTTCATAATTGCACAACCTTTCTTGTGAGGATTCCTGAGCTGATTATAGCAAAATAGAGACCTGTTTTCCATGTCTCTACCTTACATTTATCATCGTCAATCTTACATTTTTGTAAGATGATTTCGTTTAAATCTACAAAAGCTTATTTCCATCTCTCACTCTTGGAAAATGCAATCATCAAACCAGACCCAGCCAGAACTGCCAGAATAACAAGACAGATATTTTTCAGTGGATAGAGCCAGTCTTTATTTTTCTCATGCCAAGTTGTCTTCCAAAGCCCGACATAATCAGCATTCATATCTTCGGGCTGGTTCAGCTGAATATTAATCACAATCGCCAATAAGATCAGGGCGATAAAAGCAAGGGTAAAGAGCCAGATTTTCTTCTTTTGGCTTAGGTTAAGTTTTTTCATTCTTTTCTATTTCTTCTTTCTCTTTAATATCAATACTTTATCCCTACTTCTCTTTTACAGCGATTTCAGAGTTTCGATAACCATAAAATCCATAGATAAGACTTCCCAGCGCTAGGGCAATTCCAAAGGCCTGCCAGGTTTCCTTAGTATACTGGGTCATAAAGGACAGGCAGATGATAATGGACAAAATCGGTGTCAGAGGTACCAGAGGTGTTTTAAATTCCCCAGCTTTGGGCATTCCTTGATCTTTCCGCAATTTCAAGACAGCCAGTGCCAATAAAATCAGATAGGCCAAGGTACAGATATTGAGGAAAGAAGCGATGCTAGCCAAGGGGAAGATACCGGCACAAACAGCCGAGGCAATCCCTACTAAAATCGTTGCATTCTTTGGCACCCGACTGGTCTCTGTCAATTTCTTGAAAGAGCGAGGCAAGAGACCATCACGTGCAATACTGTAAATCATCCGCGACAGGGCGTAGGTCATGGAGATGCAGACCGTAATCAGAGTCAAAATAGCGACGACAGAGATATAGTTAGCTGCCCAGCCAAGTCCGACGCTGCGCAAGGCAAAGGCTACCGCATCTGAAACATCCAGCTTGCTATAGTGGACAATCCCAGTCAAGACCAAGGTCACCAAAATATAGAGAATGGTCACAATGCTCAAAGATAAAACAATCCCACGCGGAACGTTCTTTTGGGGCTCTTTGATTTCATCGACCGCCATGGAAATGGACTCAAAGCCAAGAAAGGCAAAGAACATGAGTGAAGCCCCGGCCATGATGCCGACCTTACCGCCATAAATTTCTCCGAAGCCAAAAGGTGAAAAGTTAGACCAATTTTCTGGTTTGATGAAGAAAAATCCTGCAATGATAAAGATTGCCAAGGCTGAGAATTTCAAGACCACCAAGGCTGAGTTGAAGCGCAGGGCTGCCTTTGAGTTCAAAAGGACAACACCTGTAACGAAGACCAAGACCAGAATAGGCAGCAAGTCCACATAAGTACCTGCTTTTGGATTGAAGGTGCCATTCAGAGCTGCCGGCAGTTGGATGCCAAAGCCGCTCAGCAAGCCCTTCAGATAAGAACCCCAGCCAGAGGCAACACCTGAAATAGCGGTCATGAACTCCATGATGGTCAGCCAGCCAGCCAGCCAAGCAGGAAATTCTCCCAGAACCGCATAGATATAACTGTAGGCTCCGCCATTGGCCGGAATCCGTGAAGCAAACTCAGCGTAAAAAAGGGCCGAAATACTCACACAAAGAGCTGAAATGACAATCGAAACAGTCAGAGCAGGCCCAGCATATTTGGCTGCTCCAGTCCCTGTGATGGTGAAAATCCCAGTTCCTACCATGGCTCCAATACCAAGCAAAATTAAATCAGGAATTTTCAAGTGACGGCGCATGCCCGTTCTGTCCTTACTGGCATCTTTTTTTCTAAAAATATTCATCTATTTTTATTCTCCTAATTGCATTGACGTCCTATTTTATCATATTTCCACGCTTTTAGGAATCTTTCTCAGAAATTTTCCGAGAAAAGAAAGGCTGAGAGAAATCTCAGCCTAAGTCTTTAAAATAGATGAAAGGTATATGAAGCCTGTCTCTACTATCACATGGCCACAATTTTGCGATAGCTGCGAGAAGTAATGAGAAAGACACCGACATATACTGCAATAAACAGAGCGCAAACACCCAGAGTCACCACTAACATGAGACTTGCGTTGAGCACGCCCAACATCTGTAAAATGAGACTGAGCATGTGATAGGCAAAAGCCAAATGAAGGAAAGCAAAGATTAGAGGCAAGAAGAAGACAGTCTGTACCTGTTTACGAATGGTCTTTCTAGTCTGCTGCTCGTCTAAGCCGACTTTCTGCAGGATGATGAAGCGATCACGGTCTTCGTAACCTTCGGAAATTTGCTTGTAGTAGATAACCAGCACTGTTCCCATCATGAAGACAATAGAGAGGAAAATCCCTATAAAGAAGACACCACCCAGCATACCCTTAATCTCAAGTATGCCAATCACACCAGTCTGACCGTGGACACCTCCAGCACCTTCTGGTAGGGACTGGTTGTAGTCCGCCATTTTCTTTTGATAGATTGTATCCAGCTTAGCCTTTTCATCTTCTGATGCTTCAATATCCAGACTACCATAGAGTACAGGATTAATAGCTTGCTGCTCCATCTGCGGAGCTAAGAGTTGACTAGGATCCTTGGCTACTAGATACAGCCCTTTAGGAATGATAATATTATACTCATCTGGAATCTTGTGAAAGATAAAATCTTCAGATAGGACTTTCTTAATCGTCAAGTTTTGGCCAGCCAGCTGGAGAGGCTGCTTATAATCCAGCTCCACTCCCTTGTTAAAGACAGCAATCTCATTTTCCTGCAAAGACAGATCCTTTCCTGTCAGCTTTTCGTAATCCTCGCTGGAAAACATCAAGATATAGGTATTGGGTGACACAGTCCATTGTCCCTTAGGATAAATATCTAGACTGTTACCCTCTTTCTTCTTGACACCCATTGAATAAAACTGATAGGTCTCCTGTTGCTTGACCTTCAGCTGATTCTCTGCTACAAACTCTGTCAAGACCTGATCCAGCTGTTCTTTTTTTGCATTCACACCGCCATTGATAGAGAAATCATGCGGAAACATAAGTTTCTGCATAAATTCCGCGCCAGAATAGATGTTCATACCGGCAGAGAAGGTCACTAGAACCATTGTCGATAGGATGGAAATAGTAGCCAGCCCCACTGCATTTTTCTTCATACGGTAAATAAGATTTGAGACGGAAATCATATTATTGGGCTGGTAGTAATACTTTTTGTTCTTTTGCAGAAGCTGCAGAAAGACTGTAATACCAGCGTTAAAGAGCAGGTAGGTTCCTAAAATGACCAAGAGGACTGCTCCAAAAAAGATGAAGATTGCTTCCATAGGATTACGCACAGTCTGAGCCAGATAGTAGCCGTAGAGCAGAGCTGCCAGACCAATAAAGGTCTGTGGCAGTAAAAACCGGCTCTTCTTCTCTCCGCTAGCCTTTTCCTTAGCCATCTTCAGAGAATCAAAACGCAGAATTCGCCAACCATTAACAAAGACCAAGCCTGCAAAAATAAAGCCATAGAAAATAAAAACAAGAATCAAGACCGGTAGCTGGAAAGTTGAAACCAAAACCACCTTGGTACCCATGAGCTTGAGCAAAAAGGCATAAATCAGCTGGTCAAAGAGAACACCAATAGTCAGCCCCAAGCTTACAGCCACTAGCCCGAAGATTAGTAGCTCAATAAAGGTCATAACAAAGAGATGACTCTTATTAAGACCTAGCATACCATAAAGCCCTAGCTCCTTGGAGCGATTCTTCATAACAAATTGATTGGCATAAAAGACAATAATTCCAGCTGTGATGTTCACAATAACGACTCCTAGGACCAAAACGAGGATAACAGAGCTGGCCCCTGTCATTTTGGATAGATTGGGATTAAAAGCCAAGGAGTTGAAAATATAAGAAATGGCTACAGCCACACAGGTAGCCAGTGCAAAAGGATAATAGAGACGGCGGTTCTTAATCAGATTGGATACCGCCAATTTTGCTGCTAATCGAAACACTAGTCCTTCACCTCACTTGCCATAACTGTCAGAGTATCGGAAATCTCTTGGAACATCTGCCGCTCGGTCTTGTCGCCGCGGAAGATTTGATTATAAAGAATCCCATCCTTGATAAAGAGCACCCGCTTGGCGCGGCTAGCCGCCGCCGTTGAGTGAGTCACCATGAGAATGGTTTGACCGCGGGCATTAATGTCGTCAAAGACATCCAGCAACGCCGCTGAAGACTTGGAATCCAAGGCTCCCGTCGGCTCGTCCGCCAGCAGAATCTCAGGGTCTGTGATGATGGCCCGAGCCACTGCAACCCGCTGCTTCTGACCACCGGAAATCT
>NZ_LSJN01000035.1:0-1508 GCF_001557225.1 Streptococcus sp. CCH8-C6
TCTGAGCTTCCAAGCGAAGATTCGTGAGAATGCCAACCTTTCAGCTTATGTCACAAAAGACAATAAAACTGAGATTCCAAACCAAGCTTCTTACGATGCTTCCTTCCCACATCAGCCAGGTGTTCATAAAGATTCTAATATCGTTCCAGTGACTCCACCGAGCCCAGAACAACCTGAGATTAAGAAGGATGTCAATGGTAAGGAAGAGGAAACCTTAAGCAACCGGAATGATGAATTCACATATCATGTAACAACGAAAGTACCGTTTGATGCGACAGCGTTTAGCGTGATGGATGAATTAGAAGGTGTTCTGGAATTTGCGGAAGGTACAGGCCGTGCGACGGCAAGCTTGAATGGTCAACCATTGGAATCTGACCGGATTTCTATTAACGGTCAAACCATTACGGTTTCACTGACAGAAGAACAAGTGAAAGCGAATGGTGGTAAAGAAGTAAGCCTGAGCTTTGCGGCGAAGATTCGTGAGGGTGCGAACTTGTCATCTTATAAGAAGAAAGACAAGACTGAGATTCCAAACAAGGCTACTTACCGGGTAGACTTCCCGAATAACCCAGGTGTTACGAAAGATTCCAATATCGTTCCAGTAACTCCACCAAGTCCAGAGAACCCACCAATCGAGAAGAAAGTGAATGATGCAGCATCTGCCACATTGTCAGATCGTGGTGAAGAGTTCACTTACACGATTGATACGCAGGTTCCATTGGATGTGACTGGATTTGCGGTTTACGATACGATTGAGAAAGTCCTTGAGTTCTCAGGTGAGAATGGCCAAGCAAGTGCGACTGTAGATGGTCAAGCCTTAGATAGCAGCCATATTGAGATCAAGGGTCAAAAGATTACGGTTAAATTGACGGAAGCAGAAGCGAAAGCACATGGAGGCAAGTCTGTTCATGTAAGCTTCAAGGCTAAGATCAAGGAAGGCGCAAATCTCTCAGAGTATATTGAGAAAGATGGCGTTACCCGTATTCAGAATACAGCCAAGTACAATTTCAACAATGATCCAGGCACGGAACAAAGTTCGAAACCAGTTCCAGTGACTCCACCGACACCGAATGAACCAGAAATCAAGAAGGATGTGAATGGTAAGCCAGAGGAAACTTTAGCGAACCGTGAGGACAGCTTCACCTACCATGTGAACACAAGTGTTCCAGTAGATGCGACAGCCTTTGAAGTTCATGATAGCTTGGTAGATGTATTGAGCTTTGTTGGTCAAGCAAGTGCGAGCCTGAATGGCGAAGCCTTGGATGCGAAGCAGATTAAGGTAGATGGTCAAACCATCACGTTGACCTTGACAGAAGAACAAGTGAAGGCAAATGGTGGCAAGGCAGTGAACTTGACCTTTGATGCGAAGATTCGTGAGGGTGCCAACCTTTCTGGATATGTGAAAGAAGGAAAAGCTTCTATTCCGAATAAGGCCTCTTATACAGTAGGCTTCCCTAACAGACCAGGTGTGACGAAGGACTCTAACGAAGTTCCGGTAACTCCACCAA
>NZ_LSJN01000036.1:0-312 GCF_001557225.1 Streptococcus sp. CCH8-C6
ATATAGATTATCAAAACTTTTTAAATTCCAATTACTCAAATAATCTTCCCCCTATGTTAATGTCGGATCCTATATACATCTCATCCATATTTAATGTATTGTCATCATTAATTGGGATATCTACTCCCCAACCTGATTCTTCAATATTATTGATTCGCCCAAAAACATTAATATAATACTCGGGATTTGTAAGACCGCCATCACTCCATTGCGTCTCTTCCCAATCAATCTGAACTGATTCGACTTTCTGACTTTGAGCTTTTACCAAATCTATAATTTCTTGCTCATGCTTTTTTAGATAAGCGAGCTGTT
>NZ_LSJN01000037.1:0-216 GCF_001557225.1 Streptococcus sp. CCH8-C6
GCCGCGCGGTCCAGAAGATCGAGTCCGCCGGCGCCAGCCTGAAGCTGGACTACGACTTCGGCGAGGGCATGCCCACCCTGACCTCGATCACCGCCTACGAGCGCGTGGACGCCTATTCGCGTGGCGACATCGACGGCGGCTTCGGCGCCTCGTTCGCCCCGCCCTTCGGCCCGGGCTTCATCCCGTTCCCGGCGGAGAGCGCCGACGGCATCCCGT
>NZ_LSJN01000038.1:0-212 GCF_001557225.1 Streptococcus sp. CCH8-C6
GGCCTCAACAAGTGCATCTGTAAGCGCCAGTGAATCAGCCTCGACCAGTGCGTCCGTATCTGCGAGCGAATCGGCCTCAACAAGTGCGTCAGTTAGTGCCAGTGAATCTGCATCCACGAGCGCGTCTGTATCAGCGAGCGAGTCCGCTTCGACGAGTGCGTCCGTATCGGCGAGTGAATCAGCCTCGACAAGTTCCTCAGTGAGTGCAAGTA
>NZ_LSJN01000039.1:0-344 GCF_001557225.1 Streptococcus sp. CCH8-C6
TTGACCCGTTTGTCAATATCTTCCTTGCTGTACTTGCGCAGCTTGAGACCAAAAGCCATGTTGTCGTAGACAGTCATGTGTGGGTAAAGGGCATAGTTCTGGAAGACCATGGCGATGTCCCGGTCTTTTGGAGCCACATCATTAACCACTGTACCGTCAATAGAAGCAGTTCCTTCTGTGATGTCTTCAAGACCCGCAATCATACGCAGCGTAGTTGATTTTCCACAACCAGAAGGACCGACAAAGACGATAAATTCTTTGTCCTTGATATCTAGATTGAAGTCTTCCACTGAGTAGTGGTCGCTGTTGGGATATTTTTTATAGATATTTTTCAGATTTAATTC
>NZ_LSJN01000004.1:0-2292 GCF_001557225.1 Streptococcus sp. CCH8-C6
TAGGATAGCTTTTTTGTTTTTCGTAATCAGAGATGGACTGTTTACCGATTCCTAATTACCTCAGTCTCTTCAGTCTGTTAATTTTTTTTCGAAAATTTCTCTTTAATATTAGCTTTCAATTTATCAAATTTTTCACGACGAGCTTCTTTTTTATCCGCAATTAAGCGAGCTTTAGCTTGATGCTCTAAATCTTCTTGAATTTTGAGAGCTGACTCTATTTCTGCCGCAACAGTAGCGACATCCCACCTAGCAATGTGAACCTGATACTTTTCAAAAATAGAATTTAAAACAGATTCATCATTTTCTTGTACAAGTGCAATAATAGCTACTTCGCCATTTGTCAACTTATTACTAACGGTTGTAATTAATACCGAATTGGCCAATTCTTTGTCTGAACCAACGGAGGCGCCAATTGCTCCACCAGCAGCAAAACCAAAGAGAACACCTAGTGGTCCACCTAAAATTCCGATTAAACTACCAATTAATCCGCCTTCGAAATAATCATCTCCTAGGGAATCCATCAAATCAAAGCTATCTTTGACGTTAACAACACCATTTTCAGCTTTTACAATTGAAGCCTGAGCTAATTTTGTATTTTCAGTTTGACCAAACTGTTTTAATTCTGAAAAGGCCTGAAAGGCTTCACTTTCAATATCAAAAATTGAGACAACAACATTTTCCATGGGCTTACACTCCTTTATTACTTTATAGAGATAGAATAAAATCTCCTATATTTAGTAGTACAAAATACTGCTACACAAGGTGAATTATAGCATACAATAATCTTTTATGTAATATACAATATTTTACAAAGAGATTGAGGTTTTATTACAAAACTTATATTCTATAAATTAGACAACTTTAAAATTTTGATTAAAAAGAAAGATTTGGATAGAGCTGTTGGTAGACTTAGGAAATTTTAAGAACATGCATTAGTTAAACTCAAAATACAAGAAAAGCCTAAAAAGACTATACTGTAAGTGACAAAACAAAACAGGAGGATAGTCCAAATGAGCCACTTACATTAGTCCTGTGAAATACAGAACTAAATCCTTCACTTAAATTACTTGTCTAACTTTTTGGGGTCAGTACAAACAGTGCTTTTTTTGTTGAAATCGCAAAGAATCTAAGCTTTCTTTTTGCAGATAACATTCGCTCTTTTATTTTCGGTATGATTGAGTCGATGCCCCGTTCTCGACCGGTTATTATTGCAACTTATCGAATGCTAGAGCACTATGCCATCACTTTTTGGAAGAATACTTGGAGCAATTCTACGCAGAATGGAATGCGAAAAAGTGATAATTAAAGAGACGAAAAAGCTGAGAATATGATTTCCCAGCTTTTTTGAATGCGATAGAAATAGCAACTAGACTATTTACGAAAGGCCTCAATAATGTAGGTGAAGCCAGTAACTAAAAATGAAAAGGCAATGACATAAACGACAAAGACACCTGTAGCCACTGGATTGAACAGAATCACTAGACCTAGTAAAAATTCAAGCAAGGCTACCCACGTGATATTGCTACCAATAATAGGGAAAATCAATCCTAGACGAATGCCTTTAAAGAAAGCAATAATGGCTTCTACAATTAACCAAATTCCTACAATGGTCGGAATGACGACCGGCAGGGTCACAAAGCCATAAGCAACGAGGTAAAGAGCTAAGAGAAGACTAACAAACCCTTCGAAAAGATAAACAGGTGAGCGAAGCTCTTTTGGTGCAGAGAAATAGCCTAAAATAGCTGCTATAGAAGAAACCAGTAAACCAAATGAAATCCACCAGCTGTAAGCAACAAGATTAGCTACTGGGTTTGTAAATAGGAAAAGTCCTAAAAGGACAAAAACAACTCCTGCAAGGAATAGCAGTAAACGATTAGAAAATTTCATTTCAATACCCCCTATATAGTATAGTTTGTTAATAAAACTATTGTACTTATTTTTATAGAAAATGTCAATAAAATAAATAAACAATTTGGAAGTTTCAGTCTGACTTACAAAAAGAAAAGGAGTTTTCACTCCTTTTCACAGATTGAAGACAAAGTCCTTATAAAAGTGTCTTCTAAAGATTTTAACTTCAATCTGAAGCGAGGTTATCCTCGCTTTTTCTATTTATCAAACAATTCCTTATTTTCAATTAAGAGTTCTAGTGGAGATTTATCCCTTGCTACAATAAAACCAGGTTCATATTGGTTATGAAGTGTTCTTTTCTGAGAAGTTGGATCAATATACAACTCATCTCCATCTTCTGTGTATAGTTGGTTGCCTCTTGTTAGGTAAAGTAAATCCTCTAAG
>NZ_LSJN01000040.1:0-896 GCF_001557225.1 Streptococcus sp. CCH8-C6
CGCGACAACTATATTAGTATATCACCTATACCACCCAACTGTCAATACCTTTTTTAATCTTTTTTTGTTTTTTTATTTAATAAAAAACTTGATGCTCTAACCTGTTCTAGTAAAACAGAAATAAAGTCATCAAGTTTGTTCATTACAAAATCGTATTATCTTGAAAATCTTTTAAGTGATTTTTTAAATCTTTAAGCATGGCTCTTCTTCCTTTAAAGCGCTCGTTGCTCATCAACCTCTGATAATTATCCAACCCAACATCATCAAGAGTTCTTTTATAATTGTCAATCGCTTCTCTGAAGGCAACTAACTCATCTAGAAACAACTCTTTTGATTTCAAACGATGACCAATCTCACTCACTTCTTCATAAGGCTGGCGGTCCAATTTGCGCTTTTGGCTTTCTTGTTTACGAATTTTATCATGTATATGATTCCTGAATTTTGTTTTGAAATAACGATAGAGTTTTTCCTCATCATTTTCAATTCCTTTTTCTTTAAGCAGAAGTTCGTATAAAACTAACATCCCTTCTTGCTCCCAATCGCTATGTTCCCACAAGTGTATATAGTAATCTTTCTTACACTTCCAAACTATCCATTTCACCTTCTCATAAGTAGCTTTAAAATCCATAGTTCCTCCTTAAAATTTACTTGGCTTAATTCTACTGTAAATAGAAAGCAAGGTGGGCTTTTTCTTCTAAAAAGCATCGTTTAGGAACTCTTCTGACTTGAATAATTGCTTTTAAGTCATTTCAGGCACATATTTAGTCATTTGGGAGGATTGTGCGAAGCATGAAAGCAAGAAAAAAATCAAATGCTTACACATTTGATTTTTTAAACCTAGCTCCGCCAGTAGGACTCGAACCTACGACATCATGATTAACAGTCATGCGCTACTA
>NZ_LSJN01000041.1:0-287 GCF_001557225.1 Streptococcus sp. CCH8-C6
GCTGAGGACAGCAGCACAAATGTTATATACCGTCGTGAGGATGGAGATATTGGCCTGTTAGAAGTCAAATAAATAATCTAAAAAGGTTGAGAGCAAGTTTCTCAACCTTTTTAGATTATAGAAAGTCATACACTCAGGTGACATAAACCAGCTTCCTGCTCACAAAGAAATTAACTTTATACTTAGAACTGAAAAATAAACTTTAAAAAAAATCAAAAAAGATCAAAAAAGATCAAAAAAGGTATTGACAGTTGGGTGGTATAGGTGATATACTAATATAGTTGTCG
>NZ_LSJN01000042.1:0-298 GCF_001557225.1 Streptococcus sp. CCH8-C6
ACCAGGCACTGGCCCGCGAACTTGAACACGTCGCCGCGGTGGCGAACCACCCGCACCGGCATCCGGACCACGTCGCCCGGCCGCACCGGCTGGCGGAACCGGCAGTTGTCGGCCGACATGAAGAAGATCGCCTTGCCGGCGGTATCGACCTCGAGCGACTTCGACATCAGCACCGCGCCGGTCTGGGCCATGGCCTCGATCAGCAACACGCCGGGCATCACCGGATAGTCCGGGAAGTGGCCCTGGAAGAAGGGCTCGTTCACCGTGACGCACTTGATGCCGACGATGGATTCGTTCT
>NZ_LSJN01000043.1:0-1467 GCF_001557225.1 Streptococcus sp. CCH8-C6
ATCTTCCACGTAAGGTGACCTTCAGTAAGGTCAACCTTGGCGGTACTGAAATTGCTGGTGCAGATATTCAAATTTTCCAAGGCAAAGAGGCAACTGGCAATCCTGTAGCGAAATGGACTTCAGAAGCAAATACATCGCATGAGCTTGAATTAGCTCCTGGAGTATATACCTTCCATGAAGCTGCAGCCCCAACCGGTTACTTAGCTGTTACCGACATTGTGTTCCAAGTGAATCTCGATGGCACAGTAACAGTTGTAAATGCCAATGGAAATACAGTAGAATACAAGGGAGGGAAGTTAGTCATAACTGACCAAACGAAACCGACTGATCCAGATCCGAAAAAATCAAATCAAGATAAACCTGGAGATAAGGCGAATACGAAGAAAATTCTGCCTTTCACAGGTACAGAAATCAGCTTTACGCTACTTGCTATAGGCTTGATTATCATAGTTGGTTGTGGGGTTTATTTTGGGATTCGTTTCAAAAAATAAAACAGAAAACAAGTGTCAATGAACATTGACGCTTGTTTTTTTATGCGCTTGATGAAAGAAGGCAATAAGTATCGTTGAGTTTAGGGCTATTGATGCAGTTTAAGGGTAATCGAAAACTATTTTTTCTAAGTGACAAAAATGTAAGTTTAAAGGCTAAAATGAAAGGTTATCTTATGGCAGCTAGTCTGGGAATTCGGTATCCTATAAGTGTAAAGAAAAAGAAGATAAACGTCTTCCAAACTAATAATCAGATTTCAAGAAGGAGGCTTGCTATGAAAATCAATCTTTTTAACCATCGTCAAAGTAAACCTAAAGCTCAAAAGATTTCCAAGGAAGAAATCGAGAAGACACGCCTAGGCTGTGCTTCCAGTCAATATTATTTCTGGCTGCAGTACAGTCACTGAGAGATTCCATTATTCAAGGATAAGAGAAAGGTCAGTTGACTTTTCTCTTTATCCGACTTGGAGCACAAGATGACAAAAATGTAAGATTGGCAGGCAAAATGAAAGATTAGGTTATGGAAACTTGTCTGTCTTTCCGGTATGATAGTAGTATCAATTTAAATAAAGAAGAGGTTCAAGTATGACATTATTAGACGTACAGCACGTGAAAAAGATTTATAAAACTCGCTTTCAGGGCAGCCAGGTTGAGGCACTGAAAGACATTCACTTTACAGTAGAAAAAGGCGAATATGTCGCCATCATGGGGGAGTCAGGCTCTGGGAAATCCACCCTGCTCAACATCCTAGCCATGCTGGACAAGCCGACTGAGGGTCGCGTCTTTCTCAACGAAACTGACACAGCAACCATCAAAAATAGTCAAGCTTCCAGCTTCCGCCGGGAGAAATTAGGCTTTGTATTTCAGGATTTCAACCTGCTGGATACCCTGTCGGTCAAGGATAATATTCTCCTGCCTCTGGTTCTCTCTCGCCGTCCCATTACCGAGATGATGCAAAAGCTGGTTACGACCTGCAATG
>NZ_LSJN01000044.1:0-121363 GCF_001557225.1 Streptococcus sp. CCH8-C6
AAGGCAAGGGACTTTGACTCCCTCATGCGTTGGTTCGAATCCAGCTACCCCAGTTCTTAGGTAATAGATCTGATAAAATAATAAAATGTCTTCTGGTGTTTTATTTCTTTATAGGATGGAAATCGTTAACGATAGATCAATGTCATTTGCGGGTGCTTAGGAAAATAAATAAGTAGTATGTCAAGCGAAAGCTTGATTGTTGGAGGATTTTTTTAGATGAATGAATTTGAAGATTTGCTAAACAGTGTTAGCCAAGTTGAGCCAGGTGACGTCGTTACTGCTGAAGTATTGACTGTTGACGCTAACCAAGCTAATGTTGCAATCGCTGGAACTGGTGTTGAAGGTGTATTGACTCTTCGTGAGTTGACAAACGACCGCGACGCTGATATCAACGACCTTGTAAAACCAGGTGAAACACTTGAATTGCTTGTTCTTCGTCAAGTAGTAGGTAAAGATACAGACACCGTAACTTACCTGGTATCTAAAAAACGTTTGGAAGCTCGCAAAGCTTGGGACAAATTGGTTGGTCGTGAAGAAGAAGTTGTCACTGTTAAGGGCACTCGTGCTGTTAAAGGTGGACTTTCAGTTGAGTTTGAAGGACTTCGTGGATTTATCCCTGCTTCAATGCTTGATACTCGTTTCGTTCGTAACACTGAGCGTTTTGTAGGTCAAGAGTTTGATGCTAAGATCAAAGAAGTAGATCCAAAAGAAAACCGCTTCATCCTTTCACGTCGTGAAGTTGTAGAAGCTGAAGCTGCAGCAGCACGTGCTGAAGTCTTTGGTAAGTTGAATGTTGGCGATGTTGTAACTGGTAAAGTTGCTCGTATTACTAGCTTCGGTGCTTTCATTGACCTTGGCGGAGTTGATGGATTGGTTCACTTGACTGAATTGTCACATGAACGCAACGTATCACCTAAGTCTGTTGTATCAGTTGGCGATGAAATCGAAGTGAAAGTTCTTGACCTGAACGAAGAAGAAGGACGCGTATCCCTCTCTCTTAAAGCAACAACACCTGGACCATGGGATGGCGTTGAGCAAAAACTTGCTGCAGGTGATGTGATTGAAGGAACTGTAAAACGTTTAACTGATTTCGGTGCTTTCGTTGAAGTATTGCCAGGTATCGATGGATTGGTTCATATCTCACAAATTTCACACAAACGTGTTGAAAGCCCTAAAGATGCCCTTAAAGTTGGTCAAGAAGTAACTGTTAAGGTTCTTGAAGTGAATGCTGCTGATGAGCGTGTATCACTTTCTATCAAAGCTCTTGAAGAACGTCCAGCTCAAGAAGAAGGACAAAAAGATGAGAAACGTCAATCACGTCCTCGTCGTCCAAAACGTCAAGAAAAACGCGACTTTGAACTTCCAGAAACTCAAACTGGATTCTCAATGGCTGATTTGTTTGGCGATATTGAATTGTAATTAGATAAAAGAAGTTGAGAAATCTCAGCTTCTTTTTCTGATTTTCACTTGTATTTTCAAAGAAAATCAGTTATAATGAATTAGTTGCCACCCTTAGTGTAATGGATATCACGCAAGATTCCGGTTCTTGAGATGGGAGTTCGATTCTCTCAGGGTGGATGACTTAAAATTGGACTCTTCGGAGTCTTTTTTGCTCTTTCTTGGAGGAACACATGCAATGACAGTAAAATTAATCTCTCATACCTTAATCGAGAAAGAGGGGAAGTATTTGCTTATCAAACGCTCTAAGATAAAGCGAGGCCTTCCAAATGTTTATCCATCTTATTGGGATATTCCAGGCGGAAGTGTAGAAGAGAATGAACTGCCTAGAGAGGCAGCTCTACGTGAGGCTATGGAGGAGGTTAATCAAAAGATTCTGATTGATAAGATTATCCATGAAGATAGTCAGTTTGATGCTAGCAAAGATACTGTTTTCACACGTTTAGTTTATGCGGGTAGAATTTTGGAAGTGCGTGATATTATATTAGATCCAGAAGAGCATACAGACTTTGCCTGGATTTCTTCTTTGAAAGACCTAGAGGAGCAGCTCATCGTACCTTATTTGTTTGATATTTTTGCTGACAAATCTATATAAAACAACTAAAAAACATCCCCTTTTATTAGGAGATGTTTTTAAAATTAGTTTTTAGATGCTTCTTGGAATTCTGGATTCTTCCATGCTTCATCAATAATTGCTTGCAATTCTTTAGCAGAAGCTTGCATTTTTTGAGTCTCAGCATCGTTAAGTGGGATGTTTACTGGACGTACGATACCGTGAGCACCAACGATAGCTGGTTGACCAATGAAGACATTTTCAACGCCATATTGGCCTTCTTGGAAGACTGACAATGGCAATACTGCATTTTCATCGTCAAGGATAGCTTTTGTGATACGAGCCAAAGCAACTGCGATACCGTAGTAAGTTGCTCCTTTTTTGTTGATGATAGAGTATGCTGCGTCACGAACGGAGATGAAAAGATCAACCAAGTCTTGTTCGTTCAAGTCGCGGTTAGCTTGCAACCATTGCTCCAATTTCACACCTGCAACGTTAGCGTGTGACCAAACGGCAAACTCAGAGTCACCGTGCTCACCCATGATGTAGGCATGGACAGAACGAGCATCGATACCAATCTTTTCAGCAAGTGCTTGACGGAAGCGAGCTGAGTCAAGTGAAGTACCTGAACCGATAACACGCTCTTTAGGGAAACCAGAGAATTTCCAAGTTGAGTAAGTCAAAACGTCAACTGGGTTAGCAGCAACGAGGAAGATACCGTTGAAGCCTGATTCTACGACTTGAGTAACGATAGATTTGTTGATAGCCAAGTTTTTACCAACAAGGTCAAGACGAGTTTCACCTGGTTTTTGAGGTGCACCTGCAGTGATAACAACGAGGTCAGCATCCGCACAGTCTGCATAAGTAGCTGCATAGATTTTTTTAGGTGAAGTGAAAGCAAGGGCGTGGCTTAGGTCTTCAGCATCACCGACAGCCTTTTCAAATAATTGAGGGATTTCAATGATACCAAGTTCTTGAGCAATACCTTGGTTTACAAGAGCAAATGCGTAAGATGAACCTACAGCACCGTCACCAACAAGGATGACTTTTTTATGTTGTTTAGTAGCAGTCATTTCTAAACATCTCCTTATTTTTTTAGGGAATATTTCCCGTACACATTCATTCTACCACTTTTGCCATATTTTGTCACGGTCAACTTGTGTATCTAGCGATGTAAACGTTTTTACAAACAGTTCAAAATACTGAAAAATTAAAGAAAATGTGGTATAATAAAGGGTAGTTTAATATGAAAGAAAGGCATTTTTTAATGCAAGACAGAAACTTAGTAAATGTTAATCTGACTAGTGAAATGAAGACTAGTTTCATCGATTACGCTATGAGTGTTATCGTGGCTCGGGCACTTCCAGATGTTCGTGATGGTCTCAAGCCAGTTCACCGTCGGATTCTCTATGGTATGAATGAACTGGGCGTGACGCCTGAAAAGCCTCACAAGAAATCAGCTCGTATCACAGGGGATGTCATGGGTAAGTATCACCCGCATGGTGACTCATCTATTTATGAAGCGATGGTGCGGATGGCTCAATGGTGGAGCTATCGCTATATGCTGGTAGATGGCCATGGAAACTTCGGTTCTATGGATGGAGACGGAGCTGCTGCTCAACGTTATACAGAAGCACGTATGAGCAAGATTGCTCTGGAGATGCTTCGCGATATTAATAAAAACACTGTTGATTATATTGACAACTATGATGCCAGCGAGAGAGAGCCTGTAGTTCTTCCTGCTCGCTTCCCTAACTTGCTTGTAAACGGTGCGACAGGGATTGCAGTTGGGATGGCGACCAATATCCCACCGCATAATCTTGGTGAGTCTATTGATGCAGTTAAGCTTGTCATGGACAATCCGGATGCAACAACTCGCGATATCATGGAAGTCCTTCCTGGACCAGATTTTCCTACAGGTGCACTTGTTATGGGTAAGTCTGGTATTCACCGGGCTTATGAAACAGGGAAGGGTTCGATTGTTCTTCGCTCTCGCACTGAAATCGAAGAGATGAAAAATGGCCGAGAGCGAATTGTCGTAACCGAGTTTCCGTACATGGTTAATAAGACTAAGGTCCATGAGCATATTGTTCGTCTGGTGCAGGAAAAACGCATTGACGGTATCACAGCTGTTCGTGATGAGTCCAACCGTGAAGGAGTTCGTTTTGTCATTGAGGTTCGTCGTGATGCCTCTGCTCATGTCATTCTAAACAACCTTTTCAAGCTGACTCAGATGCAGACCAATTTCAGCTTCAATATGCTGGCTATTCAAAATGGTGTGCCGAAGATTCTGTCTCTGCGTGAGATTTTGTTAGCTTACATTGAACACCAAAAAGAAGTGGTGACTCGACGAACGGCTTTTGACAAAGAAAAGGCGGAAGCTCGAGCTCACATCTTGGCTGGTTTGCTGATTGCGCTTGATCACATTGATGAAGTGATTCGGATTATCCGTAATAGCGAAACGGACGCAGAAGCACAGGCTGAATTGATGGCTAAGTTTGAACTGTCTGAGCGCCAGAGTCAGGCTATCCTTGATATGCGTCTGCGTCGTCTGACTGGTTTGGAACGTGATAAGATTCAGTCAGAGTATGACGAGCTGATTGCCTTGATTGCAGACTTGGCTGATATTTTGGCTAAGCCAGAGCGCGTTATCGCTATTATCAAGGAAGAGTTAGACGAGGTCAAACGTAAATTTGCGGATGATCGCCGAACTGAGCTGATGGTGGGAGAAGTTCTTTCTCTTGAAGATGAAGATTTGATTGAGGAAGCGGATGTTTTGATTACCCTGTCTAATAAAGGCTATATCAAACGTCTGAATCAGGCTGAATTTACTGCTCAGAAACGCGGAGGCCGAGGTGTTCAAGGAACTGGTGTCAAAGACGATGACTTCGTCAAAGAGCTTGTTTCAACGAGTACCCACGATAGACTGCTCTTCTTTACAAATAAAGGTCGAGTTTATCGTCTCAAAGGATATGAAATCCCTGAGTATGGCCGGACAGCCAAGGGCTTGCCTGTTGTTAATCTTTTGAAACTGGATGAAGGAGAGACTATTCAGACTATTATTAATGTCCAGCAAGACCGCAGTGATGATTCCTATCTCTTCTTTACTACCCGTCATGGGGTGGTCAAACGAACCAGTGTGACAGAATTTGCTAATATTCGTCAGAACGGTCTTAAGGCTTTGAATTTGAAAGATGAAGACGAGTTAATCAATGTCTTTCTGACGGACGGTGCTGCAGACGTTATCATTGGTACTAAGTTTGGTTATTCTGTCCGCTTTAATGAGACAGCTGTACGGAGCATGAGCCGTATAGCGACTGGTGTTCGCGGAGTCAATCTTCGAGATGGTGACCAGGTCGTTGGAGCTGGTGTGATTGCTGAGGGAGACGAAGTGCTTGTCATCACCGAAAAAGGCTATGGTAAGCGAACTCTTGCTAGTGAGTATCCAACCAAGGGCCGTGGTGGTAAAGGGATTAAAACAGCCAATATCACTGATAAGAATGGACCTCTTGCCGGTCTGATGACAGTAACTGGCGAGGAAGATTTAATGATTATCACTAATACTGGTGTCATCATTCGGACAAGTGTGGCGAATATTTCTCAGACTGGCCGCTCAACCATGGGAGTTAAGGTCATGCGTCTGGATCAAAATGCACAGATTGTCACCTTTACAAGCGTCGAAGCAGACGATAAAGAAGATGTAGCAGAGGAAGAAAACGAATCGTAAAAGAGGACCTCTATATGGTACAAGGAAAAAGAAGTCGAAAAAGTAAACAAAAAAGCAAAAGAAATATTTTTATCAATATTGTTGCGACATTATTAATTATTGTGGCCCTTGGCTTAATCTTTAATGCGCAAATTCGAAACATGATTATGGTTTGGCATACCAACCAATATCAGGTCAGCAAGGTTTCCAAAGACTCTATTAATAAAAATAAAAATGTTGAGACCAGTTTTGATTTTAACAAAGTTGAGTCGCTTTCTACAGAGGCGGTCATCAATGCGCAGTGGAAAGCGCAGCAACTGCCTGTTATCGGAGGTATCTCTATTCCAGAAGTATCCATGAATTTGCCAATCTTCAAAGGGCTGGATAATGCTGGATTGTATTATGGTGCTGGTACGATGAAAGAGACTCAGCAGATGGGGCAGGGAAATTATGCCTTGGCTAGCCACCACGTCTTTGGCATCACAGGGGCTAGCAACATGCTCTTTTCCCCACTGGATCGTGCTAAGGCTGGCATGAAGATCTATATCACTGATAAAGAGCATGTCTATACTTATGTAATCACTAGTGTTGAAACGGTAACTCCAGATCGAACGGATCTGATTGAGGATACAGAAGGTGTTACAGAGATTACTTTAGTTACTTGTGAGGATGCTGCGGCAACCAACAGGACTATTGTCAAGGGAACGTTAGAAGGCTCTGTCGAGTATGACAAGGCTCCTAAGGATGTTCTTGAATCTTTCAGTAAGTCCTATAATCAAATGCAGATTTAAAGGCAAGAGACTAAAAAAATTTCACTCCAAAGGTTAGAAAGAACTCTAACTTTTGGAGTTTTTTTATATCAATTCTTGCTGATTTTGACTCTATTTCCGAATAATAAGGTAAGGAGGTTTCTATGTATAGCATTTCATTTCAAGATGATATTAGCATGATGCCACGGGAGCGTTTGATGAGAGAAGGGGCTGAAAAACTCAGTAACCAGGAGCTTCTATCAATCTTTCTCAGGACAGGCAACAAAAAAGAAACTGTTTTTCAAGTTTCTCAAAGAATTTTATCATCGATTTCCAGTTTGAACGATCTTAAGTATTTAACTTTGCAGGAATTGCAGACTATTTCTGGAATCGGTCCGATTAAGGCTGTGGAGCTGCAGGCCATTATCGAATTGGGGCGTCGGATTAACCGAGCAGAGGTTCTGCAAAAAGAGCAGATTATGGGCAGTCAAAAATTAGCCCAGAAGATGCAGCAGGAATTGGGAGATATGAGGCAGGAGTGCTTGGTTGCCATTTATCTTAATAGTCAAAATCAAATTCTGCACCAGCAGACTATTTTTATGGGGACGGTCAGCAGAAGCATTGCTGAGCCGAGAGAAATTCTCCACTACGCTCTTAAGCATCTGGCGACATCTATCATACTGGTACACAATCATCCGTCAGGCTCAGTCGTTCCTAGCAGAAACGACGATGAAGTGACTCAGCATATGAAAGAAGCATGTGAGATGATGGGTTTAGTTCTTTTGGATCATTTGATTGTGTCTAAGTACAACTACTATAGCTACCGAGAGGAGACAGATATGATATAATTTGATTTACTTGAATATAAAAAACTTCTATTCGTGTAGAACAGAAGTTTATCTAGGAATAGAGGCTTTTTAAAGAGTATTGACAACATAATCAAACAGAGCTAGGTCTCCTTCTCTGGAGCCAAACAAGAACTCTGGGTGCCATTGGACACCAAGGAATGGACTGCCGTCAGTAGAAGTTATTGCTTCAATAATTTTATCTCTAGGATCATAGGCAATGACTTCTAGGCCAGCCGCTAAATCCTTGATACTCTGATGGTGGAAGGAGTTGATTTCAGATGCTGGTCCATAGATTTCGTGCAGAATAGAACCGTTCTTGGTCACCATGCTTTGAGTCGTGTACTCAGCAGAGCTATCTTGCCAATGATCTTCAATATCTTGATGAAGAGTACCTCCTAGGGCTACATTATAAAGTTGGGTTCCGCGGCAGACGGTGAAAATTGGTTTATTTTGACGGCGAGCTTCTTTGATTAAAGCTAATTCAAAAATATCTCGTTTGAGCAGATAATCATCGCTGTCAATGGTTTTCTCTTCACCATAGAATTGAGGGCATACATTCTGACCGCCTGTGATGATTAATTTATCGACAATGGAAACATACTGTTTAGCCATTTCTTCATCACCGATTGGCAAAATCATTGGAATTCCGCCAACTTCTTTGACACCCTCAACGAATCCTGTCGCCGTATAGCTCATATGGATGAAGTGATCGTCTGGGATTTCTCTTTCATTTCCGGTTATTCCAATAATAGGTTTACTCATAGAGTGTTTAATACCTCTTTCAAATTAATAATCATTTTTTCTCATGAAGTAGAGCAGAGTCTGCAGTTCGCTAGTCAGGTCAACATACTGGACGACCACATCCTTAGGCAGGGATAGGTTTACAGGTGAGAAACAGAGAATGCCCTTGACACCAGCCTGAACTAAGATAGATGCGACTTCTTGAGCTTTTACGCTAGGTACAGTTAGGATGGCAGTTTGCACATTTCCTGACTGTATTTTTTCTTTGATTTGGGAAATTCCATAGATAGGAATCCCATCGCTGGTTGTGCTGCCAACTTCTGGATGGTCATCTACGTCAAAAGCCATTACAACCTTCATTTTATTGCGCTCATGAAAACGATAGTGTAGCAGAGCACGTCCCATATTACCAACACCAACAATCATGACATTGGTAATAGCATTATCGTTTAAGAGGTCAGCAAAAAAGTTCATCAATTTCTTGACATCATAACCAAATCCTCTGCGGCCAAGTTCACCGAAATAAGAAAAATCTCGTCTGACAGTAGCAGAGTCAATACCAATGGCTTCTGCAATTTGTTTGGAGTTTGCTTTCTCAATCTTCTCAGCATTAAACCGTTTAAAAATACGATAGTAGAGCGACAGTCTTTTAGCAGTTGCTCGGGGAATTGTAGTATTTTTTTCAGTTTTCACAAAATCACAACCTTTCTAATTCTATTTTATAGGAAGTTTGTGAAAAAATCAACTAATTAAGAGTGTTTAATTCACTAAAAAGGAAAAGAATGAAAGTTTAAGTTATGTTGTAACTGCGAAGGATTAGTTCTGGTAGGGAGTCAAGTCTAACTGGTACATCTGGCGGTATAAGTCGCCGATTAACCCTGTAAATGGCAGTTGGTGTCCATTATAAGTGATGGAAAGTACTTTGAGAGAGTCAGGAACCGTGACGCAGCCAGAGAAGGCTAGAAGAAATTCATCGAAGTCTTCATAGGTAAGTGACCGTTTCACTTTATATGAGTCCAAATAGGTCAGTTCAACCATTGTTAATCCTTTCTTTGGGTTCGGTTGGTCTTTTCTTCAAGTGTTCTAAGTAGAAGTCAAGCTCGTTTTTTTAAGAGTCTAAATCAAAAAAGCAAAATTGCGAGAATCTTGCTTATTGTGGTGTCTTTTCAAAAATATTTCTTTCAACCAGGCTATCCATCAAGAAATAAAATTTTTGCTGTATAATGTGATGGTCTTCTGATTTGAAAATATTGACCAAGCGCAGGCCTGATTTATCAGTGATGTTGATTTTGAAACCATTCAAATCTTTATTGACGATGATTTTCAGCAGAAAACCATTTCCGCTGTTGGGTACAGATTCCAGCAGACGAGAGAGTTCATAGTTGCCAACCTTGCTTTCAGCGAATGTATTGTCGCGCAAGGTAAATTTCTTGACATTTGGGTGAAGTGAATAGGTATATTCACAGTTTGCTAAGCTAACAGATGTTTGAAAGGCCATCTTATCCTCCTAAAATTTCTTTTAATTTCTTTGTAAATGATTGAATCTCTTGCAGGGTCGTTTGGTCCGAAGTACTGATTCGAATAGACTCATGCAAGCGGTTGGAATCCTTGCCGTACATAGCCTGCAAAACATGACTGGGTTGTATAGCTCCGGCTGTGCAAGCTGATCCTGTTGAAATGGAAAAGCCGTTTAAATCCATTTGAAGCAGAAGCAGATCATTCTTTTGATTGGGAAATCCCAAATTGATGACATAAGGCAAGCTTGGCTGACTTTCATTTAAGTAATATTCAATGTCTAATAAGTCAGCAAGTAAGCTGTCTTTTAAGTCTTGCGCATGCTCTAGATTTTCCTCTAGATGTTCCATGCTCTCTGACAGAGCCGCTGCCATGCCTGTGATAGAGATTAGATTTTCAGTTCCGGCCCGGTGTTTTTCTTCCTGGTCACCACCGTGCATGAAATTGTCAAAATCCATCTTCTTGGCATAAAGGAAGCCAACACCTTTGGGGCCATGAAACTTATGAGCTGAGGCAGAGAGGAAGTCAATCCCTAGCTCGTCAGGGTAGATGGGAAGTTTGCCAATTGCTTGGACAGCATCAACGTGAAAAGCAGCACGATGTTCTCGCAGTAGTTCACCAATTTCCTTAATGGGGAGCATGGCACCCGTCTCGTTATTAACCGCCATGACGGACACAAGAATAGTGTCAGGTCTAAGTGCCTTTTTAATATCCGCCGCTCGAATCTGACCATCCACCGGCTGAACAAAAGTAGCTTCAAAGCCGAATTTGTCTACTAAGTACTCCACCACTTCTAAGACAGCATGGTGTTCAATAGCAGTGGTAACAATATGTTTTCCTCGATTCTGGTGACGAAGGGCATAGCCTTTGATAGCAGTATTGTTGCTTTCAGTGCCACCTGAAGTAAAAAGAATCTTATTGCTTTGAGTATGCAGAGCTTGAGCAATATCCTCACGCGCCTGTCTGAGGAGTTTACTAGCTTCTCGACCATGGCTATGCGTATTGGAAGGATTTCCAAAGACGGTCATAGTTTTGGTCATTGCTTGGATTGCAGCGGGCGACAAAGCAGTTGTAGCGGCATTATCTAAATAAATCACTCCGGTTACCTTATTTCTTTTGATAGGCAAAGAGTGGGCTGACTGGTTTTCTCTCTTGGATGCGGACAATGGCATCACCAATCAGTTCACTAGCTGTAATGTAGTGGAGATTCTTAGGTGTTTTTTCTTTGGTATCAACAGAGTCTGTCACAAGAATTTCCCTGATAGGAGAATTATCCAGCAATTCCGCAGCTTTATCTGCAAAGAGACCATGACTGGATACAGCATAGATTTCGACTGCGCCTTCGCGACAGACAATTTTAGCTGCTTCAGAGAAAGTCCGACCGGTATTTAAAATGTCGTCAATAAGAATAGCTTTCTTGCCCTCGACATCTCCAATGATATATCCCTCAGAGCGACCCGCCTCATCTTCGCCATAATCAATGATAGCGATAGGGGCATCCAGATATTCAGCCAAATTGCGGGCGCGTTTTACACCAGAGTTTTTAGGGCTGACGACAACGACATCATCGCCAGTAAGGCCCATGTTGCAGTAGTGTTTGGCAAAGAGTGGGATAGTGAAGAGGTTATCTACTGGGATATCAAAGAATCCTTGGACCTGCACGGCATGAAGATCCAGAGAAATCACGCGATCCACTCCAGCACCGACAAGCATATTGGCAACCAGTTTAGCTGTGATTGGCTCGCGAGGGGCAGCAGTCCGATCCTGACGGGCATAACCAAAATAAGGCATCACAACATTAATCGTGTTGGCACTTGCACGCTTGCAGGCATCCACCATAATCAAGAGTTCCATCAAGTGATTATTGACAGGGAAGCTAGTAGACTGAATGATGTATATATCATAGCCACGGACACTTTCTTCAATGTTAATCTGAATCTCGCCGTCCGAGAATTGGCGGGAGGAAAGTTTTCCCAAAGGAACCCCAGCAGCCTCAGCGATTTTTTCAGCTATGGAATGATTGGAGTTGAGGGAAAAAAGCTTCATATTTTTTTTATCTGACATGAGTTGGACCGTCCTCTTTTTGTGTCATTTCTATAATCTAATGCTCCATGAAATTTATATTTCAATAGTCTTTAGATTGCTACCTTTTATTTTACCAAAAAAAATAGATTATTTCAGCTATTTTGTGGTTGTTGATTTACAAGTTTTCAGAAAATCTTGCCATCTTGCTCTTACCAGGTTTGTAGTCGATGCTGTGCTGTTTTAGGAAGTTCAAGAAATTTTCTTTTCCTTTTTCGAAATCTTCAACTTCAACTTCGAGTTCGAAGTCTGTTTTGCCCAAGTAGTGACTCTCATCCAGAGCAAGCAGACCGATTTCGTCTTCTTTTTCATAGCGGATAGTCTCTAGAGAGCCTAGAATCTTCAAGTCTTGGATGGGAATTTCTTTCTGAAGCAGCGTCTCTAAAATCTCTCCCGTAGGAAATTCATTGTTCTGCAAAATGTTTTTGGTTTCTTCTGGTGTCAAATTCTGATTGAGTTCCAAGGATCCGACTTCTTGAGGAATCTTGAGCGTCAGCTCAGCTTCTCGATGGTTAAAAGTTCGTACTCGAAAAGCCATGTGGGCGTGTCGGATACTCTGCTGGTCTGACTCGATGTAGTGGTTGGTCTGGCTAATAGGCGAAATATCAGCAAATAATTGGAGCAGACGGTCGTGCTCTTCCTTGGTCAGCATGGTTTTGAATTCAATTTCTAAGTGATTCATTTTCATATCCTTTTCTTTTTTTTGAAAGCGATTTATGTTATAATAACAGTTGTGTTTATTTTATACAAAAAATAATGATATGACAAGGTAAGTGTATGACAATAGAATGGGAAGAGTTTCTAGACCCCTATATTCAAGCAGTTGGAGAGCTAAAAATTAAGCTGCGTGGAGTGCGAAAGCAATACCGTAAGCAGCAGCGCCATTCTCCGATTGAGTTTGTGACTGGACGTGTCAAGCCGATTGAGAGCATTAAAGAAAAGATGATTCTGCGAGGCATTCGCGAGGAAAATATCGAGCAGGAGATGCAGGATATTGCAGGCTTACGAGTCATGGTCCAGTTTGTCGATGATGTGGATGAAGTTTTAGAAGTCTTTCGAAATCGGACTGATATGCGCATTGTGCAGGAGAGGGATTACATCAAAAACAAAAAAGTCAGTGGCTATCGGAGCTACCATGTGATTGTAGAGTATCCAGTTGATACGATTAATGGTCATAGGCTTATTCTGGCTGAAATTCAGATTCGCACTCTTTCGATGAATTTTTGGGCTACGATTGAGCATTCTTTGAATTACAAGTATAAAGGAGAATTTCCCGAGGAGATCAAGTGTCGCTTGGAAACGACAGCTAATCTTGCTTATCAGCTGGATGAGGAGATGGGAGAAATCCGTGATGCTATCCAGGAGGCGCAGGCTCTCTTTGATCCTCTTCACCGCAAGTTAAATGACGGTGTGGGAAATAGTGATGATACAGATGAAGAATACAGATAAAAAAATAGCGATTATCCGCAATCGGAAAAGACAGAGTGAACAAGTCTATCAGGATTTGAAGCAGAAGCTTAAACAGAATGGCTTTATTTTAACTCCTAAGAATCCCGACATCGTGATTTCGGTGGGTGGTGATGGCATGCTGCTATCAGCTTTTCATATGTATGAAGAACAGCTGGATCGGGTCCGCTTTGTCGGTGTGCATACTGGCCATCTCGGCTTCTATACGGATTACCGTGATTTTGAATTAGATAAACTGGTAGAAAATCTCAAATTAGACACTGGTGCTCAGGTTTCTTATCCAATTTTAAATGTCAAAATTACTTTTGAAAATGGTGATACACGCACCATTCGTGCTTTGAACGAAGCAACAATCAAGCGTTCAGATCGGACTATGGTAGCTGATGTCATTATCAATCGGGTTCATTTCGAGCGCTTCCGAGGTGATGGGATTTCCGTTTCTACTCCGACAGGCAGTACAGCCTATAACAAATCTCTAGGTGGAGCGGTATTGCATCCGACAATCGAAGCCTTACAGGTGACAGAAATTGCCAGTCTAAACAATCGTGTTTATCGGACATTGGGCTCGTCGGTCATTGTTCCTAAAAAGGATAAGATTGAGTTAGTGCCGACCCGCAGTGACTATCACACTATCGCGGTCGATAATCAGACTTTCTCTTTCAAAAATATTGTTCGTATCGAGTATCAGATTGACAATCATAAAATACATTTTGTGGCTTCACCAAGCCATACCAGCTTTTGGAATCGTGTCAGAGACTCCTTTATTGGAGAGTGCCAGGAATGAGGTTTGAGTTTATTGCTGATGAGCATGTCAAGGTAAAGACTTTTTTAAAACGGCACGAAATTTCCAAAGGCCTCTTGGCTAAGATAAAATTTTCCGGCGGAAACATTCTTGTCAACCATCAACCTCAGAACGCTATTTATCTCTTGGATATTGGCGATAAGGTGACGATTGACATCCCGTCTGAAAAGGGATTTGAGAGTCTGAAGGCTGTTGATAAGGACTTGTCTGTCATCTATGAAGATGAGCATTTCTTGGTTTTGGATAAGCCGGCAGGGGTGGCTAGTATTCCCAGTGTTAATCATTCCAATACTATGGCAAACTTTGTTAAGGCTTACTATATTCGTCATGCCTATGAAAACCAGCAGGTGCATATCGTGACGCGTCTGGATAAGGATACAAGTGGGCTCATGCTCTTTGCCAAGCATGGCTATGCTCATGCCAGATTGGACAAACAGTTGCAGAAGAAGCTGATAGAAAAGCGCTATTACGCTCTAGTTCGGGGGACTGGTGACTTAGAAGAGCAAGGTGAGATTATTGCTCCGATTGGACGCAACCCTGAGAGTATCATTACGAGGCGCGTGACAAAGGATGGCAAGTATGCCCATACCAGTTACAAGGTCATAGAGCGATTTGGAGATGTCTATCTGGTGGATATCCATCTTCATACCGGGCGGACTCATCAAATCCGCGTTCATTTTTCACATATTGGCTTTCCGCTTTTGGGTGACGACCTTTATGGAGGAAGTTTGGAACACGGAATAGAGCGCCAAGCTTTACATTGTCATTCTTTGAAATTTTATAATCCTTTTAGCGGACAGGAAGTTGAGCGAGCCAGTCCTTTGCCAGAAGATTTTAAACAAGTTATTGAGAAATTAAAAGATTAAGAGATAAAGGAGTTTTAAGAAACATGAAAATTTTTGATTCAATTCGTGAAGCTTTGAAGGATAAGGAAGTAAAGATTGTCTTGCCAGAGGGTGAGGAGCCACGGATTTTGCAAGCAACTAAACGCTTGGTGAAAGAAACCGATATTACACCAGTTCTTTTGGGGAATCCTGATAAAATCCGTATTTATCTGGAAATTGAGGGAGTAAAAGAAGGATATCAGGTTATTGATCCTTCAAACTGTTCCTGCTTTGAGGAATTGGTAGAAGCATTCGTTGAGCGTCGTAAAGGAAAAATCACTGCAGATGAAGCACGTCAGTTGCTTAAGGAAGATGTCAACTACTTTGGGGTTATGTTGGTTTACCTTGGTAAGGTTCAAGGGATGGTGTCTGGAGCGATTCATTCCACAGCAGCGACTGTTCGGCCGGCTCTTCAAATCATCAAGACCCTGCCTTGGGTTTCTCGTACTTCAGGAGCCTTCCTCATGGTGCGTGATGACGAACGCTACATTTTCAGTGACTGTGCCATCAATATCGATCCAGATGCCAATGTTTTGGCGGAGATTGCTGTTAACTCAGCTTTGACAGCACAAATTTTCGGTATTGATCCAAAAGTTGCTATGCTCAGTTATTCGACCAAAGGATCTGGATTCGGTGAAAAGGTTGATAAGGTAGTGGAGGCGACTAAGTTGGCTCAGGAAATGCGTCCAGACTTGGTTATCGATGGTGAATTGCAGTTTGATGCAGCTTTCGTTCCTGCAACAGCAGAGCTGAAAGCACCTGGCAGCCCTGTGGCCGGTCAAGCGACTGTCTTTGTCTTCCCAAGTATCGAAGCTGGGAATATCAGTTACAAAATGGCAGAGCGTTTAGGTGGCTTTTCAGCAGTAGGTCCTATCTTGCAGGGTCTTAACCATCCAGTTAATGACCTTTCTCGAGGATGTAATGCGGATGATGTTTACAAACTGACTTTGATTACAGCCAGTCAGGCAGTCGGTCATTATTAAACGATAGGAAACAATTGGAGGGCATAAGCTCTCCTATTTTTCTTGCCTTATGCTATACTAGATTTATGTTAGATTTGAAAGAATACGGAATTGAGATGTGGGAGGCAAATAAAATCGCCTCTTTTCGAGAGAAATTATTAACTTGGTATGATGAAAACAAACGTGACCTGCCTTGGCGCAGAACAAATAATCCTTATCATATCTGGGTTTCTGAGATTATGCTGCAGCAGACTCGGGTGGATACGGTGATTCCTTACTATGAGCGCTTTCTTGACTGGTTCCCGACAGTAGCTGATTTAGCTCAGACACCAGAGGATAGACTGCTCAAGGCTTGGGAAGGGTTGGGCTATTATTCGCGGGTGCGAAATATGCAAAAAGCAGCCCAGCAGATAATGACGGATTTCGCTGGAAAATTTCCTGATAGCTATGAAGGAATTGCTAGCCTCAAAGGGATTGGACCTTATACAGCTGGCGCCATTGCTAGTATTGCCTTTGGACTAGCTGAGCCTGCGGTAGATGGCAATGTCATGCGGGTGCTGAGTCGCTTGTTTGAAGTTGATATAGATATTGGCCAACCTAGCAATCGGAAGGTATTTCAGGCTATGATGGAGATTCTGATTGATCCAGACAGACCTGGAGATTTTAATCAAGCGCTGATGGATCTGGGGTCAGATATCGAAGCTCCTGTTAATCCTCATCCAGAAGACAGTCCTGTAAAGGAGTTCAGCGCAGCTTATTTGCATGGAACAATGGATAAATACCCAATCAAAGCCCCTAAAAAGAAGCCGGTTCCGGTCTATTTGCAGGGCTTGATTATCGAAAACGAACAGGGACAGTTCTTGCTTGAAAAGAATGAGGCTGCTGGCTTGTTATCAGGTTTTTGGCATTTTCCCTTGATTGAAATCGAGGAATTTCAAACTGAAAATCAGATGTCGCTCTTTGAGGTGGCAGAAAATCAGCCAAGTCTGGACTTGTCTCCTCAAGAAAGCTTTGAGCAGGATTATGATTTGATTGTTGATTGGCAGCAGCAGTCCTTTTCAAAAGTGCAACATGTTTTCAGTCATCGCAAGTGGCATATCCAGCTGGCTTATGGCCGAGTTAAGGATAGCCAGATCGCAGCTGATGGAGAGGTCTTGTGGCTTCATCCAGAAGATTTTGGCAATTACCCCTTTGCCAAACCCCAGCAGAAGATGTGGCAGGCTTTTCAGGAAGCTAGAAATGAATAAAAAATCTGAGACTAATTTGGTCTCAGATTTTTTTGAATCAATTTTACAAGTTTGCAAAAGCTTTAATTTCATCTGCAGTCATAGAAGAATCACAACGAACAGATACTTGGCCGTCTTGAACATGAACAAAACCAGGAACCGTCGGAATGCTGTATTCAGAGCGGAAGGCTTGCAGTTTCTCTAATTCGCTGACTTCTTCACTGCTAATAAAGAAAATATGCGCCTTAGTAGCAGCTACCACGCCAGCAAGAGTAGCAGCGAATTTACGGCAGTAAGGGCAAGTTTTGCGACCTACGAAGAAAGTTGCTGTCTCTTTGTCAGCAATTGCTTGACGAGCTCGGTCTACAGTTGTGACTTCCAAGTCTTTAATATTTTGAGCAAATTGTTCCATAAATCATCCTCATTTCTTTTGATAAAACTAGTATGCCATAAAAAGCAGAAAAATGCTTGATTTGGAAACGAAAAACCAGAGAATGTGAATTTCATTCTCTGGTTGATTGGTTGATAGTGTTATTTTACTTGATAAAGGAATTAATCTCTGCTTCAATAGCAGCGATTTTTTCTTGAGCATCTTCATTGCTGTCACCGACAACGGCAATGTAGAACTTGATTTTTGGTTCTGTTCCAGATGGACGGACAGCAATCCATGAGCCATCAGCCAAAGTGTATTTCAGCACATCGCTTGGAGGAGTTGTCAGAGCTGTAACAGTACCGTCTGCGGCAGTAGAAGTCTGTGCCTTAAAGTCTTCTGTAACAGAAATAGCAGTAGCGTTGAATTCTTTCGGAGCATTGTCACGGAACTTAGCCATGATAGCCTTGATTTGCTCAGCTCCATCAACACCAGACAAGGTTACAGAGATAGTCTTTTCAGCAAAGTAACCGTACTCTTTGTAGATTTCTTCAATACCGTCAGCCAGAGTCAAGCCACGTGAGCGGTAGTAGGCAGCTAGCTCAGCCACAACCAAAACAGCTTGGATAGCGTCTTTATCACGAACAAATGGTTTAATCAAATAGCCGAAGCTTTCTTCGAATCCCATCATGTAGGTGTGGTTGTGCTTTTCTTCGAATTCTTGAATCTTTTCAGCGATAAATTTGAAACCAGTCAAGACATTGAACATGGTTGCGCCATAACTTTCGGCAATCTTAGTCACCAAGTCAGTAGAAACGATAGACTTGCAAAGTGCTGCGTTTGCTGGCAGAGTTCCAGCACTCTTATGAGCTTCCAAGATGTACTTAGCCATGATAGCTCCGATTTGGTTACCTGAAAGGTTGAGATAGCTGCCATCTTTTTGCAGAACTTCGACACCGACACGGTCAGCATCTGGGTCAGTTGCGACCAAAACATCTGCACCAACTTTACGGCCCAATTCCTCAGCCAAGGCAAAGGCTGCTTGGCTTTCAGGATTTGGAGACTTAACAGTAGAGAAGTCTGGATCAGCTACAGCTTGAGCTTCAACAACTTCTACAGAATCAAATCCAGCTTGAGCCAAAGCACGACGAGCCAACATTTCACCAGTACCGTGCAGAGGAGTATAGACAATCTTCATGTCCTTGCCGTATTCATCAATCAGTTTTTGGTTGATATTGACATCTTTAACTTCCTTGAGGTATTCAGCATCAATAGCATCGCCAATCACTTCAATCAAGCCAGAAGCTTTTTCAGCTTCAACATCAGCAACCTCGATAGCAAAAGGATTTTCAATGGCACGGATGTAGTCTGTCAATGCATCTGCATCATGCGGAGGCATTTGTCCGCCGTCTTCACCATATACCTTGTAGCCGTTAAATGGAGCAGGGTTATGGCTGGCTGTAATCATGATACCAGCAAAAGTCCCCAGATGGCGCACTGCAAATGAAAGTTCTGGAGTTGGGCGCAGACTTTCAAAGACATAGGACTTGATGCCGTGTTTTGCTAAAACAGCAGCAGATTCAAAGGCAAATTCTGGTGAGAAATGACGGGAGTCGTAAGCAATCGCGACACCGCGTTTTTTGAACTCATCACCTTTTTCTTCAATCAAGCGAGCCAAACCTTCAGTTGCCTGACGGACAACATAAATATTAATACGATTGGTGCCAGCGCCAATCAAACCACGCATACCAGCAGTACCAAACTCAAGATTGGTGTAAAAGGCATCTTCCTTAGTCTTTTCGTCCATACTGTTCAAGTCTTCTCGAAGATAGTCAGGAAGTTCAGCATAATCAAGCCATTTTTTGAAGTTATCTTGATAAGTCATAGGTGGAGTCTCCTTTATTTTTGAAATGAAGAGATGGAAATTTTAGTAAAAAATCCTGCTCTTAAATTTTCTTAATCGCTTACATTATAGCACATTTTCATTAATTTTGAAAGAGGTTACCTAGAAAACGATGAAATACTTTTCAAGGTATTGTTTCAAGAATTTCAGAATGGTATAGCGGAAATGCTGGATCAAAAAAGACCAAAGCATTGCTTGGTCCGAAAACTAACTCATCATCATTTTTGGGCTTTTTCAAGTGCAGGAATAATAGTTGCTGTCAAAACCGCAGAAATGATTAACTCGGCAATAGAGTTTGCTGATAGAATCACAGCCAGAAGTGCTTTGATATCACCTTGGTATACATTTGCAAAGAGAAAGAAGATACCGCCCAAGACAAAAATAGTATTGGTGGCAGAACCTACGGAACCTGCTACAATCAAGCCAACCTTATTTTTTATAGCTTTATATACGAAATAAGGAGTGATACCGATGAGAATACGAGGCACCATGGCAACAAGAAGCGAAGAAAGGCTTCCATTTGGCACAAAAGGGCTAAAGAGATAGCTGGTTGGTAATAAAATCAAGGTATTGGTAACAACGCTGATACATCCCATGAGTCCACCTAGAACAGCTCCGACTTTAGGGCCATAGAGGATACTGGCGATAATCACTGGGATGTGAATAATCGTAGGTTTAATCGGTACTGGAAGTAAGTTGAAAATAACCGAGCTGAGCAGGTGCAGTACCAACATGATGGCAAAGAAAATAGCAATTTGAGCAATTTTAGACTGTTTTTTCATAAATAAGTTCCTTTACTGTATCAATAATCGTATCAATTTCGGCTAGAGCACCTGTCCCCTGATCGCCACAGGCTAGCACTGCTTCACGTGGCTGAATAATTTTCCAACCGAAGTGCTGAAGACGTTCTAGATTCTCCTGAGTTAGTGGATTTTCATACATCTTGGTGTTCATAGCTGGAGCCAAAACTTTCTTGGTATGAGGCGGCAGAGCCAAGGCAGTAGCTGTCACCATATTGTCAGCTAAGCCGTTGGCTAGTTTAGCGATGGTATTGGCTGTAGCGGGAGCCAGCAAAAAAAGGTCCGACTCTTTAGCGATGTCAATGTGATTGACCTTGCTAGGGTCAGGTTCTTGCATAATATCAATTGCAACTGGTCTTTGCGACAAGACCTGCAGGGTCAGCGGTGTGATAAATTCTGTCGCTGCCTCTGTCATGAGGATAGCTACTTCAAAGTTCTCTTTCTTTAGACGGCTGGTGATGTCAGCAGCCTTATAGGCTGATATACTGCCGCTGACGGCTAAGGTAATCTGAGTCATCTTAATCCTCCTTATGTATTGCGGATATGCTGGTAGAGGAGCTGAGCAATTTCTTCTTTGGATTGAGCTTTAGTTACAGTCTCTTTTCCGACAAGGTAAGCTCTATGCTCTTGGTTAGAAATCTCTGTCAAATCATTGGCAACAATGATTTCTGCCTGATTTTTTATGAGACTGGCTCGTGCGGTCTTGAGTAACTCTTCCTTAGTAACATTGACCAAGAGTTTGAATCCAATCAAGCGAATGGCTGGATTCCATTTTTTTACTAGGCTGATGATTTTTGGTGTCTTTTTGAGAAAAAGAACTTGAACATCATCCTGAGAAGAAATCTTGCTTTCTGAGTTAGTCTTATTCAGAAATTCGGTCATGTCAGAGCTGGCCGCTACAGCTTCCAAACCAGTCATATAGACGGGGGTGTAGTCTGAGACAGCCATTGCATGAATCAGTACATCATGTGTGTGAACGAGCGGCTTCAAGCTTTCAAGCAGTTCTGCAACATTTTCAATCTTGACAATGGTAAGATTGGGATGAGCTGCCGGGCGAACAGCCTTGGGAGTCGTCACCAGAGTCACCTGATCGCCCTTGTCTAGGAAAGTTTCAGCTATGATTTTCCCAAGCCGGCCTGTCGAATGATTGGTAATAGAGCGGACACGGTCGATTTTCTCGCTGGTCCCGCCAGAAGTAATCAATATGTTCATAGCACTATTTTACAAGAAAAAAGAAATTTAGTAAAATAATTCTAATTGCAGAGTGTCACAGCGGAAAATAATTCTCTAAAATCTTATATTTCAGAGGACAGGAATTTTCTAACTTTCCTTTTTCCCGAACATTAAAATCTATTTAGAGCTTAATCATGTAGATTTTGCTCTTTTTTGTTATAATCTTTATATTAATTGATAGAGGAGTTCTTGATGAAAACAGATATTGAAATTGCTCAAAGTGTTGAATTGCAGCCTATTGTTGATGTGGTGAAAAAAGTCGGCATTGACTATGACGACTTAGAACTATATGGTAAGTACAAGGCTAAGCTAAGCTTTGATAAGATTCGTGAGGTTGAAAAAAATCCTGTTGGCAAACTGATTTTGGTAACAGCGATTAATCCGACACCAGCTGGAGAAGGTAAGTCTACCATTACTATTGGACTAGCTGATGCGCTCAACAAAATTGGCAAGAAAACTATGATTGCTATCCGCGAACCATCTCTGGGACCCGTGATGGGCATCAAAGGGGGAGCAGCTGGTGGCGGCCACGCGCAGGTTCTACCGATGGAAGATATCAACTTGCATTTTACTGGTGATATGCATGCCATCACGACTGCTAATAATGCCCTGTCAGCTCTCATTGACAATCATCTTCATCAGGGAAATGCCCTGGGAATCGATCAGCGCCGCATTATCTGGAAGCGGGTGGTTGACCTGAATGACCGGGCTCTTCGCCATGTGACTGTTGGCTTAGGAAGTCCAGTTAACGGTATTCCACGCGAAGATGGCTTTGATATTACCGTTGCTTCTGAAATTATGGCGATACTTTGCCTAGCTACGGATATTGAAGATTTGAAAAAACGCTTGGCTAACATTGTCATCGGTTATCGCTATGACCGCACACCAGTCTATGTTCGTGACCTTGAGGTAGAAGGGGCCTTGGCTTTGGTCTTGAAAGATGCGATTAAGCCAAATCTAGTTCAGACTATTTACGGGACACCAGCCTTTGTTCATGGCGGGCCTTTTGCCAACATCGCCCACGGCTGTAACTCTGTTTTGGCGACCAGCACAGCGCTGCGTTTGGCTGATTATACAGTGACTGAAGCAGGATTTGGTGCGGACCTTGGTGCTGAAAAATTCTTGGACATTAAAACTCCAAACTTACCAACTTCTCCAGATGCAGTAGTGATTGTCGCAACCCTTCGTGCTCTTAAGATGAATGGCGGCGTTGCGAAAGATGCTCTGACAGAAGAAAATGTTGAGGCGGTTCGAGCTGGCTTTGCCAATCTCAAACGTCACGTTGAAAATATCCGTAAGTTCGGTATTCCAGTGGTAGTAGCCATCAATGAATTTGTATCTGACACGGAAGCTGAAATTGCTACTCTTAAAGAACTTTGTGAAGAAATTAAGGTGCCCGTTGAGTTAGCTAGCGTATGGGCTGATGGCGCTCAAGGTGGTGTGTCTCTGGCTGAGACTGTAGTCAAAACCATTAATGAAGAACCTGCTCATTACACTCGCCTCTATGACAATGACCTCTCTATTGAAGAAAAAATCGAAAAAATTGTCACAGAAATCTATCGTGGTTCGAAGGTAAATTTTGAGAAAAAAGCGCAGACTCAGATTCGGGAAATTGTCAAAAACGGCTGGGATAAGTTGCCAATCTGTATGGCCAAAACACAATATAGCTTCTCAGACAATCCTGCTGCTCTGGGTGCGCCAGAAAACTTTGAAATTACCATTCGTGAATTGGTACCAAAACTTGGAGCAGGCTTTATCGTGGCTTTGACAGGAGATGTCATGACTATGCCAGGGTTGCCAAAACGTCCTGCAGCACTTAATATGGATGTTGCGGCAGATGGCACAGCGATAGGTCTATTTTGATTTTGGTCTAAAAGGCTCTTTACGAGCCTTTTTTGGTATAATAGTGAAAATAATGAGAATAGAATATGGAGTCAATATGAACATTAGATTTGCAACACCATCAGACGCTGCGACCTTGCTTGCTATTTACGCGCCTTATGTAGAGAATACAGCCATCACTTTTGAGTATGAAGTTCCAACTATCGAAGATTTCACAAATAGGATTGCGAAAACATTGGAAAAATATCCTTACCTGGTGGCGGAAGAAGACGGTGTAGTCGTAGGTTATGCTTATGCTTCGACTTATTATGCGCGTGCAGCATATGATTGGGCAGTGGAATTATCGGTTTATGTCAGTCAAGATGCTAGAGGAAAAGGAGTCGGCAGTAAGCTTTATGATAAGCTTGAAGACCTGTTAGATCAGATGGGATATATGCATTTTCTAGCCTGTATTTCTCTGCCTAACGAAGCTAGCCTGGCTTTGCATCGAAAAAGAGGTTACCAGCAGGTGGCGCATTTCCCTAAAATGGGCTATAAATTCGAGCGTTGGCATGACATTGTTTGGCTGCAAAAGTCCTTGGACAAGCAAGCTGGCCCCATCAAACTTTTAAAAGAAATGGAGTAAAAATGATGAAAAAGAAACATTTATTAATAACTCTTCTAAGCGTTACCCTTTTGACCTTGACCGGCTGTCAGGCAGTTGAAAATTGGTTCAAAAATGCCAAGGAGGAATGGTTGGGGTTGGAGATGACGGTTCGCACCTATGATGAGAATTCCCAACTCATTGACCAGATGTCGGGCAAGTCCCTATCCATCTCGCGTAACGAGGAGTTTGATTCAGTTGATGCGGAAGGAAATTCCAAGGAAGATTCTTCTGTGCTCAAAATAACCTTGGGTAAGTATGAGATTGACCATGTGGGCTCTTCCTTGATTGCAGAAGAAAAAGGCTTGAAAGATGTCTTTGCCCAGTATCAAAAGACTGCAGATGTTGAGGAGAATAGCCATTCTGTTCCTGTTTTAAATCGCATGATTTCAGCCTTTAAAAACGACTTTACCGGAAAGAAAAAGGTTGTTCTGATTCGCTCTCAAAACGGCACTCCGTTGGCTGCCTATGCTGGCGACCGTGTCTCTCTTGATAAATCTGATGCCCCTAAGACTTCGGAGTTGCTGATTGATGGAAAGCGTCTCGTGATTTACCGCTGCGACTACACTATTTATGACCGTGAATTGCTGGAGTAAGTTATGGATGTAGAAGAATTACTTGAAAATCTGAAAGCAGTAGCTAACCCTGACGATGCGGGAGCTATGAAAGCCTATATGAAAAATAAATTTGAGTTTCTAGGAGTCAAGACTCCAGCCAGACGGAAGCTCGCAAAGGCTTTTTTCAAACAGCAGACTGACTCCGTCGTTGACTGGAATTTTATAAATGAAGCTTGGAATAATCTTTATCGAGAACTACAGTATGCCGCGCTAGATTATCTGGAAAGTCGCAAGAAACTATTGACTCCATCTGACTTGCCACGTTTGAAAAAGCTGGCTCAAACAAAATCTTGGTGGGATACCATTGACTTTTTGGACCGCTTGGTCGGATCAATCATTGCTCGATTCCCAGAAACCAAAGAGATTATTTTAGCTTGGAGTTGTGATGAGGATATCTGGCTGCGGCGCTTGGCTATTGATCATCAGCTATTGCGAAAAGAGAAAACAGACACGGAGCTATTAGAGAAGATTTTAGTAAATAATCTGGGCCAAACAGAATTCTTTATTAACAAGGCCATCGGCTGGGCGCTGAGAGATTATTCCAAAACCAATCCAGACTGGGTCAGAGATTTTATCGAGCGGCATCAGGCAGAAATGGCTGCGCTTAGTATTCGAGAGGGAAGTAAGTATTTATGAAACATATTTATTTAAAATATCTGGAAGAGAAGGATTTCTCGGTTTGGCTGGAAGGATTTTCCAATAGACTACCTTCCCAATCGCTATTTGATGATGGGCTTTTAGATATGACAATTTGTACAGAAAGTTGGTTTTCGGATTTGGTGGCTAAGCACCGCGATTTTCGAGAGAAAGACCAGCAGTATATTTGGGGAATTTATGACGCAAAAAGCGGAAAACATGTTGGTATGGTTAATTTATTTGTGCTAGCTAGAGATGACTTTCAATGGGCGGAAATAGGTTATACGATACATAATCAATTTTGGCGTCAGGGCTACGCCAGAGCAATGTTAGAAGAACTCAAGAAAGTTAGTCGCGAACTAGGATTTCATCGTTTAGAAGCACATGTTGATCTACAGAATATCCCTTCGCAAAAATTACTGGAGCAAGCTGATTTCTATCTTGAAGAAGTACGGAAACAATTCCAAAAAGAAGGGCAGGAGTGGAAGGATAGACAAGTTTTTGTTTATATTTTAGATTAAATACCTTGACAAAACGGAAAAAGATAAGGTAAACTATATTTCGTGCGATGAGTCGATATGCAGTTTTTCTGCAAATTGAAGCATGGGAGGTCATAAACGCAGGAGCGGACCTTGATCAGTTGTGTGAACCTGCTGATCACATGAAAGTGCCCTTATCCCCAGTCTACGGATTGGGGATTTTTCTATGTCTCTTAGAGTGGCAAGACCATTAGTCGCAGCCGAGCTTAGAGACATTGATACTGAGACGGTCGACGTCGTGAGTGCTATTGCTCTTTGCGAAACAACTTCGCAGAAGGCAGTTGAGTCATAGAGCAGTGGATGCAGTTTTGTTCATGAGAACAAAAACTGTAAACTTTTAAAGCGCTCTTAGAGAGGCAAGACCGTTAGTCGAAGCCGAGTATAGAGACATTGATGCTGAGACGATCTATGTCGTGAGTGCTATTGCTCTTGATGAAACAACTTCGCAGAAGGCAGTTGAGTCGTAGAGCAATGGATGCAGTTTTGTTCGTGAGAACAAAAGCTGTAAAGCTTGAAAGTTCTCATAGAGAGGTAAGAGAGTTGGTGTGGTTTATCAAAATATCACACTTATATTCTTCAGAAATATTTGCATTTTTCCCTAAAAATAGTATAATACTAACAATAAAAATTTTTTGAAAATTCAGAGAGGTTATCGCATGGGATATACAGTTGCTGTAGTAGGTGCCACAGGCGCCGTTGGATCTCAAATGATTAAAATGCTGGAAGAATCTAGCCTTCCAATTGATAAAATACGCTATCTGGCGTCTGCTCGTTCAGCTGGTAAAGTTCTCCAGTTCAAGGGACAAGATATTACTATCGAAGAGACAACTGAAACGGCTTTTGAAGGTGTAGATATTGCTCTCTTCTCAGCTGGTGGTTCTACTTCGGCAAAATTCGCTCCTTACGCAGTCAAAGCTGGAGCGGTAGTGGTCGATAACACCTCTTATTTCCGTCAAAATCCCGATGTTCCTCTAGTTGTTCCAGAAGTCAACGTCCATGCCTTAGATCAGCACAAGGGAATTATCGCTTGCCCTAACTGCTCGACAATTCAGATGATGGTAGCTTTAGAGCCTGTTCGTCAAAAATGGGGTCTGGAGCGCATCATTGTGTCTACCTATCAAGCGGTTTCTGGTGCAGGCATGGGAGCCATTCTTGAAACCCAAGCACAATTACGCTCTGTTCTCAATGATGGTGTAAATCCTAAGGATGCGGAAGCCAATATCCTGCCATCTGGTGGTGACAAAAAACATTATCCTATTGCCTTTAATGCCTTACCTCAGATTGATGTCTTCACAGATAACGACTATACTTATGAAGAGATGAAGATGACCAAGGAAACTAAGAAAATCATGGAAGATGATTCTATTGCTGTTTCTGCGACATGTGTCCGCCTTCCGATTTTGTCTGCTCACTCAGAGTCTGTTTACATCGAGACTAAAGAAGTAGCACCTATTGAACAGGTAAAAGCAGCAATTGCAGCCTTCCCAGGTGCTGTTTTGGAGGATGATGCAGCTCATCAGGTTTATCCGCAAGCAATCAATGCGGTTGGTAAGAAAGAAACCTTTGTTGGCCGGATTCGTAAAGATTTAGATGCGGAAAAAGGAATCCACATGTGGGTTGTTTCAGACAATCTTCTTAAGGGGGCGGCTTGGAATTCTGTTCAAATCGCAGAGACACTGCATGAGCGTGGTTTAGTTCATCCGACAGCAGAAGTAGTTTTTGAATTAAAATAAAGTGACCAAGGAAACTTGACAGTATAGGGTTGAATAATCTTTCTTTCAACCCTCTTTTCGTATAATAAAGAGAGGTAAGTTTATGGCGTATGCGGATTTGAAAAACTGTAAAATAATCACAGCTTTTATTACACCTTTTCATGAAGATGGCTCCATCAATTTTGAAGCTATTCCAGACTTGATTGAGCATCTATTGGCTCACCATACGGATGGGATTTTACTTGCTGGAACAACTGCAGAAAGTCCAACCCTGACCCACGATGAAGAGTTAGAATTATTTGCGGCGGTTCAAAAGGTTGTCAAGGGGCGTGTTCCTTTGATTGCCGGTGTCGGTACCAACGAAACGCGCGACTCTATCGAATTCGTAAAAGAAGTAGATGAATTTGGTGGGTTTGCGGCTGGTTTAGCCATTGTTCCCTATTACAACAAACCTTCTCAGGAAGGGATGTATCAGCATTTTAAAGCCATTGCGGATGCTTCAAACCTGCCGATCATTATCTACAATATACCTGGCCGGGTAGTGGTTGAGATGACACCTGAGACTATGCTGAGGTTGGCAGAACATCCAAACATTATCGGCGTTAAAGAATGTACTAGTCTGGCGAATATGGCCTATCTGATCGAACATCGTCCAGAGGAGTTTCTGATTTACACTGGTGAGGATGGCGATGCCTTTCATGCTATGAATCTGGGGGCTGATGGAGTTATTTCAGTTGCTTCTCACACAAACGGTGATGAAATGTTTGAAATGCTTGATGCTATTGAGCACAATGACATCAAAAAAGCAGCAGCTATCCAACGAAAATTCATCCCTAAAGTCAATGCGCTTTTCTCTTACCCAAGTCCTGCCCCAGTCAAAGCTGTACTTAATTACTTGGGCTTTGCAGCTGGTCCAACTCGCTTACCACTTGTGCCTGCACCTGAAGAAGATGCCAAACGCATTATCAAGGTCGTGGTTGATGGTGACTATCAAGCGACCAAAGAGACTGTTAAAGGCGTCCTGAGGCCGGATTATTGATTGATAGAAGTAGTTTTAGGATTGACATAGATAAAAATAATAAAGAAAGAATTGAAAATTGTGACAGAAAAACATAGTGAACGAATTGAGGAGTATAAGGCTAAGCATATACTGGAAAAACTTGAGGGCAAAAAAGTTTATGATAAGCCAGTTATCCGAACTGGTGATAAGGCTGGTTGCTATGGTTCAGGATTGATTTTACTTGGATCTGTTTTAGGAATTATTTATTTACTTCTTATACTGATAACTGACTGGGATTTGAAACTTTTCTCTATAACATCATTCACAAACCAACAAAGAAAATTCTACTTCAATATGATAGTGAAGATGATAGTTTAATTTCTCTGAACGCTGGAGGAGAGTTATTAGTTGAGCTCTTAAAGAGAGTTGAAGAAGAAAAATTGTCCTTTAAGGCTATTAACAAAACGTTGAGTTTAGAAGAAGTATCTGAAAATCATTGGAAAATGCACTATCGTTACAAGAAACAGGATATTGTATTAGAGCAAAATAGTATATAATATATGCCTTGTTAGCTAATCCTATTAACTTCATAAAAAGACTAATACTTATAGTTGTCTGAAAAATATTTCAAAAGGATTGCATTTGAATGGTGCATCAAACGTTAGATAAAATTCTAAGGATTGTGGTTCGGTTCATCTCTACAGTCCTTTTTCTAAATGTTCCATTCTTTTTGAAAAAAACAAGAAAAAATTGTATAATGGTAGGGTAAGTTTTCGCTTGAGAGGTGATGAAATGCGGGTTCGTAAGGCAAGCAAGGATGATTGGCAACAAATCCAAAAAGTATGTAGAGAAACTTGGCTGACTACCTATAAAGATATTTATTCCTCTTTCTACATAGAACGAGTGTTTGACATGTTCTATAGCCAAGAACGTTTGCACAAGGACTTGACTGAACTTTCTACCGAATGGAACGGCTATTGGCTGGCAGAAAGGAATGGTCAGGTGCTTGGTTGTATTGGTGGTGGAATGAGCGAGGACGGCAGAGCCAATGTCTACGTTCTCTATGTCTTGCCGCAGGCTCAACGTTTGGGAATCGGTCATGAGCTACTGGAGACCTTGACAAGTTATCAAAAATCACAATATCAGGCTAGAGAACAAGCCGTCACAGTAACCGAAGGAAATGATATTGGTCTTCCTTTTTATAAAAAAGAGGGCTTTGTCTTTGAGTCTGCTACTGAAAATTGGATTGATAGCAGTCAAGCCAGAGATTTACATTACATCAGAAATATATAAATAAAGGAGTTTTTTTATGCAAGTTATTAAACGGAGCGGTGAGGTTGTAGAATTTGACCCAGATAAAATCTATCAAGCAGTTTTAAAGGCAGCTCAGACTGTCTATGTGTTGACAGATGATTTGCGTCAGAATTTAGCGCAGGTTACAAAGAAAGTCGTTCTAGATTTGGAAGAAGCTAAGGTTGAACGTGCGACAATCAGTATGATTCAGTCTATGGTTGAAAGCCGCCTCTTGGGTGCAGGTTATATTACCATCGCCGAGCATTATATTTCCTATCGCCTACAACGCGATTTAGAGCGCAATGGCTATGGAGATCATATCGCTGTACATCTGCATTTTGAGCAAGTAAGATAAAGTTAGAAAGTCCACTAGGGCTTTTTACTTTGTTCTTAGAGATGTTGAGTGATACGTTTTGGATTCATCCACTTAAAATCTAGAAATATGTTAAAATAGGTAAAGATATAAAATTTTATCAATGATATTCATTGAAAGGATAAATTATGGCAACGATTCAATGGTTTCCGGGGCATATGTCCAAGGCACGGAGACAGGTACAGGAAAATATTAAGTTTGTTGATTTTGTGACGATACTGGTCGATGCGAGGCTTCCTTTATCCAGTCAAAATCCTATGCTGACTAAGATTGTGGGCGATAAACCTAAGCTTCTGATTTTAAACAAGGCTGATTTGGCAGACCCTGTTCGTATCAAAGAATGGCAGAGCTATTTTGAAAGTCAGGGGATTCCGACTTTATCTATTAATTCCAAAGAGCAATCTGCTGTTAAAAAAGTGACAGATGCAGCTAAAAAGCTTATGGCTGATAAATTGGCGCGACAGAAAGAAAGAGGAATTCGCATCGAAACCTTGCGTACCATGATAATCGGCATTCCCAATGCTGGTAAATCAACCCTCATGAATCGCTTGGCAGGTAAGAAAATTGCTGTTGTAGGGAATAAGCCTGGTGTGACCAAAGGTCAGCAATGGCTCAAGTCAAATAAAGACTTGGAAATTTTAGATACACCTGGGATTCTCTGGCCTAAGTTTGAAGATAAGACAGTTGCTCTCAAGCTTGCTCTGACTGGAGCTATTAAGGATAATCTACTGCCTATGGATGAGGTGACGATTTTTGGTCTCAATTACTTTAAGGAGCATTATCCTGAGGAGCTGACAGCACGCTTCAAGCAGCTGGATCTAAGTCAGGAAGCGCCTGACATGATTATGGATATGACTCAAAAACTCGGCTTCCGCGATGACTATGACCGTTTTTACAGTCTTTTTGTCAAAGATGTCCGCGATGGCAAATTAGGCCGTTATTGCTTGGACACTGTTGGAGAACTAGATGGCAACGATTAAAGAAATCCAGCAACGTTTAGAGTTGGTGACAGATTTGACTGATCCTTTTCTTGCAGAAGCGGCGAATGACCAGCGCAGCGGAGTTCAAAAGGCGGTTGAAAAGCGTAAAAGAGCTATTCAGGCAGAGTTAGATGAGGATTTTCGTCTAGAGCAAATGCTACGGTATGAAAAAGAGATTTATCAAGCAGGCTATCAAGCTATTGCTGGAATTGATGAAGTCGGTCGTGGTCCTCTAGCTGGACCAGTTGTCGCTGCAGCTGTTATCTTACCTCCAGGATGTAAGATTAAGGGGCTAAACGACAGTAAAAAGATTCCCAAGAAAAAGCACCAAGAAATCTATCAAGCAGTCATGGATAAAGCTTTGGCAGTCGGTATTGGCCTGATGGACAACGAGATTATTGACCAAGTCAATATCTACGAAGCGACTAAGCTTGCTATGAAAGAGGCTTTGTCTAAGTTGAGTCTCAAGCCAGATTATCTGCTGATTGATGCCATGAAACTGGATGTTGAGATTCCGCAAGAGTCCATCATCAAGGGTGATGCTAATTCTCTGTCTATCGCAGCGGCCAGTATTTTGGCTAAGGTCACTCGGGATAAGCTGATGGCAGACTACGACAAGGAATTTCCTGGCTATGATTTTGCGAAAAATGCTGGTTATGGGACCAAAAGTCATTTGCAAGGATTGGAAAGAAACGGCGTAACTCCTATTCATCGCAAGACATTTGAACCCGTAAAATCAATGTGTGAATAGGCACGAAGAGGTGAGGCATGCTTATCAGTAAAATCTTAAACAATAATGTGGTAATTTCTGAAGAAAACCAAGAAGAAGTTATTCTCATGGGACGAGGACTGGCCTTTGGTCGAAAAGTTGGCCAGGAGATTCCAGATGAGCAGATTGAGAAAAAGTATGTCTTGTCAGAAAATAGACGCCAGCTTCTGATGGAGCTGCCGGCAGACATCATGGAAATGGCAGATAAGATTATTTCTTTCGCAAGAGAGAAACTGCAGAAGAAGCTCAAAGACACTGCTTTTCTGGCAATGGCAGACCATATCTACGGTGTCTTGCTGCGCTTGGAAGATGATATTTATCTCAAGAATTTCCTCATGTGGGATATTAAACGCTTTTTTCCTATCGAGTTTGAGGTTGGTCAGTTTGCAAAACAGCTTTTGAGCGCTTATATCGGTAAGGAACTTCCAGATGATGAAGCAGCATTTATGGCGCTGACCTTGGTCAATGCAGAGCTGGAAAATGGCGATGGAACTGCGCGTGATTTGACTATGATGATGGAGGAAATCATGACCATTGTCAAATACAGTTTGGAAATTTCTTTAGACGAGGAAGACATCTACCTTGAGCGCTTCATGACCCATCTAAAATTTTTCTGTGAGCGAGTTCTGACTAATAGCGGCAATCGTGACTTGGAGGACAATGAGATGTTTGACTTACTTAAATGTAAGTATCCCTTGGCTTATGAAACCACTAGGAAGATTGCTGAATTTTTAAAGCAAACCAGAAATTACCAAACATCAGAGGATGAACAACTGTACCTGACTATCCATTTGTCACGCATGAAAAGGAGGATGATATGCAAAGCGAATACGAAAAAATGATTGCTGGAGAGATTTACCGACCACAAGACAGTGAATTAAGAGAATTGGCAGCAAGGTCAAAGGAATTTCAATATCGTTTTAACCAAGAACAAGACAGTGTCAAGCGCACGGCTATTATCAAAGAATGGTTTGGCAGCACAGGGGAAAATCTTGCTATGAAGCCTGACTTGGTCTGTGATTATGGAATCAATATTCATCTAGGGGAGAATTTTTATTCTAACTGGAATCTGACTATGTTGGACGTTTGCCCGATTCGCATCGGAGATAATGCTTTGCTTGGTCCAAATTGCCAGCTTCTGACACCTCTTCATCCGCTTGATCCAGTGGAAAGAAATTCCGGTATTGAGTACGGAGCACCAATCACTATTGGTGATAATTTCTGGGCTGGCGGCGGTGTGACGATTCTGCCAGGCGTGACACTAGGAGATAATGTGGTAGTCGGAGCAGGAGCGGTTGTGACCAAGTCTTTTGGTGATAATGTAGTCTTGGCTGGCAATCCTGCTAAAATTATTAAGGAAATTCCTGTTCATAGTGAATAAAAGGTGTGTTAGGCAAGGAGACCAGCTATTGATAACACCAAATTTAATAGAATCGTAAAGAAGGAACTGTACTGCAGTTTTTTTTTGAACTTTTTACGAATAAGAAAGTGAGGTGAAAAAATGAATAATTTTGAGATTTATAAAATGAAAAAAGCTGGTTTGACTAATCATCAGGTTTTAAATGTTTTGAGATATGCTGAGAGTAGAGATGGCAAGCTTTCTCTGCGAGATAAGGCTGTCGTATCTGAGTGCCGCAATCCTGCACTCTTTATAGAAAAGTATAAACGGCTTGATTTACCGGCTTTAAAGGAAGAATTTGAACTTTTTCCGTCCTTTTCTATCTTGGATGATATTTATCCTTGGGATTTATGTGAAATTTACGATGCCCCGACTTTGTTATTTTATCAGGGAAATCTAAATCTACTAGAATTGCCCAAAGCTGCGGTCGTTGGCAGTAGAGACAGCAGCAAGCAAGGAAATGCCTCAGTACAAAAGATTATCAAAGAGCTAAACAATGAATTGGTTATCGTCAGTGGCCTAGCTCGTGGAATAGATACAGCGGCTCACATGGCTGCCCTGCAAAACGGAGGTCAGACCATTGCTGTCATTGGGACGGGATTAGATGTCTTCTATCCCAAGGCTAACAAAAAATTACAAGCTTACATTGGCAAAAATCATTTATTGCTGACAGAGTATGGTCCAGGTGAACAGCCCTTGAAATTTCATTTTCCAGAGCGGAATCGTATCATCGCTGGTCTCTGTCGAGGCGTCATCGTGGCGGAAGCCAAGATGCGCTCAGGCAGTCTGATTACCTGTGAGCGAGCCATGGAAGAAGGGCGGGATGTCTTTGCTATTCCGGGGACAATTTTAGATGGAAAATCTGACGGTTGCCATCATTTGATTCAAGAGGGCGCAAAGTGCATCACATCAGGCTCTGATATCCTTTCTGAGTTTGATTTTTAAAACAAGTTTTCCTATAAGAAAAGTTAGCAGTTGACATCTATCAAAAAATAGTTTAAACTCTATGAGATTTATTTCTTATAGAAGGTGTCTAAATTGGTAACAAAAACAAAGAAAAAGTCTACGACAAAGAAAAATCTTGTCATCGTAGAGTCGCCTGCCAAGGCAAAAACAATAGAAAAATATCTGGGACGAAACTACAAGGTTCTGGCCAGTGTCGGGCATATTCGTGACCTGAAAAAGTCTACTATGTCCATTGATTTTGAAAATAACTATGAGCCTCAATACATCAATATTCGTGGCAAAGGTCCCTTGATTAATGACTTGAAAAAAGAAGCGAAGAAAGCTAAGCAAGTCTTTCTGGCAAGTGACCCGGATCGCGAAGGAGAAGCTATTTCTTGGCATCTGGCTCACATTCTGAATCTGGATGAGAAAGAAAAAAACCGCGTCGTCTTTAATGAAATCACCAAAGATGCAGTCAAGAATGCATTTAAAGAGCCCCGCCAGATTGATATGGATCTGGTCGATGCCCAGCAGGCTCGTCGAGTTCTGGATCGTTTGGTTGGTTATTCCATTTCTCCTATTCTCTGGAAGAAAGTCAAAAAAGGCCTGTCAGCTGGTCGGGTGCAGTCTGTCGCCCTCAAGCTGATTATCGACCGAGAAAATGAAATCAATGCCTTCAAACCAGAAGAATACTGGACAATTGACGGAACCTTCAAGAAAGGAAGTCGTCAGTTCCAGGCCAGCTTCTATGGTATGAACGGTAAAAAGATGAAGCTGACCAACAACGACGAGGTCAAAGAAGTCCTGTCTCACCTCAAGGGTGATGACTTTACTGTCGACAGTGTCGAAAAGAAAGAGCGTCGACGCAATGCTCCACTGCCCTACACGACTTCCTCTATGCAGCAAGATGCCGCTAATAAGATTAATTTCCGGACACGTAAGACCATGATGGTTGCTCAGCAGCTCTATGAGGGGATTAATATCGGTTCTGGCGTACAAGGTCTGATTACGTATATGCGTACCGACTCGACTCGTATCAGCCCTGTAGCGCAAAATGAAGCAGCAAGCTTTATCACGGATAAATTTGGTGCTAAATATTCCAAACATGGCAGCAAGGCTAAGAACGCTTCTAGCGCTCAAGATGCCCACGAGGCCATTCGTCCTTCCAGCGTTTTCAATACTCCAGAAAGCATCGCAAAGTATTTGGACAAGGATCAGCTTAAGCTTTATACGCTGATTTGGAACCGTTTTGTAGCCAGCCAAATGACAGCAGCAGTCTTTGATACTATGAATGTTAAGCTGGGGCAAAATGGTGTCCAATTTGCCGCCAATGGCAGTCAGGTCAAGTTCGATGGCTATCTGGCTATTTACAACGACTCTGACAAGAATAAAATGCTGCCAGACATGGAAAAGGGTGATACCGTCAAACGTGTTAATACCAATCCAGAACAGCACTTTACCCAGCCGCCTGCACGTTATTCTGAAGCGACTCTCATCAAAACTTTAGAAGAAAATGGTGTTGGTCGGCCTTCTACCTATGCACCGACTATTGAAACTATTCAGAAACGATATTACGTTAAGTTGGTTTCCAAGCGCTTTGAGCCGACGGAACTAGGGGAGATTGTCAATTCATTGATTGTCGAATTCTTTCCAGGTATTGTAAATGTGAAATTTACAGCCGAAATGGAAGCAAAACTGGATGATGTAGAAGTCGGAAAAGAACAGTGGCAGAAGGTCATTGACGAATTTTATCGACCTTTTGAAAAGGAAGTCGCTAAAGCCGAGACTGAAATGGAGAAAATCCAAATCAAGGATGAACCGGCTGGTTTTGATTGTGAGGTCTGTGGCAGTCCCATGGTCATCAAGTTGGGTAGATTTGGCAAGTTCTACGCCTGCAGTAACTTTCCAGACTGTCGTCACACTCAGGCTATTGTCAAGGAGATCGGCGTGACCTGTCCTCAGTGTCAGAAAGGTCAAGTTATCGAGCGTAAGACTAAGCGAAATCGCATTTTCTATGGCTGTGATCGTTATCCAGACTGTGATTTCACATCTTGGGACAAGCCAGTTGGTCGGAACTGTCCAAAATGTGACCATTATCTGATTGAAAAGAAAGTTCGCGGCGGAGGCAAGCAAGTGGTCTGCAGCAATGGCGATTACGAAGAAGAAAAAGTGAAATAACTGTTTTTTACATAATTTATATTAGGTAAAATGTTTTCTGAAGAAGAGGTGCAGCTTTATGACAGATAAATTTGCAGAATTTCTAAAAATCGCGTCTCAACTGAACAAGATGGGAATTGTTCCACTGCTGATGGGCTCCTTGGGGCTGGAGCAGGTTACTGGTCAGGACTGGCAGGCGCGGGATATTGATATTCATGTTCATGGTGATGAGCGTGGCTGGGAAGCACCAGACGAAGAGCGTATTTATGATATGGATAAGATTGAACCAATGATGGACCGCTTGGGCTATCGTTTTGTTGATTTGCACGAGCATGAATTTCAAAAAGAAGATTTGTCTATTGAATTCGGAGCCATGGAAACCTTAGAGGCTTTTTCGGGTGTACCAATAGCGGAGCTGACTCGAAAAGAAGTTGAAGGTGTCAAGTTTTTGCTGCCAACTGCAGAGCAATTTTTAGCTATCTACCGTGCTTCTTCCCAAGATTCTTACCGAAATGAAAATAACAATCATAAGGATTTTGCTAAGATTGCTTACTTGGAAAAAATGACAAAATGATGGACAGACGGGAATTCTCCTGTCTGTCTTTTTTACTATCTTTTTGTTATAATGGTCAGAGTGAAAATCTAGAAATATCCAAGGGAGAGTATCATGTCATCATCCTATATCAATGTTATCGGTGCTGGTTTGGCTGGCAGTGAAGCAGCTTACCAGATTGCCAAGCGTGGCATCCCAGTCAAACTCTATGAAATGCGGGGTGTCAAGTCGACGCCTCAACACAAAACTGCGGACTTTGCAGAACTGGTCTGCTCTAACTCTCTGCGAGGAGATGCGCTGACCAATGCAGTCGGTCTGCTCAAGGAAGAAATGCGGCGGTTGGACTCGGTCATCTTAAAGTCAGCAGAAGCGACTCGGGTGCCAGCAGGTGGTGCTCTAGCGGTTGATAGAGAAGGTTTTTCTCAGATGGTAACAGAGCTAGTGACCAATCATCCACTGATCGAAGTCATTCGCGAAGAAATCACTGAAATTCCTGAAGATGCCATCACAGTCATTGCGACAGGGCCCTTGACTAGTGATGCTCTGGCCGAGAAAATCCACGTGCTCAATGGAGGTGACGGTTTTTATTTCTACGACGCAGCAGCGCCAATCATTGATGTCAATACCATTGATATGACCAAGGTCTATCTCAAATCCCGCTATGATAAGGGCGAAGCTGCCTATCTCAACGCACCCATGACCAAGCAAGAATTTATGGATTTCCATGATGCTTTGGTCAACGCTGAAGAAGCGCCGCTCAATTCCTTTGAAAAAGAAAAATACTTTGAAGGCTGTATGCCTATTGAAGTTATGGCTAAGCGAGGCATTAAAACCATGCTTTATGGACCGATGAAGCCGGTTGGTTTAGAATATCCAGATGACTACCAAGGGCCTCGAGATGGTGAATATAAGACGCCATATGCTGTGGTGCAGCTTCGTCAGGACAATGCAGCAGGTAGTCTTTACAACATCGTCGGCTTTCAGACTCATCTCAAGTGGGGCGAGCAAAAGCGAGTTTTTCAAATGATTCCTGGTCTTGAGAATGCAGAATTTGTTCGCTATGGTGTCATGCATCGAAACTCCTATATGGACTCTCCAAATCTGCTGGAACAGACTTTCCGCTCTAAGAAACAGCCAAATCTTTTCTTTGCAGGTCAAATGACTGGAGTTGAAGGGTACGTAGAGTCAGCAGCTTCTGGCCTAGTTGCTGGTATTAACGCTGCTCGACTCTTCAAGGGAGAAGAAGCACTTGTCTTTCCAGAAACAACAGCTATTGGAAGTCTGCCTCATTATGTTACTCATGCTGACAGCAAGCATTTCCAACCCATGAATGTCAATTTTGGGATTATCAAAGAATTGGAAGGTCCGCGCATTCGTGATAAAAAAGAACGTTACGAAAAAATCGCCGAGCGAGCCTTGCAGGATTTACAGCCTTATTTGGATAAATAATCTATTTTCTATCATTATCTAATAAAAATCATCAAAAAGTTAGGAAATCCCTAACTTTTTTGCTTAATTTGTGATATAATAAATAAAAATTTTGAAAATAGAAAGTTTTCTGAAAATGAATAAATCCTATTTTTACCTTGAAATGAAAACACATGAGTTAGTTGTTCCTTATACCAAGCAGAAACGCCGTGTCCGCGTATTACTTCCAAAGAACTATAGTCAGGATACAAACAAGACCTATCCGGTCGTTTATTTTCATGACGGACAAAATGTTCTTTATAGCAAGGAATCTTTCAGCGGCCATTCGTGGAAGGTTATTCCGACAATCAAGCGTAATCCAGATATTGAAAAAATGATTGTCGTGGCTATTGATAACGATGGTCAACGGCGGATGAATGAGTATTCAGCTTGGAAGTTCCAAGAGTCCAATATTCCTGGTATTCAGTTTGGCGGCAAGGGAACGGAGTATGCGGAGTTTGTTATGGAAGTCGTCAAGCCTTTCATTGACCAGCATTATCGGACAAAGTCGGATCGGCTGCATACGGCTATGATTGGCTCCTCTCTTGGGGGAAATATCAGCCAGTTTATCGGTGTTGAATACCAAGATCAGATTGGCTGTCTGGGCATCTTTTCATCAGCAAATTGGCTGCATCAGGAAGCCTTTGACCGTTATATTGAGAGAAAAAAACTTCAGGCTGACCAGCGAGTTTTCATTTATGTTGGGACAGAAGAGGCTGATGATACGGATAAGACATTGATGGCTGGCAACATCAAGCAGGCCTATATTGATTCATCGCTCAGCTATTTCCGACAGTTACTTGTATCTGGGGTAGATTTGGCAAATATTCAGATTAAGATCCAGTCTGGAGCTATTCATAATGAAATCGCTTGGGCAGAGCACTTGCCAGACTGTTTCCGTTTTATCAGCGAGAAATGGTAATCTAGTCAAACAGTGAGAAAGAGGTGGAAACTATGCATGTAGAATTTTTAAGTCATTGGAGCGGCAATCTAGGCCGTGAAATGTATGTCAATCGCTATGGCCATGCTGGGCTCCCGATTATAGTCTTCGCATCATCAGGCGGCAGCCATAATGAGTATGCTGATTTTGGCATGATTGAAGCCTGTGCAGGTTTTATTGAGGCTGGTAAAGTCCAGTTTTTCACTCTCAGCAGCGTTGATAGCGAGAGTTGGTTGGCGGACTGGAAGCACCCACACGACCGAGCAGAAATGCATCGTGCCTATGAGCGTTATGTCATTGAAGAGGCGATTCCTTTCGTCAAGCATAAGACAGGTTGGTTTGACCCTATGATGACGACAGGCTGCTCCATGGGAGCTTATCATGCTGTTAATTTCTTCCTGCAGCATCCAGATGTTTTCAATAAAGTGATTGCCCTCAGTGGTGTCTATGATGCACGTTTCTTTGTTGGTGACAATTTGAATGACGAAGTCATTTATCAAAACTCTCCAGCAGACTATATCTGGAATCAAAATGATGGCTGGTTTATTGACCGCTATCGACAGGCCGATATTATCGTTTGTACTGGCTTGGGTGACTGGGAGCAGGATGGCCTGCCTTCCTTCTACACGCTGAAAGAAGCTTTTGAGCATAAGAATATTCCAGCTTGGTTTGCCGAATGGGGTCATGATGTTTCCCATGACTGGATTTGGTGGCGTAAGCAAATGCCTTATTTCCTCAATGAACTCAATCTTTAAAGGAGGTTTCCTATGAATTATATCGTTATTTCTCCCTATTATCCACAAAATTTTCAGCAGTTTACAGTGGAGCTGGCTAACAAAGGAATCACTGTTCTGGGAATCGGTCAGGAGCCTTATGACCAGCTAGACCAGCCTTTGAAGGATTCATTGACTGAATACTTTAGAGTAGAAAATCTTGAAAATCTTGACGAAGTAAAAAGAGCGGTGGCCTTTCTCTTCTACAAGCATGGACCTATCGATCGGATTGAGTCACATAATGAATACTGGCTAGAACTGGACGCTGAGTTGCGTGAGCAATTCAATGTCTTTGGAGCGAAGCCAAAAGACTTGAAAAAGACCAAGTTCAAATCAGAAATGAAGAAACTCTTTAAAAAAGCAGGCGTTCCAGTCGTACCTGGTCAGATTGTCAATACAGAAGCAGGCGCTGATTTGGCTGTCAAGAAACTTGGTCTGCCTTTGATTGCCAAGCCTGATAATGGAGTGGGGGCAGCTGCGACCTTTAAATTGGAAACAGCAGAAGATGTTGAACGTTTCAAGCAAGAATGGGATCATCAGACAGCTTATTTCTTTGAAAAGTTTGTCCAGTCTGGCGAAATCTGTACTTTTGACGGTTTGGTAGATAAGGACGGTCAGATCGTCTTTTCGACCACCTTTGACTATGCTCATACACCGCTGGATTTGATGATCTATAAGATGGACAATTCCTACTACGTTCTTAAGGATATGGATCCAAAACTGCGTGCTTATGGAGAAGCGATTGTCAAAACCTTCGGCATGAAAGAACGCTTTTTCCATATTGAGTTCTTCCGCGAAGGTGATGATTATGTAGCCATTGAGTACAATAACCGTCCAGCTGGCGGCTTTACCATTGATGTCTATAATTTCGCCCACTCAATCGATCTTTACAGAGGCTATGCAGCGATTGTAGCAGGAGAGCCTTTCCCAGCTGCTCACATGGAGCCACTGTATTGTTTGGCAACCTCGCGCCGTGCATCGACAAACTATGCTTACCCTGAGGCTGACTTGCTGGAGAAATACAGAGATAATTTCAAGGTTAAAAAAGACATGCCAGCCGCTTTTGCAGAGCTGCAAGGTGACTACCTCTATATGCTAACAACACCAAGCCGTGAGCAGATGGAGCAGATGATTGCAGATTTTGCTAAACAGGCGGACTAATCAAAAGCATGCTCTGCTATTATTTTCGTATAACAGTTTCAAAGTAGTAAAAACTACTCTAGCACAAAAAGTTTGTGAAATTTCTATTTTGGCATCGAAAACCAGTTTATCCAATGGATTGACTGGTTTTTCTTTGTGAAATGCAAGTGAGCAAAAGTTTTGACAGTGCTTACAGCTTTAGATAGAATTAAGTAGAAGAATTATGCTTAGAAAGGCAAAAAAATGGCAACTTTAGATAAAGATCTTTTATTAGAGATGTTCCGTAAGATGGAAGAAATCCGTCGCATGGACTTAAAAATTGCTCAACTTGTAAAAAAAGGAAAGGTTCCTGGGATGACTCACTTCTCGGTAGGTGAGGAAGCAGCCAATGTCGGTGCTATGCTGGCCTTGAATGAGGATGATTTACTGACTTCTAACCACCGGGGGCATGGTCAAGCTATCGCTAAAGGAATCAACCTCAACGAAATGATGGCTGAAATCCTAGGGAAATACACTGGAACCTGTAAAGGAAAAGGCGGTTCTATGCACATTGCTGACCTAGATGCTGGAAACCTTGGTGCCAATGGTATCGTAGGTGGCGGCATGGGAATCGCTGTCGGAGCAGCTCTGACCCAGCAAATGCAGAAGACAGGTAAGATTGTTGTCTGCTTTTTTGGTGACGGGGCTACCAACGAAGGCGTCTTCCACGAAGCGGTCAATATGGCTTCCATCTGGAATCTACCCGTTATTTTCTATTGTATCAATAACGGCTATGGCATTTCTGCTGACATCAAGAAAATGACCAATGTAGAGCACATCCACGAGCGCAGCGCAGCTTATGGCATTCCAGGTATGTTCATCGAAGATGGAAATAATGTTCTGGATGTTTATGAAGGCTTCCAAAAAGCTGTAGAGCATGTTCGCAGCGGTAAAGGACCTGTCTTGATTGAGAGCGTCACTTATCGTTGGTTGGGACATTCATCTTCTGACCCAGGTAAATACCGTACTCGTGAAGAAGTAGAAGAATGGAAGAAAAAAGATCCAATCGAAAATCTTCGTAAATACTTGCTGGAAAACAAGATTGCAAGCGAGGAAGAGCTAGAAGCTGTCCAAGCTGGAGTCAAAGAAGCAGTAGAAGCATCTGTGAAGTTTGCAGAAGAAAGCCCATTCCCACCGCTTGAATCTGCCTTTGAAGATATTTACGCAGACTAAAGAGAGGAGAAAAAGAAAATGGAAACTAAAACTATGTCTTTTCGTGACACCATTATCCTCGCTATGTCTGAGGAAATGCGTCGCGATGAAAATGTACTCTTGATGGGAGAAGATGTCGGAGTCTTTGGTGGAGATTTCGGAACATCTGTTGGTATGCTGGAAGAGTTCGGTCCAAAGCGTGTACGTGACTGTCCGATTTCGGAAGCAGCTATTTCTGGAGCAGCAGCTGGAGCAGCTATGACAGGGCTGCGTCCAATCGTAGACATGACCTTTATGGACTTCTCTGTAATTGCCATGGATGCTATTGTAAATCAAGCCGCTAAAACGCGCTATATGTTTGGCGGAAAAGGACAAGTACCAATGACTGTCCGCTGTGCAGCAGGTAATGGAGTTGGCTCAGCGGCTCAGCACTCGCAGTCTTTGGAATCTTGGTTTACCCACATTCCAGGTCTTAAGGTTGTGGCACCGGGAACTCCAGCTGACATGAAGGGACTTCTCAAAGCCTCTATTCGAGACAACAACCCAGTTATTATCCTGGAATACAAGTCTGAATTTAACCAAAAAGGCGAAGTGCCACTGGATCCTGAGTATGTAATCCCTCTTGGCGTGGGTGAAATCAAAAAAGAAGGTACTGATGTAACAGTTGTTACTTACGGAAAAATGCTTCGCCGTGTCATGCAGGCGGCTGAAGAATTGGCAGAAGAAGGCATCTCTGTAGAAGTGGTTGACCCACGTACATTGGTGCCGCTTGATAAGGATATTATCATCAACTCTGTTAAGAAGACTGGAAAGGTCGTTTTGGTTAATGATGCCCACAAAACTAGCGGTTTCATTGGTGAAATTTCAGCGATTATTTCTGAGTCAGAAGCATTTGACTATCTAGATGCGCCAATCCGCCGTTGTGCAGGTGAAGATGTGCCAATGCCTTATGCACAAAACTTGGAAAATGCGATGATTCCGACCGTTGAAAGCATCAAAGACGCTATTCGGAAGACATATCATAAAGAATAAGGTATAATAAAGAAAAAGGCTTTCTTATGAGTTAGATTACATAAATTATTTTATGTAATCTAATCTTGTGTAGAGGGTCAAAAAGTCTTAGAATTTTACTAATTGCAGAAAATCGTTATTCGGTTGAGTATTAGTAAGTCTACTAGGTTGGTCGCAGATAGCGGCAACCGTAGTAACTTGAGATACGTTTCGTATCCAAGTTACTGCAGAGTTGAACATGGGCTAAAGTCTGTGTGAAAAAGATAAACTTTTCTAGAAACGAAAATTTCTTCGTTAAGTTTTCTATTTTCACTTTGATTTTTTTACGCCCTTAGTATCATAATTAGAATTGGAGAGGTCATGGCTGATGATAAGCTAAGAGCGACTCCTGCAGCTAGAAAGTTAGCGGATGATATGGGAATCAACCTCTATGATGTTTCTGGCTCAGGCGCAAACGGTCGTGTCCACAAAGAAGACGTGGAAACTTATAAAGATACAAATGTGGTGCGCATTTCACCACTGGCAAAACGAATTGCCCAAGAACATAATATTGCTTGGCAAGAGATTCAAGGAACTGGCCATCGTGGCAAGATTATGAAGAAGGATGTTCTTGCCTTCTTGCCTGAGAATGTTGAGAGCGATACAATCAAATCTCCTGCTCAAATCGAAAAAGTGGAAGAAGTGCCTGATAATGTCACTCCTTACGGTGAAATTGAGCGTATTCCAATGACGCCAATGCGGAAGGTTATCGCTCAGCGGATGGTAGAATCTTACCTGACGGCGCCAACATTCACCCTTAACTATGATGTTGATATGACAGAAATGCTGGCCTTGCGTAAAAAAGTATTAGATCCAATCATGGAAGCCACTAGCAAGAAAGTAACTGTCACTGACCTGCTTTCGCTGGCTGTTGTGAAGACACTGATGAAGCATCCTTACCTCAACTCGACCTTGACAGAGGATGGCAAGACCATTATCACACACAACTATGTCAACCTTTCAATGGCAGTCGGTATGGATAATGGCCTGATGACACCAGTTGTCTACAATGCAGAAAAAATGAGCCTATCAGAGCTTGTAGTAGCCTTTAAAGATGTAATCGGACGTACCTTGGAAGGAAAGTTGGCTCCAAGCGAGTTGCAAAACTCAACCTTCACAATCAGTAACTTAGGTATGTTTGGCGTTCAGTCCTTTGGGCCAATCATCAACCAGCCAAACTCTGCTATCTTGGGTGTAAGCTCAACAGTGGAAAAACCTGTCGTTGTTAATGGCGAAATTGTTATCCGTCCAATTATGAGTCTTGGCTTGACCATTGACCACCGTGTAGTTGACGGAATGGCTGGAGCTAAGTTTATGAAGGACTTGAAGGCTTTGATTGAAGATCCGATTTCAATGTTGGTATAAGATTTTCTTTGCTAGTTTAAAAAGTAAAGAAACGAAACACTCAGCAAGTGAAAAACTAAATTAGAAAAGGAAAGAAAAATGGCTTTAGAAGTAATTATGCCAAAAGCCGGCGTAGATATGACCGAAGGGCAAATTGTCCAATGGAATAAGAAAGTCGGCGAATTTGTCAAAGAAGGGGAAATCCTTCTGGAAATCATGACTGACAAGGTCAGCATGGAATTGGAAGCTGAAGAAGACGGCTATCTGATTGCCATTCTCAAAGGTGACGGAGAAACTGTTCCAGTAACGGAAATCATCGGTTACTTGGGAGAAGAAGGGGAAAATATCCCAACAGCTGGAACAGCAGCACCAGAAGCTAGCCCAGCACCTGCAGCTAGTGCTTCAAACGATGATGATAAGAGTGATGATGCTTACGATATCGTTGTTATCGGTGGCGGACCTGCTGGTTATGTAGCGGCTATCAAAGCAGCCCAGCTAGGTGGCAAGATTGCCTTGGTTGAGAAGTCTGAGCTAGGCGGAACCTGCTTGAACCGTGGCTGTATTCCTACCAAGACTTACTTGCACAATGCGGAAATCATTGAAAGCCTTGGTCACGCTGCTAATCGCGGTATCATCATCGAAAATCCTAGCTTCTCAGTGGACATGGACAAGGTTCTAGAAACTAAAAACAAGGTTGTTAATACGCTTGTTGGCGGTGTTGCTGGCCTTCTTCGCAGCTATGGCGTAGATGTTCATAAGGGAATTGGTACCATTACTAAAGACAAGAATGTTCTTGTAAACGGCAGCGAGCTGCTAGAAACGAAGAAGATTATCTTGGCTGGTGGTTCAAAAGTCAGCAAAATCAATGTCCCAGGTATGGAATCATCTCTCGTTATGACCAGTGATGATATTCTAGAAATGAACGAAGTGCCAGAAAATCTGGTAATTATCGGCGGTGGTGTTGTCGGTATTGAGCTCGGCCAAGCCTTCATGACATTTGGCTCAAAAGTCACTGTTATCGAAATGATGGACCGTATCGTACCTGCTATGGATGCGGAAGTTTCTAAAAACCTTCGCCTCATCTTGGAGCGCAAGGGTATGACAATTCTAACTGAAACCAAGTTGGAAGAAATCATCGAAGAAAACGGCAAACTCCGTATCAAGGTTGAAGGAAAAGAAGATATTCTAGCAGATAAGGCCCTTCTTTCTATCGGACGTGTACCAGACTTAGAAGGTATTGGTGAGGTCGAGTTCGAATTGGATCGCGGTCGTATCAAGGTCAATGAGTACATGGAAACTTCTGTTCCAGGTATTTACGCACCAGGAGATATCAATGGTACTAAGATGCTGGCTCATGCAGCCTTCCGTATGGGTGAAGTCGCTGCTGAAAATGCTCTGAAAGGTAATCACCATGTTGCCAAACTCAACCTGACGCCTGCAGCTATCTACACCCTTCCGGAAGTAGCAGCAGTTGGTTTGACAGAAGAGCAAGCTCGTGAGAAATACGATGTAGCAATTGGTAAGTTCAACTTCGCTGCTAACGGCCGTGCTATCGCTTCAGATGCAGCTCAAGGCTTCGTTAAAGTCATCGCTGACAAGAAGTATGGTGAAGTCCTCGGTGTTCATATCATTGGTCCTGCGGCTGCAGAATTGATCAACGAAGCATCAACCATCATCGAAATGGAAATCACCGTAGAAGAAATGCTTAAGACCATTCACGGTCACCCAACCTTCTCAGAAGTTATGTACGAAGCATTTGCGGATGTACTGGGATTGGCAGTTCACTCACCTAAGAAAAAATAATTTAAAAGATAGATTAGACTGGACATAAAACATTGTTCCAGTCTCTATCGTATAAAGAGGTAGCTTATGAAATACATTGTTAACTACTCAAATGATACAGCTTTTAATATTGCTCTGGAAGAATATGCTTTCAAACATCTCTTAGATGAGGATGAAATTTTCCTGCTCTGGATTAACAAACCTTCTATCATCGTGGGGCGCCACCAAAACACTATTGAAGAGATAAACCGTGATTATGTTCGTGAGCATGGCATTGAGGTCGTACGTCGTATCAGCGGCGGTGGAGCTGTTTATCATGATCTAAACAACCTCAACTACACCATTATCTCCAAGGAAAGCGAAGATCGTGCCTTTGACTTCAAGAGCTTTTCTACGCCGGTTATCAACACCTTAGCAGAACTTGGGGTAAAGGCTGAATTCACTGGCCGTAATGACCTAGAGATTGATGGCAAGAAGTTCTGTGGCAATGCGCAGGCCTATATCAATGGCCGTATCATGCACCACGGCTGCCTGCTCTTTGATGTTGATCTGTCTGTCTTGGCCAATGCACTTAAGGTTTCTAAAGACAAGTTCGAATCAAAAGGCGTGAAATCCGTCCGTGCACGCGTGACAAATATCGTCAATGAATTGCCAAAAAAGATTACTGTCGAAGTATTCCGCGACCTGCTTCTGGACTATATGAAGAAAGAATACCCAGAAATGACAGAATATGTCTTCTCCGAGAAAGAACTGGAAGAAATCAAGCAAATCAGAGATAGCAAGTTTGGAACTTGGGACTGGAACTACGGTAAATCGCCTGAATACAATGTGCGCCGTGGGACCAAGTTTACCAGCGGTAAGGTAGAAATCTTTGCCAATATTGCTGAATCCAAGATTCATGATATTAAAATCTATGGGGACTTCTTTGGCATTGAAGACGTAGCAGCAGTAGAAGATGTGCTGCGCGGCGTTAAATACGAACGCGAAGATGTGCTCAAGGCCCTTGAAACGATTGATATCAGCCGTTACTTTGCTGGAATCAGCAGAGAAGAGATTGCTGAAGCTATCGTCGGTTAAATGATGATATAAATGAAACCAAACTCTTCGGAGTTTGGTTTTTCAAGTATAATATTTCAAATCAACAACATTCTTACGTTTCCTTAACCAGCTAGTTTTCTCTAGGCTTTATCTACTAGATATGATAAAATGATAGGGAATTAGAGAAAGGGGTGCCTTGATGCAAAAAGTCCCAGTAGAAAGCCTTGGTCTGTTTGAGCAGTTGGACCGTACAGTTGTAGCTTTTCAGAAGAAAAAACCATCTCCTAATCCAGACAATTTTTATGTTAGCATATCTGAAGAAGATTATGATAAAAAGAAAGAAGAATTTGAAAAATCAGGCTATCAAGCCGTGAAATTACCGCTTGGCATGGCGTTAGATAATGTTATTCAGAAACCTTCTTTCCAAAACCTAGTCATTGGTGGGCTCTACATGGTAGATGTCTTCATTCCCAAGGAAGACCTGATGCCCTTGAAGGACCTTGTCGATAGCTTTTGCATCATGTTTGCAGCAGCTAATAATAGAATAGAGAATATCAAGGCTTACGATCTGATGAAGAGTAAAACGGTCTATTTTATCGGAAAACTCTTCACGGACAATCCTCTGCCAGGCGATGAAATTAGCTTCGAAGCATTGAATAGAGAGACAGCAGAAGGCTCCTACGAAACGGTCAAATGCTTCCTGACTAGAGAAAGTGCTGAAAAGTACAACTCTAAAAATCGACCTGTCACAGCAGCAAATCTAGAACATCTCAAGCATTTCTGGGGCAAACCGCTGATTGTCGAGCCGCACCGGAACTATTGGATTGAATTTTTATAAGAAAAAGAGCGAAGCATCTAAAATAGATTTTTCGCTCTTTTGTTGTCATTCTTATATTTGCATATTTTAAATTATGTAATATTATAATTTGTCCAAAGCGTTCTTTTGTTCATCGTTGACAATGTGGGTATAGAGGTCAGTAACTTGTGTACTAGCATGCCCCAGCTGGTGACTGACGAGAACTTGAGATTTAGTTGCATCATACAAACGTGTAGCAAGTGTATGGCGGAGTTTGTGAGGTGTCACTCGCACCTTGAAGTCTTCAGAATACTTGGCCACCATTTTTTCGACACTGGAAGCGTCGATTCGATTAGGAGTGCCACGGTATTCAGTCAAAAAGAAAGCTGTATCTGTCTTTTCCGCCTTGTATCGTTTGCTTCGAATGTTCAGATACTCTTCTAAATAGTGTTTAGCAAAAGCAGCAACATTAACAGAGTCCCTTTTTCCGCCTTTTCTAGTCACTTCAATGACCATCATCTTTAGATTGATGTCTTTCAGATCCAGATTAACAGCTTCAGACAGACGAACACCAGAGGCTAACAGCAAGGCAATGATGGCTAAATCTCGTTCTTTGTTCTTGTTAAAAGAAGACAGAGCGCGATTAGAGAGCTTCTTAGGGTACTCCGTATCAATATACTGGAGGAATTCTTCTGTCTCATCCCCTAAAAAGAGCTTCTGCTTAATATTCTCTGCACGAGCAGCCAGAGTTTCCTTTTTCTTCCTAGTAGCAACCTTTTTCATTACATTTCGATAGAAGTAGGGCTCACCCTGCTCGTTTTCCACTTCCTCAGTCAAATACTTGTAGAGGCTGGACAAAGCCGAAAGAGTCCGGTTAATGGTTGTCTGGGAAACACCATTTTGAGTTGTATTAGCATTGAGAAGCGGTCGCTCCCGCAAATACAGAATGAAGGCCTCCATGTCTTTCTTGGTCATATTTTCCAAGACCGAGAGAGGAATCTCAGCAATATGCGAAGCATCTGTGATACCGGATTCCAGCACCCAATTAAAAAAGCGATCATATTCTTTGAGATATTCGTATAAGGTTGTAAAACTATAAGGCACCGCCAGCTTAGACTGGTAGTATTCCAGAATGTACCAGGGCATAGTGGCCTTGAGTTTATCAATTCTTTCTAATAACAGTTCACGTCTCATCACATTTCTCCGTTTTTTCTATAATGGTAGTATAGCATATCTAGATATATTTTTCAAGAAAATTATAGTTTTTCGGAAAGATGTCAGAGGGATGAAATATCATTCTATTCTATTTTAAAAGTTAATACAGAATAGAATGATCGCCGATTTGAAACATTGCATTCTAACAACTATCATTTTTATTGGTTTTATATATTTATTTGCAAGATATGAGGATTTATGATAGAATATTTGAGGAAGTATTGGAGTGGAGGATTATTGCTCAATATGTCGCGATGTCTCGTTGAAAAACACTGTCTATGTGTACAATAGCTTCTGTGAGTTCGAATCCAATGTTTTCCGTAATCAAAATATTGTGTGGACTACATCTTGGGATGGAGTCTTTTCAATATATAATAATATTGAGGAAATATCATTAAATATGAAAAGAATAGAATTTATCCAATATAGAAAACTTAAAAACTTAAAAATAGACTTTGATGATAATATTAACATCATAGCAGGGACAAATGGAACTTGTAAATCGTCTATACTTCATTTGATAAGTAACTCTCATCAAAAAGTATCTAATTCATCAAAAAATCCTGTTTTACCAACTATTCAAAAGATTAATAAAATATTCAATCCTAAGATTGAGGCATTAGCCCGAGGGGATAAAAAATATAATGATCCCGCTCCTGGAGTAGCTGGCACACTCTATACCGCAGTTTATGAAAACTTTTCTTTAGATTTCAGAAGACACAATAGTAAAACTAAAAATAATCATGATCGCTTTGCAATTAAGCCTAAATACACTAGAGGTTCCTCTGATAGACTTCCTGAAATTCCAATTATCTATTTAGGAACGTTTAGACTATATTCGTATGGTGAATGGGATGGCGAAAGTAAGTTTAAAAATATTATTAGTAAGTTGCAAGACAAATATCTTGATGAATTAAGTGAGCTCTATAAGAAGTTTACTGGATATGAAATTCATTTTGATGGTAAATTGAATAATTTCGGTGGCATTAGATCTAAGACAGAGTTCTCGACAAATACCGAGGGAATTGATTCAAATACAATCTCTGCTGGAGAAGATAATTTACTAACAATATTAACATCATTAGTTTCTCTAAAAGCATGCTATGAAAATATAAATTCTAATGAAAATAATTCTGTAGAAAGTATATTGCTAATTGATGAACTAGATGCTTCTTTACATCCAGAATTTCAGATCAAATTGATAAATGAGTTCAAAGAGTATTCAAATGAATACAAAATTCAAATTTTTTTCACTACTCATAGTTTTTCACTAATTGACTATTCCCTTGATAAAAAAATTGGTAAATTGATTTATCTAACTGATCAAGTTGATCATGTTGATTTATTATCTAATATTAATAAGTACTCAATTAATGCACTATTACAAAATAATCTCGTGCAAAATATTTACGGAAACACTCTGATTCCAGTATTATTGGAAGATGATGAGGCAAAAGATTTTTTCAACAATCTACTTCAATCATATCAAGAGAGCCATAACATTATGATAAGCCCCTTCTTCCATATTGTAGATGCAAAGCTACCCTCTGAAGCAATAAAAGCATTGGCTACAGATAGATATGCTAAACAGTCAAGTATCAGAACTATATCCATAGTTGATGGAGATCAGACTTTAGATCCCAAATCTTTAAATCATAACTTACTCAGCCTTCCTGGAAAATCATCTCCCGAGGAACTCATTTTTTATTATCTGAAAGAGAACTTAGTAAATGACGACGACTTTTGGAAAAAATATGACCTTATTGAAAGCGGTTATACTAAAAAGTATGTTAAAGATAAAATCCTTTCACAATTAGCTGAATTAGAAAATAAACTAAAATTACCTGGTTCACATCATGGCGATAGACGAGAAGGAAATAAGAAGATTTATCAAAGTGATTCTGTTTTTTGGAACTATGTTATGAAATATTGGGTTGATAACAATGAACAAGAAGTAAATGAATTCTTTCAAAAATTAAACATATGTTTCCATAAAACTGCTCCATTTTATAACATTGATCAATCAAAATGGCCATTAACCCCCAATCCAAAATAGAATCATGATTACTTTAGAAAGAGAGTGGCGAAACAAATGAGAAGCATTAGTCCGTTACGCTATCCTGGTGGAAAAACACAAGTATATGAATTTGTTAGAGAACTTATTGAATTGAATGGATCAACAACATATATTGAACCTTATATGGGAGGAATGGGGATTGCTTTAAAGTTGCTCTTGAATAACAACGTACAAAAAATTATGGTAAATGACTACGATAAAGCTATTTATGCATTCTGGTACTCTGTTTTAAATTATACAGATCACCTTATTAACTTAATTGAAACAACTCCGATTACGATTGAAGAATGGAAAAAACAGAGAATTATACAACAAAATAAAGATGTATCTGAAGATCTACTTGAGTTAGGGTTCTCAACTTTATTTCTTAATCGAACAAATCGCTCAGGAATCATAAAAGCTGGTGTTATAGGCGGTCTCCAACAGAATGGCGATTATAAACTTGATTGTCGTTTTAATAAAGATAAAATTATTGAAAAAATTAAATTAATAGCTTCTGTGAAAGGCAGAATTAAGCTATATAATATGGATGCTGAAACATTTATTCGACTAAATATTACTAAAACAAAAGATTCCTTCACATTTTTTGATCCTCCTTATTACACCAAAGGTCCTGGTCTTTATACAAATTTTTATAAACACGAAAACCACCTTAGTTTATCTAACACTATAAAAAACCACCTAAAGAATAAAAGCTGGATTCTTACATATGATCTTGCCCCTGAAATTTTTCAAATGTATAATACTTTCCGTAACGAAAAATACTATCTAAATTATTCAGTAACAAAGTCCAGTAAAGGAATAGAATACATATTCTATTCGGAAAATTTAATTATCCCTCAAAGAACAAGGTATTTAAAGAAAGCCTAGGAGCCTTTTACATTTTTAGGTAAATAATCCCCTCCCAGCGTAGTTCATCTATACAAATGGTTTTTTAATCCAATATCACCAGCCAGCGTCGGTCTTTAGGCGCTGGTTTTTATACTTTCTTTTTACAAACGATAATAACTTTAGATTAGCATATTAGCAGTTTCTAGTGTGAGATGAATTAAACAAAAACTCCCTAATCAAATCAACTACCTGTTCATTTTGCGGCAAGGAAGAATGATGCGCGTCCTTGCCTACGATGACGACCTCTCTGTGTGAAGCAATCTTTTCTTTGTAAATCAAGTTCCCAGCCTCTACACTACTTTTATGGACAATTCCGTCACCATCTCGGAAAAAGATTCCCAAAATTGATAAATGCTGCAGCTTCTTAGGCAGTTTTTCCTGATTGGCTACAAAGTCATCTAGCATCGGGACTCGATGATTGAGATTTTTCTTGTTTAGATTATAAGGACTGCCAATAGTCAGGAGCTTTTCCATCTTCAACCCAGAATGGTTTGCCAGGTATTGCTGTAGGAATACTGTATAAACCAGACCACCGTTAGAATGCCCCAACGCTTTGAAGCTGTTAAAAGAATACTTCTCTCGCAAGACAGTCAAAGCAACATCAAACATTGCTGCTTGCTGCTTGATGTTTTCATAACCATCGCGATTATTTTGAAAGCCAACCACAAAAATAGGATTTCTGTCCTTGCGCTTCAAATGCCCTCGGTAAGTCAGGTGTCCGTCATTCCAGACTTTAATACGGACCAGACTATGACTCGGATGTTGATTGCGATTGAGTTTTTTAACCATTCGATTAAAACGATTCTCAGTCGCCGAACTACCTGGAATCATGATAATAGGACGTATTTCGACCTTGCTGGCAGGAAGATGAGAAATAGGGTGGGAAGGCAGCTTATTTAATAAATTTTGAAAGGTTTTAGCAAGTCGATGAATCAATTGAGTCAAAAAAGGCTTCATTCTAGTCTCCGTATCTGAATCTGATATTTCCAAAAACAAGCCACATAAAACTTAGTTATGCGACTTGTTTTTTGTTATTACTTCCGCTTCTTCTTGTTTTTCTTCATTTGCTTGGCCATTTTGTTCATGCTGCGGCGCATTAGAAACTCTCCGGCCTTGCCCTTGAGTCCGCCGCCGAACATTTGGCTCATATCAGGCATACCGCCTTGGCCCATCATGCCTTCCAGAGCCGACATATCAGGCATTCCTCCGCCACCAGGCATGTTCTTAGGCATATTGTTTGGATTGAGGCCCATTTGCTTCATCATCTTGCTCATATCGCCTGACAGAACGCCTTGCATCATCTGCTTAGCTTGATTGAAGTCTTTGATAAATTTATTAACATCGACGAAACTGTTACCCGAACCATTAGCAATCCGACGGCGGCGGCTAGGACTCAGCAAGTCAGGATTTTCCCGCTCAGCTGGTGTCATAGAGGATACGATGGCGCGCTTGCGAGCAATTTCTTTCTCATCCACTTTGATATTCTTGAGAGCAGGATTATTGGCCATACCTGGAATCAGCTTGAGCAAGTCTTCCATAGGTCCCATGCCTTGTACCTGATCCAGCTGATCAATGAAGTCATTGAAATCAAAGGTGTTTTCTCGCATCTTTTCAGCCATTTCAAGCGATTTTTTCTCATCGTATTCCTGAGAGGCTTTTTCGATCAAAGTCAGCATGTCCCCCATGCCCAAAATCCGGCTGGACATGCGGTCTGGGTGGAAGGTTTCGATATCAGTGATTTTTTCACCGGTACCAGTAAATTTAATAGGCTTACCAGTAATCTGACGGACAGACAGGGCTGCACCACCACGGGTATCGCCATCAATCTTAGTCAAGATAACCCCAGTCACTTCCAATTGGCTGTTAAATTCTCGAGCGACATTAGCCGCTTCCTGACCAATCATGGCATCGACAATCAAGAGGATTTCATTCGGATTAGCCAGCGCTTTGACATCCGACAGCTCCTGCATGAGCTTTTCGTCAATCTGAAGACGCCCAGCCGTATCAATCAGGACATAGTCATTGTGGTTAGCCTTGGCTTGCTCCAAACCTTGACGGACAATCTCAACAGCTGGAACTTCCGTACCTAAAGCAAAAACAGGTACATCAATTTGCTGTCCAAGTGTTTTCAGCTGATCAATTGCCGCTGGACGGTAAATATCCGCCGCAATCATGAGCGGACGAGCATTTTCTTCTTTCTTGAGCTTATTAGCAAGCTTACCAGCAAAGGTGGTCTTACCAGCCCCTTGCAGACCAACCATCATGATAATAGTCGGAATCTTTGGTGACTTGATAATCTCAGCAGTATCAGAGCCCAGGATAGTTGTCAGTTCTTCGTCAACGATCTTGATGATTTGTTGCGCTGGATTGAGGGTGTCGATAACCTCATGACCGACAGCCCGCTCACGAACTTTCTTGATAAAGTCTTTGACAACTGGCAGGGCAACGTCGGCTTCTAAGAGGGCCAGACGAATCTCTTTGGTCGCTTCTTGGACATCACTATCTGAGATTTTACCTTTTCTGCGCAGATTTTTAAAGACGTTCTGCAAACGTTCCGTTAAACTTTCAAATGCCATTTTTTATTTCTCCTAGTTTCTATTTCAATCAATTCAGTGGAAATTTTCCAAAACGGGTTAAAGAAGCAAATTCCTCAGAAGAGACTTCTTTCATAATCTCATTTGGGTAACCCCAGCAGCTGAAGCCTTCTTGCATTGCCTTAGAAAGATCATCAGGGGAGATGATTTGTACCCTGGCAGGAAAAGGTTCTTCCGACTCCAACAACCAGCAAGACATTCCCTTGTAGATTACTTGTTTAGCCATGGTCACTCTCGATTGTCAATACCCGACAGAATCCCGATCTGCTCCTGCAGATAGCTGTCGTCAGGGTATTTCTCTGTAATCTGGTCAAATATCTGACTTCTAACAATATAGTCCGAGTACATGTGCAGCTTTTTCTCATAGTCTTCCAGAATCTTCTCCGTCCGTTTAATATTATCATAAACGGCCTGACGGCTAACACCAAACTCCTCAGCAATCTCAGCCAGACTGTAGTCATCCGCATAATAGAGCTCGATATAGTTCATCTGCTTGTCAGTCAAAAGCGCTGCATAAAACTCAAAGAGAGCATTCATTCGGTTTGTTTTTTCAATTTCCATAAGAAACATTATACCAGAAAAGCATGATAAACTCTAGTCTGACAAGGGAAATAAACACTCGAAATATGAGATTGCAAAAGGTCAATCAGCTTTTTCTGCCGAGTAAAAGACAAGTTAAAAACTCTTAGTGATAACCAAGAGTTTTGCAAAGAATTAATTGTTTTCCAAATAAAATTCAAAACGATCGCCGACATACTGGCTTTTTACATATTCAAAAGCTGTACCATCGTCAAAGTAAGAAATCTGAGTCAGTCCTAAGATGGCATGGCCGCGGGGAATATCGAGGTAATTGGCGATTTTTTCCTTAGCCAGCCGAGCATAAATAGTCTGCTGGGACTTGCCGATCTTATAGCCATGTTCCTGCAAGGTCTGGAAGAAATGACTGGTCACCTCTTCTTTTTTAAAATTCTTAATGAACTTCTCTGGAATTGAAGCCACCTCGTAGACCACCGGCAAATCGTCAGCGTAGCGAACCCGCTCCATCCGAATGACATTTTCTGTCTTATGGATGCCTAGCTTTTCCACTTCCTGCTCACTCGGCAGAGTGCGTCGATAAGAAATGAGCTGACTGGACGGCATTTTGCCTTGTGCTTTCATGATTTCCGTGAAGCTAGTGGTGCCGCGCATTTTCTCCTGAACGCGTGTGCTGGCTACAAAGGTTCCACTACCGACCCGACGCTCCAGCACTCCCTCCTCAACCAAGAGCGTGATGGCTTGACGCAGCGTCATACGGCTGACCTTAAAGGTTTCAGCTAGATCTCGCTCGCTGGGCAGGCGTTCCCCAATCTCCCAAACGGCATCGTCAATGTCTTTCTTAATCTGATCATGAATTTTGATATATGCGGGTAACATGTCGGCTCTTCTTTCTTATTTGGTACCTTCCTTTATTTTAGTACCAAATACTTCAAATGTCAAACTAAATATTGAAGAGCGGAGGCTTTTCTCACGAATTCAGTTGTTTTGTCAAAAAAGATCAACATTTTAAGAGCTTGTTTATTTAATTTTAGTCAGAGATAGCACTGGCGTCCATGGCAAGTCGGTCTAAACAAACGATAATAGCAAACTAAAGTCTCATATTCGTTTTTTCATCACACTTACTCCTTATTACCTTGGAAAAATTCCTTTTTTGTGATAAAATGAGGGGAAAAGATTACTTCTTTTAAGAAAGGGAACAGATGACTACTAGAACTGAATTGCAAGATGTTGAAAAGATCATCGTGCTTGATTACGGAAGCCAGTACAACCAGCTGATTTCACGCCGCATTCGTGAAATCGGTGTTTTTTCTGAGCTCAAGAGCCACAAGATTACTGCTGACGAAGTCCGTGCTATCCAACCTGTCGGTATTATCCTTTCCGGCGGTCCGAATTCTGTATATGAAGACGGCTCTTTTGATATTGACCCGGAAATCTTTGAGTTGGAAATCCCGATTTTGGGAATCTGCTATGGTATGCAGCTTTTGACTCACAAGCTGGGCGGCAAGGTTGTCCCTGCTGGTCATGCTGGAAATCGTGAATATGGTCAGTCGACTCTGTCACATACTGCTAATTCCAGCCTTTTCATCGGTACGCCTGAAAGCCAGTTAGTTCTTATGAGCCACGGAGATGCAGTAACAGAAATTCCTGCTGACTTTGTCCGTACTGGTACTTCTACTGACTGTCCTTTTGCAGCCATTGAAAATCCAACTAAGAAAATCTACGGCATTCAGTTCCACCCTGAGGTTCGTCATTCAGAGTTTGGTTATGATATCCTGCGCAACTTTGCTCTGAATATTTGTGGAGCTAAAGGCGACTGGTCTATGGATAACTTCATTGACATGGAAATTCAAAAAATCCGCCAAACCGTTGGTGACAAGAAGGTGCTGTTGGGACTTTCTGGCGGCGTAGACTCTTCTGTTGTCGGTGTTCTCTTGCAGAAAGCAATCGGCGATCAACTAATCTGTATCTTTGTGGATCATGGTCTTTTGCGTAAAGGCGAAGCAGATCAGGTCATGGATATGCTGGGTGGCAAATTTGGTTTAAATATCATTAAGGCAGATGCTGCTAAACGTTTCCTTGATAAACTAGCTGGTGTCTCAGATCCAGAGCAAAAACGTAAAATCATCGGAAACGAGTTTGTTTATGTCTTTGATGACGAAGCCAGCAAACTAAAAGATGTAAAATTCTTGGCTCAAGGAACGCTCTATACAGACGTTATCGAATCTGGTACCGACACTGCTCAGACTATCAAGTCTCACCATAATGTTGGCGGACTGCCGGAAGACATGCAGTTTGAGCTGATTGAGCCGTTGAACACACTTTATAAAGATGAAGTTCGTGCTTTGGGTACAGAGCTTGGTATGCCTGATGAAATTGTCTGGCGCCAGCCATTCCCAGGACCAGGACTTGCTATTCGCGTTATGGGAGAAATCACTGAGGAAAAATTGGAAACAGTTCGCGAATCTGATGCTATTCTCCGCGAAGAAATCGCCAAAGCTGGTCTTGACCGCGACATCTGGCAATACTTTACTGTTAATACAGGTGTCCGATCTGTTGGTGTCATGGGCGACGGCCGAACTTACGACTACACAATTGCGATTCGCGCTATCACTTCTATCGATGGTATGACAGCTGACTTTGCCAAGATTCCTTGGGATATTCTGCAAAAGATTTCTGTTCGTATTGTAAACGAGGTGGATCATGTCAACCGCATCGTCTACGATATCACCAGCAAACCACCTGCAACTGTAGAGTGGGAGTAACAAACAAATCTTATTTTAAATGATAACTGTAAAAACAAACAAGGCTAGGACTAAAATGTCCTAGCCTTGTTTTACATAGTCTTGGAATTAACCGCCAAACAATCCTTTAAAGAAGTTGACAATGGCATTCCAGATATTAGAAAAGAAATTACCGCCTTCTTGAAGGAGTCCGTTTGCATCAAAGTTGAGGTTAATATTGTTAAAGGTATCCCCTGCCTTTGAAACAATGCTGTCTTTCAAGTCACTAAGTGTCTTTGTAAAGTCAGAATCTGTAATGACTCCGCTGTTTGAAAGATTAACAGCGAAATTCACGATGAGGTTGATTTGGTCACTGGTCACCGACTGAGTCAGACCGTAGTTTTTCAAGGTTTCTTCAACAATCTTACGGACATCATCTGCTGTCAGATTACTGTTGTTCTTCTTAGCGTTGGCGACAGCCGCTTTGATATCAGCCAGAGCCACGTTGAGCTTGTCTGCGTCATAGCCTTCCTTACCTGTATTTTCAGCATTGATACCAGAAAGGGCAGCCAGTTCTTCCTGCGCTAAGTTTTTATTTTCCTGAGGAATGGTCGCACCGTTATCCTCTAGAGAGTAGTAAATCCCTGCCAAGGCGCTCTCACCTGTTACCGGAATCGGTGCTGCAACGGTAATCTGCGCATGCTGAACACCTAGAGTAACAGCCGCATTGCGATACATATCTTCAGTAACCTTGGTGATGTTTTGCGGAGTGACAATTTTGACCTCTAATGGCTTATTGCCGCCTAACTTCTGGATTTTCACAGAAGAATAAAGCTGCAGGCTAGGGTCGTTGGCAACATCCATGATTTTAGAGTAGACTTCCGGTGTCATGGTCTTAAGTGGCTTGCTGTCGCTGGATGAATTGTAGCCCAACATCTGCAAGGTCTGCTGTTTTTGGCTCTCATCTAAGGAGTAACCCAGGACATACTCAGGCTGCACGTAAGTCTCATCAATGACTTTCTGAACATTTGAATCGGCAGCTGCGGTTGATACAGTAAACAGAGTAGCCAGCAAGGCTCCTGCTGTCATTAAAGTTTTTTTGAATTTCATATTTTTTCCTCTTTTCCTCCCGCTATAGTTTCCCAAATTCTATAGCTTTTTTATAGAGCAAACTTCTTTCTGAGTGCCTCGAATTTCTGTTCCTTGAGCTGGTGATTTCTGCTCCTTTTGATATTCAGAGTGCTCCAGTTAAGTTGCTGCAATGATGGAGTTATTATTATCTCATCCGTTGAGGGCTTGAGATAATAGATACATTTTACAACATTTCTCAAAGAAGTTCAAAGAAAAAACAGTAACTGGATTTGCTTGCCAGTAACTGCTCTTTTCTACTTTTTCCAAAGGAAGTCAATCAGTAATTCGTCTACTTCTGGATTCTCATGCAATTGGCTGTGCTGAGCCAACTGACCTGTGATTTTCTTTTCCTGGTAAGATTTGGCATTCTCAACCAGGAGATATTTAAGGCTGCGAGAAGAAATATTGAGTACAGAACCGTCGGATTCATTTTTGAAATCGCCGTAGATATTAAGGACATCTACCTGCTCTTGTGGATATACTTCTCGTAATCCCAGTAGTTTTTGATAAGTCTGGCTCATAGCACTAGGCTGGCCAGTTTGGTCGTCTAGGATTCTCAAATCTTCAGGCAAGTCCCTTCCTTGCAGACCATTAACATGGTTGGCAATATTGACCTGCTTTTGCAGCTCGGGCAGCTTTTCATCCTGACCGTTCTCCAGCATATAAAAGAGGATGGACATATTCCCCATCGAATGGCCTACCAGATTCATCTTATCAAAGTCATAAGTTTCTTGTAGCTTGCGAATCACAGCTGCTGCATACCTACCATCTTGAGCGTAGTCGGCATTGCGGTTATCTTCATAGTTTACCTTGATAATGGGATTGATAGCACCTTTCGGTATCTCTCCTAATAAGCTTACTTGACCGTTTTTACTGACATTTGCTGTGATAATTGTCTGAGTGACTCCAGTCTTTTTGGCTGCCTCTGTCATATGATTTTCAGCATTAGAGCTGGATCCAAAACCGTGGAAAAACAAGGTCGGCGTTGTTGACTGCACAAATTGTTTTGTATTGAGGCTAGTGGCTTCTTTATGGTTGTAAAAAGCTGTTAGACCGGCAATTGTCACCAAGACCAGAATCAGGAGCTTAAAAGCAAGTTTCTTATTCATTTTTCATTCCTTTTAATGATAGATGTACAAAATTATATCATGTATCCATCGTGGTTACAAATATCCGGATTATTACTTTACCATCAAAAAAAGAAAGAAGCTTAACTACTTCTTTCTAAAACCATTTTAAGAGGCGCATGATGTACATGTTCATCTTGACCTGACGGGAATAATAATAATTACCGCCGTTTATATAGAGCTCTGGACCATGGAAAATAGAGATCAGATTATAGTAGCCGTAGGTCTTGCCAGTTACATTTCCTAAGCTTGGCGCTACTACATCTTTTGAATATTTCTTAGCCAGCTCCAGCGTATTTTCACCACCGTTTTTAGCGACATAGTCGATATAAGCTTGACCGAAATTATAGGCTTGTACTGCTGTCCAAACATCCACCTTTTTCTCGCTGGCCAACTCTAGGTTATCAGATAAGGTCTGGACGCCCTGGCGAATACTTTCTTTGTTGTCCGTGATCGTATTGGTCTGACCAGTCGCGCTTTCACTGGACTGCATGACATCAGTGTCTTTTCCCTTTGTCTCTGTATAAATCATGGCCAGAACCAATTCTTCATTGGCCGCTGTGTCCTGCTCGTCCAGCACTTCTCTGACTAAGCTCTGATACTTCATGACTTGTTTGACATCATGATGAACCTGATAAATTTTATAGCCGGCAAATAGCACGAAAAGGACTAAAATCAGTCTTCTTAGAAATTTAAACATTATTTATTTTGGATATCCTCGATGTTCTTAATCAAAATAGAATAGGTTCCGTTGTCGTTCTGGATAAATTCTACAGACTCTGCGTCCTGATAGACATTATTAGGAACGATGAGCTCAATTCCATTTGAAAGGGAGAGTTTCTGATTTTCGAACTTTTTCTTCTGGCGGCTACTATCAATCTCATCAAATTTGACTGGCTCAGGAATAGCTTCCTTGACTTGGTCAATAAAGGTAAGTCGGGCAGTTAGATTGCTGTCAAAAAGATCATCGGCCAGTTTCTCAGGCGACAATTCGTCGTTTTCTTCCAGATTTTTGAAAATACTGGATTTAACCTTAGACTGAAACTGGAAATCGTCTTTGTTAAAACTTTCGGCAACTTTTTGAGCAGTCTTCTCAAGCGCTTTGATTGATTTCTTGGCTGAGATTGTCGGATTGACCTGCAAGAGATTGTCCGACATATAATTGAGAAAGGCACCGTTATACTTGATGCGTTTTTCAATCAGATGGTACTTGCGAGACTTGAGATTGATGACCAAAGCCTCGTCTGCACCTGTACCAAATCCAGGTAAATTGTTCTGCGTCAGCTTGATAGGATTGTCCACCTCACCACCCAAGTGGGTCAGAGTTTCCCGCAGAGCAATCCGCAGAAAAGCGAAGTGTTCCACACCTTCTTTGTCAAACTGGACAAAAATCAAATCATTGGTTTTCTGGTTTTCACTGACAGAAAACTCCTCCTGCCAGAGCTTGGCCACTGTCACTGATGTTTCTAGTAGGTCGTCTGAAAGATGGGCTAAAAAGACGTTTTCGGGATCGAAAACACCTGTTTTAGCATCGTCAGAATAGACCCGCTCAATCTTCTTGCGCAGGTATTCTTCAATCTTAGGAGTAATGTTGAGAAACTTATCCGCCAGCAGCAGTTCGGTATCAGCTGGGCTGAATTGATGAATAATCGCTTTTTTTACGTAAATATCCATCTTAGTTCAAGCCCTCATAGAGTGGAAAAGCGTCTGTCAATTCACGAACTTCCGCCCGCACCTGATTCAGCACCGCTTCGTTTTCAGCATTTTCCAGAGCCTTGATAATAAGCTCGGCCACCTTGATACTTTCTGTTACACCAAAGCCTCGAGCTGCAATAGCTGCTGTACCGATACGAATGCCGCTAGTCTTAAATGGTGACAAAGTCTCGTAAGGGATGGAGTTTTTATTAAGGGTAATATTGACTTCATCCAAGAGATTTTGAGCGACTTTTCCATTTTCTACAACCTTAGTGACATCCACTAAGAAAAGGTGATTTTCAGTACCATCAGAAATCACACGGAACTTGTCATGTTGACGGAAGACTTGGGCCATGGCTTGGGCATTATCCAAAATCTGCTGAGCATAGACTTTGAAAGCTGGATCAAGTACTTCTTTAAAGGCAACTGCTTTGGCTGTAATAACATGCTCCAATGGTCCGCCCTGAATTCCTGGGAAGATAGCTGAGTTGATTTTCTTAGCTAGGTCTTCATCATTTGTCAAAATCAATCCACCGCGAGGTCCGCGCAAGGTCTTGTGGGTCGTCGTGGTTGTGATATCCGCATAAGGCACAGGGCTTGGATGAAGGCCTGCAGCGACTAAGCCAGCGATGTGAGCCATATCAACCATGAGCTTAGCCCCTACCGCATCAGCAATTTCACGGAATTTTGAGAAGTCAATAATATGAGAGTAAGCTGAAGCTCCCGCCACAATCAGCTTAGGCTGAACCTCTTTGGCTTGCTGGAGGATGGCATCAAAGTCCAGTAATTCTGTTTCGGGATCTACGCTATAAGATACAAAATTGTAGGTTTGACCGGAGAAGCTAACTGATGCACCATGAGTCAAGTGGCCGCCCGCAGACAAATCCATGCCCATAACTGTATCGCCTGGCTCAATCAAAGCCATATAAGCAGCGCAATTTGCTTGGCTGCCTGAGTGAGGCTGAACATTAGCAAACTTGGCGCCAAAGATTTCCTTGGCACGCTCAATTGCCAGACTCTCAATCACATCCACTACATCTGTCCCACCATAGTAACGGCGGCCTGGGTAGCCCTCAGCGTACTTATTGGTCAAAATAGAACCTTGAGCAGCCATGACAGCTTTAGAAACGACATTTTCTGAAGCGATCAGCTCAATATTATGCTGCTGACGTTCTTCTTCTTTAGCAACTGCTTCCCAAATCTCTGGGTCAAATGCTTTGTAGTCTTCTTGGTCAAAAATCATAAGGTGTCTCCCTTCTTTTGCGAAAATAGGACCTTAGGTCCTAAAGTTAAAAATTTATATCATTTACTTGGGCGAGAATATACTCGCGCGTGATTGCCCCTTGGCGTAAAATGAGTGCCTTTTCTCCAGACAAGTCCAGAATAGTTGAATCCTGACCTGTCAAAGATGCATCATCTTCTACACCTGAGATCTCTTCTTGAAAATCCATCATAATCTGCTGGAAAGAAGTTCCACTAGCTTTTCCAGAAAGATTGGCGGATGGACCAATCAAGGGACCGTACTTGCGAATCAAGTCAAGCGTAACCGGATGCTTAGGAATCCGAAAGCCCACAGTTTCCATACCTGAGTTGATCCAAGTCGGCACTCGGTCATTGGCTTGGAGGATAATAGTCAGCGGCCCAGGCAGAAAGGCTTGATAGAGTTGCTTCAGATAACTGGGCTGGTTCTTAGAAAAAGCATAAATCTCTTCTATGCTAGCCACATTGAGATTAAGAGCCTTGTCACGAGGTCTTCGTTTTAATTCGTAGACTCGCTCAACTGCCTCTTCATTTAAAGCCTGAGCAAAGAGGCCATAAACAGTTTCTGTCGGCAGGACAACCGCTCCACCTGCTACCAGAGTCTTTTCTATCTTATCCATTGTCCATCGCCACCATTCTATCTTTGCCAAATTGATCTTTCAGGACTCGGATTCGTTTTTGAGGGAAGTTTTTTTCCAGCAACTCCCTGATGCCATCTCCTTGCTTGTAACCAATTTCCAGATAGATTTTTCCTTTTTTTGTCAGATAGTCTCCTGCTTGCTCGGCTATTTTCCGATAGACGGCATAGCCATCTTCCTCAGCAAAGAGGGCAATGTGAGGCTCTGAGGTCAAAACATTGAGTCCAACTTCGTCTTTATCTGCTTCTGAAATATAGGGCGGGTTGGAGACGATAATGTCAAATTTTCCTTGAATCGAATCCAAGCAATCGGATTGGACAAAAGCAAGGTTAAGTTCGCAGGACTGAGCGTTTTCTGCTGCCAAGGCAAGAGCATCATCCGAGAGATCAGAAGCAGTAATCTGCCAGTTTGGACGGCTGTTTGCCAGTGCCAGAGCAATGGCTCCGCTACCCGTTCCGATATCCAAGACAGACAGAGAACTTTCGGGATTTTCTGACAAAATCAGCTCCACTAGCTCCTCCGTCTCAGGCCTTGGAATCAGAACCCGCTCATCCACCTTGAGAGTCAGGCCGTGAAAGTCACTGCTGCCAATGATATACTGGGCTGGCTTGTGAACAAGCAGCTGCTCTTGAATAGCTTTTAGCTGGTCACGGTCTTTTTGACTTACTTCTGCCCTAAGTTTGAGAACAAAGTCGGTAAAGGAGAGCTTATTGAGAGCTCGATAAACGAAAGACAGGCTTTCTGCTTCTTCTCCCGCTGCTACTAACTCCTGCTCTAGCTCCGCCAAATATTGAGCCAATGTCATTATTTATTCAGCTCTTCTAGTTTTTGCGTTTGGTCATAGAGAACCAGAGCGTCAACAACTTCATCCAGTTTGCCAGCTAAAATCGTGTCCAGCTTTTGCAATGTCAAGCCAATACGGTGGTCTGTCACCCGGTTTTGCGGAAAATTATAGGTGCGAATCCGCTCTGAGCGATCACCTGTACCAATTGTGGACTTGCGCTCTGCATCCTGCTCATCTTGAGCGATTTGAGCAAAGTGGTCTGCTACACGAGCTCGGATGATTTTCATAGCCTTATCTCTATTCTTCTGCTGGGTCCGCTCTTCCTGCATTTCGACCTTGATATTGGTAGGCAAGTGAACGATTCGAACAGCAGTCGCAACCTTATTGACATTCTGTCCGCCAGCACCTGAAGCATGGTAGATATCCACCCGCAAATCTTTAGGATCAATGTCGTATTCTACTTCTTCGATTTCAGGCATCACCAAGACAGTTGCTGTTGAAGTATGAACACGACCTTGGCTTTCGGTTACTGGAACTCGCTGTACGCGGTGAGCGCCAGATTCATACTTAAGCTTTGAGTAGACCGACTGACCTGAGACCATAGCGACCACTTCCTTGATCCCGCCTACACCATTATAAGATGCCTCCATGACTTCAAAGCGCCAACCTTGGCTTTCAGCATATTTTTGATACATCTGCAAGAGATCACCGGCAAACAACTGCGCTTCGTCTCCTCCCGCAGCACCGCGGATTTCAAGGATAATGTTCTTATCATCGTTTGGATCCTTAGGTAAAAGAAGGATTTTTAGTTTTTCCTCGTATTCTTCTTTTTCAGCCTTAGCATCCTTGAGCTCCTGCTTGGCCATTTCTTCTAAGTCAGCATCACCAGAGGCGTCTTTTATCATTTCTTCAGCGTCTGTGATGTTTTGCAGGACTTTTTTATACTCCCGGTATGCCGTCACTGTATCTCGGGTGCTGGCTTCTTCCTTAGAAAGGTCCATAAAACGCTTGGTATCGCTGACTACATCAGGGTCACTTAGGAGTTCACCAAGCTCTTCGTAGCGATCTTCAACCGCTTGTAACTGTTCAAAGATGTTCATAGATTTTTCATCATCTCCTTTTTTTCTATCGTTGGATTACTTAATATCTGGGTTAAAATAGTGCTTGCGGCAGACTGAGATATAGGTCTCGTGGCCGCCAATTTTGATCTGCTCTCCGTCATAAACCGGCTTTCCGTTATCAGTCCGTAAAACCATGGTGGCCTTACGAGAGCAATATTGGCAAATAGTTTTAATTTCCTCAATCTTGTCAGCCAAGAGCAAGAGGTGCTTGGAACCTTCGAAGAGTTCATTGCGAAAATCGTTCTTCAGACCAAAAGCCATAACTGGAACATCCAGCTCATCCACCACTCTAGCCAAATCATAGACATGATGGCGTTTTAAGAACTGAGCCTCATCAATCAAAACACAATAAGGCTTTTCAGGCAGCTGCTGGATATAACCAAAGATATCTGTCTGTTCTTCAATAGCTATGGCATTTCGTTTCATGCCGATACGACTAGAGACGACACCAAAACCGTCGCGGGTATCAACAGCCGAGGTCATGATAACTACGCTCTTGCCTTGTTCTTCATAATTGTGGGCTACTTTTAAAATCTCAATGGTCTTGCCCGAATTCATCGTGCCATATTTGTAGTATAACTGAGCCATAATTTAAATCTTTGCTAATTCACTATCTCCATTTTTACTTCACATTATTTTACCATAATTCACTACTCTTTAAAACCTCATTTGTGATAAAATAATAATAACGAAATAAAGGAGGCAGAAAATATGCCATTTGTTAGAATTGATTTATTTGAAGGACGCACTCTAGAGCAGAAAAAAGCTCTTGCCAAGGAAGTAACTGAAGCCGTTGTCAGAAATACTGGCGCACCTCAGTCTGCTGTTCATGTCATTATTAACGACATGCCAGAAGGAACCTACTTCCCACAAGGTCAAATGCGGGAAAAATAAAAAAGACAGGCCAGCGGTTTATGGAGATATAAACTGCTGGCTTTTTTCTATGAATGACTCCTACTGTTATCTCTTTTATTCTCAAATTCTTTAATTAATTTTTGATACCAATAAAAACTATCTTTTCGAATCCGCTCTAGACTACCACCTTCTTCCTCATCACGGTCTACATAAACAAATCCATAACGCTTGCCATAGCCATTAAGCCATGAAAGTAAATCTGTGAAAGACCATGTACAATAGCCGATGACTTGGCAACCATCTTCGATGGCATTTTGTACAGCTGTAATATGATTATCAAGATATTCAATCCGATATGGGTCATGTATCTTTCTATCTTCCGTTAAGGTATCATACTCTCCTAGTCCATTTTCAGTTATCATAATAGGAATGTCATATCTACTGGTAATCCGCCGTAAAGCAATTCGCAAACCAATTGGATCTATTTCCCACTCCCAGCTAGTACGCTCTAAGTGTTCGTTTGGCACATGCTTAAACTGGTCTGGCTCTCCAGCTTCAGCATTCGGTACATTAGCAGAAAAAGTATGGGATTGGTAATAGTTAACGCCTACGAAATCTGGACGGCCTGCTTTTAAAATATCTAAATCTCCTTCTCGGATATCTAATTCTATACCGAATTGATTTCTCAAATATGCTAGAGCTGTCCTTGGATAACGTCCCAATAAATAAGCATCCATCCAATACCAAACATTGACATCCAAAGATTTCTCCATGGCTAGAACATTCTCTGGCTGATTATCCAGAGCATAGAGGACAGGAAAAGCAAAGCTTGGACCGATTTGACCTTTTATTTTCAAATCATGGAATCGTTTGATAATCGTTGCATTAGCCAAGTTGACAATGTGATTTACCTGATGCATTAACTGAATATTTTTGATTCCTGGTGGAAAATGACCATCCCGATAGCCTAGTCCAACAAAGACATTTTGCTCGTTAAGTCCAATCCAATATTTCACTCTATCTCCAAAGTTTTCAAAGAGAACCTCTGCATAATACAGGAAATCGTCAATTATTTTTCTGGATTCCCAACCGCCGTACTCATCTTGCAGTACTTGAGGTAAATCCCAGTGATAGATTGTAATAATGGGTTCAATATTGTATTTGAGAAGTTCATCAATCAAATTTGAATAAAATTCAATCCCTTTTTGATTGACCTCTCCTCGTCCCTCAGGCAAAATACGGGTCCAAGCAATAGAAAAACGATAAGCTTTCAGACCCATTTCTGCCATCAGTTTAACATCTTCTTTATAGTGATGATAATGGTCCACAGCCACGTCGCCAGTCGTGTTTTTAAAAGTCCTATTAGGCTGGCGAACAAAGACGTCCCAGATAGACAGACTCTTACCATCTTCATCCCAAGCTCCTTCAACTTGATAGGCAGCTGAAGCCGATCCCCAGAGAAAGTCTCTAGAAAATTTTGTCACATCAATCAAGCTGCTGCACCTCCTTTGGCTTCTATTGCTTCCGCTTCAGCTTCTTGCTTAACCAATTGCTCTTCGTATTTCTTGAAGAATGGATAGTAGATTAACATAGCTGGCAAAATCAAGATATAGTCCCAAACGAAGTTTTGCCAACGAAGGGTTGTCAGATAGTTACTAAAGCCCATTGGCAACTGAGCGCTGACAACAATCCAAGCTGGAATGATAAAGCCTGTTTTGTAAGCAAAATAAGTCAAAATCATCATAATTGGAACATTGAGTACATAAGGGATACAAAGAATTGGGTTGAACATAATTGGCATACCAAATGTTACTGGCTCGTTGATGCCAAACCATCCAGGAATGAGGGAAATCTTAGATACGGCACTGATTTGTTTGGATTTTGAGCGCAAGCCCATCAGGACTAGTGCCCAGGTATTCCCTGTACCACCAACTAAAGCCATGGAAGTGTAGAGTAAGACTGGGAAGAATTGCATTGGCTGACCGTTCGCATGAAGAGCAGCATTGGTCGTTGCCGCTTGAATCCCAAGTGGAGAAATGATTGGAATAATGATGAGGGTACCATGAATACCGAAGCACCAAAGAACTAGCGCTAACATACAAAGCATCACAATCCCTGGTACAGATGATACAGCACCAAGCGGTGCACGCAAGAGAGCCATAAAACCAGACGGAACATTATAAGCTCCTGCTGTCAAAGCACCAATACCAACATTCAGTAAGAGAAAGAGAGTAATGGAGAAAAATACTGGCAAAATAGATCCAAAACTATCTTGAAGAAATTGCGGTACTACATCTGGCATCTTAATTTTAATATCTTTTTCATAGCAGAATTTTTCAATCTGTACGACTACAAAGACAATGAAGAAGCTGATGAACATACCTTGTGACCCAAGATAGTCTAATTGTAGTCCGGAGAATTTTTCAGTATCAACAAAAGCTCCTGCTACCAGCATGAAAGTAACTGCTGTATCAACCGCGGCCATAATAGGAGATTTCAATTTCAAATTCTTAGCATAATGATAAGCAAAGAAGATAGCAACCCAGATAGAGATAAAATCCATTGAATAGCGGAAAGGCAAGGTCAATGTATTATACACTGCATCCCCTGTTTTGAACCAACCTAGAGCTGTTTCGTTTCCAATTGCAGCTAAGACTTGAAATAAGGAACCCACGGTAATCAATCCCAAGAGAGATCCTAATCCAGCTTGTAAAGACTGTATAAACACATTGTTGGCCAGTTTATAACCAATTTCCTGAAGTTTGGTCATAAATTTACTGTTAAAGAATTTTTCCATTAGAAAAACCTCCTTAAGATATTGCTTTAATTAATTGAAAGATATTCTTACAATCTCCCATTGCATAATCCATGGCTGGAATGGTAGCAACAGGTTTTGATACTGTCTCTTTGACCGAATCAAGTTTATAAGAGACCTGAGGGCCTAATAAAATCACATCATAATCCTGAGCATAATCTTGATAGTCCATCAATCCGACCGCTTTGATATCGAGGTCAATACCTTGGTCATTTGCATATTGCTCCATTTTTTTCATCAGGATGCTCGTGGACATACCAGCTGCACATATTAATAAGATTTTCATTGTCTTTCTCCTTCTCGATTGGAATACAGCTCAATCATCTCAGTGATAAGGTCAATGGCCAAAAGACTGGTCATAAAATGGTCTTGCGCATGAACAAGCAGTATACTCAACTGATGACCGTTTCCTTGTGCTTCTTCCTGCAATAAATCTGTTTGGGAATGATGGGCCTTTAAAATAACACTATTTGCCTCATCCATTAATTCCTTAGCTGCATCGAATTCTGCTAGTTTTGCTTTTTTAAGTGCTTCAAAAGCTAAGGATCGGGCTGCACCAGAATTAGCAATTAAGGACATGGCAATAATCTCCGCTGAACTATTCCATTCTTCCATACAAGCTCCTCCTTTCCAGTTGACTTCTTACCCACAGTTTACTATAGCTCTATTCCACTGTCAAAAGCGTTTATATTTTCTTAATATACAGTTTTCTAGCTTAGTGTATCCATTTTCAAATGCCATTCATACTCAATTTGTTATAAAAAAATTACAGCAATCGTTTCTTGCGTGCTTTACTGCTGGCACTCGCTATTTTTAAATAGTTCCCTTAATATATTTTAGAACCTATCGTAAAATTAGTGTATAAAAAATAATCGTTTTTTATGATAATGTATAACACAAAGCTAAAGAGTATAAAAAAGCGCTAAAAACCGTCTCATTTCCCTGAAGGGGTTACTTTCCACAAGGGCTTATTATATACTTAATTTATGAAGATTATTAGAGAACTTCAAGTCACTTCAGATGAATTTTATGACTTCTTGGAAAGCGAGTTTCTGAATCAAATCAATCAAACTGACAATCAAACAAAAAAGATAGATAGGTTAAAGAAAGGACTTCGTTACTCAAAATTGTCAGACAATGTCTATACCAAGACTGATTATGAGATTCTGGACTATCGTCGCCATGAAACCTACGTCATTCAAATCTCGTCCCACAGTGAAAAAACGATTACTTCCTACAAGACCAAGCCTTGCTCAAAAGGGCTTGAGGTTACGCTAGAACAAGAACAAAATAAATTGACAAAAAATTCAAAAAGCAAGCTCATCAAGTGGATGGGAGAGCTTCTCTACTTTGGTCGCCTTTCGGAAAATCTTTATAAGATTCAAGGGGAAATTGAGAAGGCTAGAAAAGTGAAAACTCAGTAAAAAGCAAATCCGATCCATACCTTCTTTTCTGCGCCCAGATTTTTTATGACTCGCAGATATCCAGATAGTTCAAGGAGTAGATTATGAAACAAGGCATCACACCTCAATATTGGAAACAAGAAAACAGCGGTCGCTATTTCACTAAAGAAACTCAAATATTCAGCCCTCTGCCCATTTTAACCGACACTTTACTGGCTCATCCAAAAGCAAGAAATGATGGCCAGCTAGCTTTCCCTGCTATTCATTTCATAGAAGGGATTTCCCGAGAAGTCGGACAAGAGGTCATGCAGTCCTTTTCACTTCCCTATCCATCCGACCCTGAAGCGCACATCGTAAAGATTGCTCAAGACGGCATTTTCGTTTATGCCTTGTCCCAACGCGGCTTATTTTATGGGGCAATTTCGATTATCCAAATGTTGCAGGATGGCTACTTGCCTTATGGCTTAGCCTACGATGAACCCGTCTGTTCCGAGCGTGGCCTCAAGGTATTTTTACCGTCTCATAAGAATATGGATTTCTTCAAGCAATTTGTGGATATGCTTGCTTTCTTCAAGTACAATACCCTCATGATTGAAATCGGTGGTGCTATGGAATATAAAAAACACCCTGAAATTAATCAGGAGTGGATTAAATATTGTGCTGATATGGCTGAATACTCTGGCAAGACCAAAGAAATCCAAGACTATACCTTCCCTTGGTACAAGAATGCCATTCACATGGAAAATGGTGACGGGGAGTTTCTAAGTCAAAATGATGTGAAAGATCTGCTCCTCTACTGTAAGGAACGATTTTTTGAAGTGATTCCTGAGGTTCCCTCTCTTGGCCACTGTGACTACCTGATGCTTGGCCACCCTGAAATCGCAGAAATCCCTGAAGATCCTTATCCGGACACTTACTGTCCATCAAATCCTGCCTCTTATGAACTCCTCTTTGATGTTCTGGATGAAATCATTGAGGTCTTTGAACCTGAAGTCATCAATATCGGGCATGATGAATACTATTCAATTGCCATGTGTGAGCGCTGCAAAGGGAAGTCTGGAGCAGACATCTTCGCAGAAGACATTAACAAGATTTATGACTATCTCAAGCAGAAAAATGTCCGAACCATGATTTGGGGAGACAAGTTACTGAAAAATGCTATCGTTCCTGATGCAGGGCCTTTTGGTGGAGCAGAAATCGTCATGTATACCCCCCAGTTCAAAAAAGATACAGGCAAAAAAGTTGGCATCATGCCGGCAACCTGGCAGTCCATTCACCAGATTCCCAAAGATGTCGAAATTCTTCACTGGCTCTGGAGTTTGGATGAAAAACTGGAAGATGAAGTCTTGGAAGAAGGCTTTAACATCCGTTATGGTAATTTTGAAGGCTATCTCTTTCCACATTGGGCTGAGCACTTGAAGAAGGGCAGCAAGGGAGCTATCATATCCAACTGGAGCACCTTAAATGAGGTAATCCTGCAGAGAAATGTCATTTTCTTCGGCTTGGCCTATGCATACGAGATGTTTTGGAATCATGACTATCGTGATGAAGACTATGCGACTATCCGTGATAAAACCTTATCTTATCTCTTCCATTACCACTATCCCGACCTGCAAAACCACACGCGCAGTCTTGAAGCACTGGCGCATCCCAGCTGGATTGAAATTGGCTATGCTACTGACTATTTTGTGGAATACCAATGGTTTGTGGACGGTGTCTTCCCCGAAATGGAAACCTATCAAATCGGCAATATCCTACTAACCTATACTGATCAAACCGAGTTTACTGTTCCCATTATCTTTGGAGAAAACATTGGCAAAACAAGTGTTGACTGGGATCGGTCTACCAATACCAACCCTTTACCTGGTGAACCTATCTATAAAGTAGATGAGCAATTATTTGAAGTCTCGCTTAGCACCAAACCTTATCAAAAAGACGGCCAGACTTTCTTTGCCTTTCCAATCCAAAATCCTTATCCTGAAAAGGAATTGAAGAATGTAGAAGTTCAAATAGAAGCTGACAAAGGTTGTCAAATTTTTGTTGATCAAATTGCCTATTATCACTAAACTTGAGGCTTATTTCAAGCTATCAGGTAGAAAGAGCGAAGTTTATGAGGAATCAGAAGCATCCAATTCAAAAAAAGCAGAAACTTTCTAGACATCAGTTTACTGGACATACTGATTGCTTATCCTATTTGAAACGAAAGGAGGTGGGAGAGTGAGTGAAAAGAAAACATTTCTGAAACAATTCTTACGTCTCAGTCTACCGTTTTCTCTTCAATTTCTACTGGCCAGCGCTGTCAATCTAGCTGATGTTGTCATGATTGGACAGCTAGGGGAAAAACAAATCGCAGCTGCTGGTGCTGCCAACCAGATTTTCTTTCTCTTGACTATTGTACAGTTTGGTATCGGTAGCGGAGCTTCTGTCTTCATGGCCCAATACTGGGGAGCCCAGCGAATTGCTGATATGAGAAAAACCTTGGGATTGGTCTATATGCTGAGCGGACTCATCTCCGCTTCCTTTACCTTAGTCGCTTTACTTTTTCCCAAGCAACTGATTGGTTTTTATATTCATGATACCGAAGCTATTGAGTTGGGCGCCCAGTACTTATCTATCGTCTCCTGGACCTACCTGATGACAGCTATTACAACTTCTCTGGCTACTATGTGTCGCTGTAGTAACGAAGTTTTCTTACCAACTCTTGCAAGTCTCCTATCCATGGCGACCAATATCATTGGCAATGCCGTCCTTATTTTTGGACTGATTGGGTTTCCTAAACTTGGACTAGTTGGTGCTGCTATTGCCACCTTTATAGCTCGATTGCTGGAGCTTTGCTGGTTAGTCTTTGGTGTCTATCGAACAAGGATGGCTGGAGCCGCTAGCATAGCTGAACTCTTTGCCTTTCACAAAGACTTCGTTTATCAATTTTTGAAAAAAACCTTGCCAGTCGTCTTCAATGAAGGCGCCTGGTCTCTTGGAACATCAATTGGCTTGGCTATTATCGGACTATTAGGTACTGAAGTGGTGGCCTCCACCCAGATTGCTAGCGCTATTGCCCAAATTGGTTTTGTCTTTGTACGCGGTGCGGGAAATGCCGTAGCTGTTATGCTAGGCAATACCATCGGAGAGAATCAAGTAGAAAAAGCCTTACAAGATGCCAAGCGCTTCTTACTTCTATTACCTCTCATCGGGCTCATCGTCAGCATCCTACTCATCTGGGCCATGCCCTTAGCCCTGAAACTCTACAATTTAAGTAATCAGACAGAGCAGCTAACCATCTTGATGATTCAATTAAATGCCCTGTTGTTTATCCCAAAAGCTTTTAGTGTTGTTTTAATCGTCGGGATTTTACGTAGCGGAGGCGATACCAACTATGCCTGCCTGCTAGATATTTTACCTGTTTGGCTCTTCAGCATTCCACTTGGCTATGTCCTAGTTAGCCTGCAGGCTCCCATTTGGCTAATCTTTCTTGTGATAAATGGCGAAGATATTCTCAAACCAATCTGGGGTATCCCTCGTGTCTTCTCAGGGAAATGGCTTCATAATCTTGTGCAAGAGCACATGTAAAAAAAGCATCTAAATCACAACATTACCACAGAAATCGGAAGTGCAAATCCCGACTAAAAAGGGTAATGAGAGTTAGGTGCTTTTTTATTGGTTTGCTACTCTAACATACAATTTTATAATTTGCGCAGCATCTGAATTAAAACACTAATTTCTGCGTCATCTATAAGAATCTTAAAGCTTCGCTCTACTGTTCGGATGATTTTCCTAACATGCTTATAGTCATCAGGGAATTTTTCGATAACACCAGCAATTTCTTTACTCCCCTTCTTCAGGCATTCTCCTGAAAGGGTTCGCTCCACCAGACATGCAATATGGACAAACAAGCCTATTGTTTGCTCCTCTGTCAGCTGATAATAAAAATCAAATTCATCTAAAATAGCAGGAAGAATCTTTTTAATCTTAGCTAAGGAAGTATAGACAAATTGCTCTTCTAAAAATTGGTAAACTTTCTCATAATCGTAGCTATTGACAGAGGTCGGTAAAAACATCAATAACTTATCTAGGTGCTCCTTGGGCTGCTCAAAAACATCTTTAATGGAAATGAAAGGGATACCCATAATTTGGGGGTCGAAAGTTCCAACAAAAGCATGAACTTGATAGGTCTTCCTTAAGGCCATCACTTCCTCAATCAACATCTCCTTATTAGCAACTGACAAAGCAATGACACGGTAACCCAGCTTTGAATACTGATCAAGATAGTGCTTGAGCTGAAGAGAACCGCCTTCGCTGGTATAACAGAGTGTAATGATGATTTTTTCTTGGTCCCGATTTTTATAAAGCTGATTCATTTCCATATGAAAAGCGTGAAAGACACTGTCAATATCATTTTCTATCAAACAGCGCCGTGCAATCCCCATGCCAATCATAGTAATGGGAATTTCAAATTCTCTGATTTTAATCAGAGTTTCTTCTCGAATTTTATCCAGCATTTCTTTAATTGATCCCATATCATAGAGAACGATGACACCTAAACCTTGGTCTAGTCCCTCAATTCTCTCTTTTAATTTGCGATAGCTTTCCTCTAGAGATTCTTCTAATAGAATATCAAAGCCATACACTTGGCTATTTTTGGTTAGCATCTTGGTTGACTCAGCCAAGGACTTGGCAACCCCTTTACCGTGCAGGACGTAGAGCAAGATAGGTCGTAGACTATCTTGTTTCTTTTCGGATTCAATAATAAACATAGTTAGGATGACGATTTCATCTATTGGAACAGCTAGTTGAAATCTTCTTTCTAGTTGCCTGGCAAATTTAGAACATTGTGCATACTCTATTGGATAATCCCGAATCACTTTCACAATAGCATCATTATCCAACTGCCGATTCAACGAGCCTTTCTGCTTAATCATCGCATTGACATGAAGACTGATGCCGTAATATGCCGTCGAATTAAGCTCTAGATTGAGTTCTTTTTGAACAGATAGAACAAAGGCTTGTACCAACTGAATCACTTCAGCAGAAACAATCGTCTCAAGCTGATTAAGATTTTCTAACTCATCTTCTTTCTCGACAAAAGGTTTGTATTCAATATAGCTTTGAATATAGTTTCTCACTGCCTCAAAAACATCATCCTGCTCAATGCCTCTTTCTGATAACTGAGTATATTCTGATTTAATTTTGTTATATAAATCATCTGACTCTTGCTCTGGAAAATCCAGCAATCCCAACTCCTTATCATAAATTAGCACCTTACGTTTGCCAATCAATTCATCGATTTTAACTACATTATGACTTCCTAAATGCCGAATCCCTTGATAAGGAATGGGCAAATCGTCATTACTAAGTGTTAAATCTTTTAGATCTGACCTCAAACTTCTTACAAAAGCATTGGCGCAAGCTGTTCGAACTGCATATTCTAATTCTTTTATATTGCTAATATTCGCCGATAGGATGAAGGAATGAATAACATCACGCGGCACTTGAATATCATGCGCAGAATTCTTTGATTCGATAGCTAAAAAGTAATTTAGAAACTCTAGCTTTTCACTAATCGGTCGATTCGGATAAGAAGGCAGCTGGATTACAACAGGAAGTTTATTGGATAAATGTTCAGATAGCTTAGCGCTACTTCCGATAATTACCAAACCTTTCTTCTGACGTCTCTTTTGTTCTCCTTCTCTGTGATTCAGCCAGGAAATCAATCTATTTTGATCCGCCGAAGATAGAACTTGTATGTTATCTATAAATAAAATTCCTTCTGCCACTTTCTCAAATACAGACTTCGTTGCCTCTGATCCAAATAACAACTTCACCAAATCATCGAGAACATCAATATAGTCTAAGCAGTTGATTTTTTCAAACAACTGAGGTTTACTAATCGCTTGATTTTGAATGGCAAACTCCATCATTTTATTAACGAAGTGAGTTCTACCAGCACCAATCTCGGATAAAATGAGTACTGGAAGGGCATAATTTGGGTATAAAATAGCTGCCTGCGCTAACTGGATGGCTGTTCGCAAGCTGCCATTTTCACCTATAATGCTTGGAAAATCCAAAGGATTTTCTACAAATACCTCTTTTAACTTGTATTGAACTGGCCGTGTATTTCCTTTAACGAGTATCCCTTCTTTTACCAATTGATTCAAAATAGTGCTCACATTTGAGCGTTGCATTCCTAAAGCAGCAGCAATTACTTTCGTTTCAAGTCCTTGCTTATTATTCTTTAGTAATTCTTGCTCTAGATATTCTAAGACTAGTGTTTTGGCAACCTTCATATTCTACCTCACTGATATTTTTTCCCGTTATCGTCATTCAATTTATCTTATACAGCAGCTTTATTCACCCACTTAGAGCCTTAGAACTTACTCCCTATCATCCTGTCATTTCCTTATCTAAACATTATAAATTGAAGCAAGAGAATGATAGAATACATAAAAGCCAACTGTTAATGAGTGATATAAACAGCTGGCCTTTTTCTTTATCATTCAGGAATGAAATTCACCATTCATTCTTTTATCAGAAAACCAAGTCGTAAGGAGACTCCAATTTGTCCGCTAGACTGGCTAGAAACTCCGCTGCGGGCTGACCGTCTACGACTTGATGGTCAAAAGTCAAGCTGAGCGGCAGGAATTTCTGCTCGTAGACTTGTCCTTGACTGTCAAGAGCCAGCGCCGTTTGCAAGGCACCAACTCCTAAAATGGCTACTTCTGGTGTATTTAGGATAGGAGTGAAATACTCAATCCCTGCTCCCCCGAGATTAGTAATACTGAAGGTTGAACCTGAGTAAAGAGCTGGATCCAAAGTTCCTTTACGAGCTTGATTGGCTTCCGTTTTGATAGCTAAGCCCAAGTCGGCCAGCGTTAGCTTATCCACGTGACGAATGACCGGAACCACCAAACCATCACTAAGTGCCGTCGCGATACCAATATGAATATCTTCTACTTCCTGATATTGACCATTGAAATACCAAGCATTGAGCTGAGGGTGATCTTTCAACGCCTTGGCAACTGCCTTTGTCAGCAAAGTCGTGATGCTGATTTCTCCGTTTTCTAGTGGAGAAGCCACCTTATCCTTCATATCCTGTCTAAAGGCCATCAGCTGACTGATATCCACCTTACGGTGCAAGGTCACTTGAGCCGATGTCTGGAGACTGGTCATCATCCGCTCCGCAATAGTCTTGCGCATGCCTGTCAATCCTGCGCCATAGTCAGCCTGACTAGCCGGCTGAAGGATCGCAGAGCTATTTTCAGGTGTTTGGTTTGGAAGCGCCTCTGGTTTATAGTTTTCCACATCCCGTCGGGTAATACGGCCATTGCCTCCCGTTCCTGAAATCATGGAAATATCATATCCTTTTTCCTTAGCAATCTTGCGGGCCAGCGGAGTGATAAAAATACGTCCCTGTTCACTTTTTCCAACAGTGTTGGAACTTGCTGCCACAGTTTTTTCAGCTAGCTGTGGCTCTGAATCAACTGCTCCCTTATCACTTTCTGATTTATTCGCAGAGACTTCTTCCGTCTCCATACCTGGAATAGATTCTCCTGCTTCACCAATCCATGCAATTACTTTCTTGCACGGGACAGTATCGCCCGCCTGACTGATAATTTTTAAAATCACTCCTGCGCTTGGCGCCTCTACATCGCTGGTCAATTTTTCAGAACTGATTTCCAAGACAGGCTGACCAGCAGCTACGGTGTCGCCTTCCTTGACCAGCCAGTTATTTATCAGACCTTCGGTCATTGTTAAGCCTAGCTTAGGCATTACAATTTCTGTAGCCATACTTGCCTCCCTTCTATCTCTTCAGATCATCAATCAATTCTGCAGCAACAGTCAAAACCTTATCAGCATTAGGGATATAGAGCTGTTCCAAATTCACCGCAAATGGTACTGGCACATTTGGCGCGCAGACGCATTTCACTGGGCCGTCCAGATAGTCAAAGCATTTGTCTGTCACTGCTGCTGCAATATCCGTCGCTGTGTTATTATGAGGGTTGGATTCATCAACGATAATCAGCCGTCCAGTTTTCTTGACTGATTCAAAGACAGTCTCCTCATCCCAAGGGGCTACCGTTCTCAAGTCAATCACTTCAACCGAAACACCATCTTTTTCCAAGCGATCCGCTACCTCATAAGCAACATAAAGCATTTTACCGATAGTAACGATAGTGAGGTCTGTTCCTTCACGGCGGACAGCAGCCTTTCCAATTGGAACTGTATAATATTCTTCTGGTACCTCTCCCTTGATACCATAGAGAGTCTTATCTTCTGAATAAATCACGATATTGTCGTCTTCAATGGAAGCCAGCAGTAACCCTTTAGCATCATACGGAGTTGCTGGAACAACTACCTTTATACCAGGAATGGATCCAAAGAGACCGTAATATGAACCCGAGTGTTGAGCTGCAGCCGAAGCTCCTGCCCCATGCATGGTCCGCATTGTCATCGGAACCTTGGCCTTGCCACCAAACATATAGCGCATTTTTGATCCTTGCCCCAGAATGGCGTCAAAGCAGAAACCGATAAAGTCATTGAACATCAGCTCCGGTACTGGACGCAAGCCAGTCAGAGCCATTCCAACAGAAGCTGACACGTATCCGTGCTCTGAAATCGGAGTATCAATCACCCGCTCTCGGCCATATTTTGGCATAAGCCCTTTGGTTACACCCATTACACCGCCCCAAGCATCTTCGTTTTCTTCTTCCAAGTGCTTGATTGTTACACCGCCAGCAATATCTTCTCCCAGAAGGATTACGGTGTCATCTTTTGCCATTGCCTGATCCAGCGCTTCATTGATTGCTTTCATAAATAACAGTTGTCTAGCCATTTGATCAACCTCCTTCTATCGATCAGCAAATACATCTTCCAGCAGAGACTCGGAACGAGGAATTGGACTGTCTTGAGCAAATTTAATAGCTTCTTCCACATCCTTTCGAGACTCCTCTAATATGGCATCAAGTTCCTCTTCAGTCAAGAGGCCATGCTCGATAGCGTAGTCACGGAAGACATCTAGAGCATCCACATCAGCCCAGTCTTTTTCTTCACCTTCCAAAGCCTTATACTTCTGCTCATCCCCTTCAAAGTGACCATGATCCCGATACGTGACAGCCTCAATCAAGGTAGGTCCTTCCCCTCTACGAGCCCGCTCTACAGCTTCCTTGGCTACTTGGTAGACAGCAAATAAATCCTTGCCATTAACCCGAACGCCAGGCATATTATAAGCAGCCGCTCTCTCAGCAATGGTGCCAGACGCTGAAGAATACCATTGCGGTGTCGATTCTGCAAAGAGATTGTTTTCATTGACAAAGATAACTGGAAGTTTCCAAATTGACACCATATTGAGACATTCGTGGAAATTCCCTTCATTGGCTGCACCGTCACCGAAGAAGCAGACAGCCACACTATCGGTTTTCAAGTACTTGTTGCGCATAGCAGCACCGGTAGCTAGACCAAAGCCTCCACCAACCATACCATTGGCACCAAGGATTCCCTTGTCCAAATCGGCGATGTGCATAGATCCGCCTTTCCCTTTTCCAAGCCCAGTCTCCTTGCCAAAAATTTCTGCCATCATTCCCTTTAAATCACCGCCCTTAGCAACACAGTGACCGTGTCCTCGGTGAGTACTGGTAATATAGTCCTGGTCTGTCAGATTGGCACAGACGCCAGTAGCAATCGCTTCCTCTCCAGCATAAAGGTGAACAAAACCAGGAATCTGTCCTGCAGCAAAGAAACGCCGAGTATTTTCCTCAAAATTACGGATATCCCACATGGTTTTATACATGGTCTTGGCTTTTTCTTTGGAAACCTGCTCTACTTCAACTTCAGTAGCATCATAGACTTTTAAATCTACTAGCTCTGATACAGCACTTTGGTTTCTTGTTTTGCTCAATTGTTGTGGTAAATCTTTATAATTTGACATATTTTTACCTCCTCATTAATCGTCCTGAACGAATCTTTTAGCGACCTCTTGTATTAGTTCTGATGTGGTAGGATGGGCAAAAACTGTTTCAAGAACTTGATCCAGCGTTGCTTCAGCCTGCCTCAGCAAAATCAAATTCTGCAGAAGATCTGTACCGTTCGGACCAACGATGACTGCACCTAGTAGAAGATGGTATTTCTTTTCTGAGATTAGCTTGACATAGCCCTCTGTCTCATCTATAGCAATAGCCCGCCCATTATAAGAGAAAGGTAGCTGTTGGACCTGAACATCATATCCCGCCTTCTCAGCCTCATCCTTGCTGAGACCAAAAGAAGCTACTTCAGGACTGGTGTAGAGCGAACGGGGAACACCCAGCGGATCAACTGCTTCTTCAGCTCTCCGGCAGATAGCTCTTACAGCCTTTATCCCTTCTGCACTAGCAACGTGAGCCAGCATATAAGATTCCAAGAGATCACCGATAGCATAAACATGCTCTTTGGATGTTTCGTAGTATTGATCTACCTTGACAAAATTCCGATCTGTCAAAGATAAACCCATATCCTGTGCTAGCTCTAGATTTGGTTTGCGGCCAGTAGCGACCAAAAGATGGTCGAAAGCAACCTGCTCGTTCTCAAGCAAGACAGAATTACCAGTTACTTCCTTTATCTGCGCTCCCTGATAAATCATCACCCCCATTTTTTTTAGTTTCTTTTGAATTACATGCCTCGCTTCAGCTTCTTCGGTCAAAAGAATTTCTGGCGCAACCTCGATAACAGTGACAGCAACACCCAGAGGAGCCATAGCAAAAGCTAGCTCAATTGCGATAACGCCACCTCCGATAATGACCAACTTCTCAGGAAGCTCCCTCAAGTCAAAAAACGTATCCGTCGTTAGGTAGTCAACCTGTTTCAACCCCTTAATAGGAGGCACAAAAGGATAACTGCCAGTAGCCAAAATAACATCTTTACCACTGATTTCTTTACCATTGACGGAGAAAGTTCGGTCTTTGACAAACTTGGCCTGACCTTCTATATACTCAATGCCTAAAGACTTAAAGCTAGCATGAATTCCAGATTGCAAACTGGCAACAACTTGATTCTTTCGGTCTACCAATTTCTCAAAATCAATCCTTTCAAGCTTGCTCTCAATGCCATAACGCCTAGCTTCCTCCATTGTCAGTAACCAATGACCGTGCTGGAGATAAGCCTTAGACGGTATACATCCCACATTCAGGCAGGTTCCGCCGATAGACTTCTTTTCTACTACGGCCACCTTCTTACCCAAACGAGCTGCTTCTTCAGCCGCCACATAACCACCTGGTCCAGCACCGATAATCAAAACATCATAAACAGACAAAACAGGCCTCCTTTCATAAAATGCAAAGGGTGCTCCAACAATCAAAATAATTGCTGTCGGCTTTAGATACAAAAAGTATCTCATTATTTATTTGTATACCTAAGACTCATTTCAAAATCTCAGGATACAGTCTTCTCAGAAACCATGAACCTCCTTTCTTCATTTTCTTTGCCTACAAATAGTAAGCGCTTACTTTTTAGAAGAAGCTTATACCAAATAATTAAACTCCAGTTGCTTATCCTTCAAACTGACTTGAACTGTCATTTCAGTTGTTTCCTTATTTTCGATCAAATAACGAGCCAAAGGCGTTTCTAGATAGCGCATAATGCTTCTTTGAATAGGACGAGCACCAAACTCCGGCTGGTAGCCTTTCTGGGCTAAAAAAGCATAGACTTCTTCGCTCAGATGAAGCTGAATCTTCTGAAGTTCCAACCTTTCCTGAAGTTGCCGAACCATAATCTTTACGATATTGACCATATCTTCTGCCCTCAGAGGATTGAAAATAACCGTCTCGTCAATCCGATTTAAAAACTCTGGTCTAAAGCTATGTTGCAGCAAAGATAGAACTTCATCTTGCGTTTCAGAAGTCAGTCCCTGTTCACTTTTGAGACTTTCCAAAATCTGCTGGGAGCCAATATTGCTTGTCATAATCAAAATAGTATTTTTAAAGTCAATAGTACGCCCTTTCGAATCTGTCAAGCGTCCTTCGTCCAAGACTTGCAGCAGGGTGTTGAATACATCTGGATGGGCTTTTTCAATCTCATCCAGCAAGACAATCGAATAAAGTCTCCTACGGACAGCTTCTGTCAGCTGTCCTCCCTCTTCAAATCCGACGTAACCTGGTGGCGGACCAACTAAACGAGCTACGGCATGTTTTTCCATGTATTCAGACATATCCAGCCGGACCATTTCCAGCTCATTACCAAACAGCCGCTCAGCAAGGGATTTTGCCAGAGCAGTTTTCCCGACTCCAGTCGGCCCCAGAAAGAGAAAGGACCCAATAGGACGCTTTGGATTTTGAATTCCTGCTCTCGAGCGCAAAATCGCCTCCGAAACCTTTTGAACAGCTTGGTCTTGTCCTACAATTCTCTGGCGCAGGAGCTTGTCTAGTTTTAGCAGGTGTTCGCGCTCATTGTCCATGATTCCCTGCACTTTGATTCCCGTTATACGCTCTACGATACTAGCTATATCTTCACGACTGACGTCTGGTCGTTCAGTTTGCGCTTGACCTAGCTGGATTTTCTTAACAGCACACGCCTCATCAATCAAGTCCAGTGCCTTATCAGGCAAATAACGATCTGACAGATAACGAATTGAAAGACTGATTGCTGCCTGCAAAGCTTCGTCCGTCAGCCTAACTCTGTGAAAGTCCTGATAATTCTCCCGCAGTCCTTGCAGAATTGCCAATGCCTTATCTTGATCGGGCTCCTCAATGCGAACCCGCTGGAAACGCCCTTCCAGAGCTTGATCCAGCTCGAAGCTTTCTCGATAAGCAGCAAAAGTCGTTGTGCCAATGATATTAATCTGACCCTGAGCCAAGAGTGGCTTTAAAAGATTGCCTGCATCAAGAGAACCCTCTGTCCGCCCTGCCGTCACGATTTGGTGGATATCCTCAATATAAAGAATAATCTTCCCCTTAGCAGCCAGCACCTCATCCAAAACAGCCTTAAAGCGCTCTTCAAACTCTCCTCTATATTTAGTCCCGGCAATCAGTCCGCCTAGATTTAACTTAAAAACTTCCTTGCCCAGTAAATGTTCCGGAACATCATCAGCAAGCAGTCTGCAAACAACCCCCTCCATTACTTTAGATTTCCCAACACCTGGAAAGCCTAGGAGAATGGCATTGCTTTTCTCTTTCCTACACAGCACACGGATAATATCGTCAATTTCGTCTTTTCGACCAATTACTTGTCTACCGGTCTGTTCTGCCAACCACTGATTAAAGTTAGTTGCATATTTGCTCAGGGCTTGATAGCGACTCTCCTGACTGGAAGAGACTGCTCGTTTGCCTTGGCGAACCTTATTCAACTTTGCTGCAACTAGCTCCTTATCAATTCCTGCCTGTTTTAAAAAGACAGTTATCGGATTTCTCTGCTGATGAAATAGACTGAGAATCAGGTGCTCTACTGTTACCACCTCGTCCCTCAGTTCCGCCCTCTCAGCCTCTGCATCATCCAAAAGATTCTTGAGACGTTGACTATACTGACGTCCGTAGTGACTCGTGTCCGTATGTGAAAACACAGGAATCTTGGCTAGTTCCTGATTGATGACACTGATAAATTCATTAATATCAAGGTCCAGATCGGCATAGAATTCCAAGGCAAAAGCCTGGGGCTGGGTCAGCACTGTCCAGACATGCGGAATGTCCACTTGATAATTGTGTTTTTGAATAGCTAATTCCTTTGCAGCATTTAGTACTTCTTGCAAAAGATGGGTATAGTGTTCGGTCATATAGTTTCCTCGCTTTTCTACTGAAAACCAAAGTCAACTGCAAACAATATTTTAAAAATTAACCTATTTTAACAAAAACTTAACTTGATAATCTTATGTCTATTATATCATTTTCACAATCAATATACTAGAAAATATGTAAGCGTTTTAACGTTTTAATCTAATTTTAACAAAAGATTGTGAAAAAAAGAGTATTGACTTATCCTAAAGGGACAAACCAACACTCTTTAATTTGTAATATTTTTAGCCAAATGATTAAGCCGCCACTGAAAGAGAATACCGCTCATCACCAAGCTGGCAATGAGACCAATCCAATATCCATAAGGGCCTAAACTAGTATAGTGATCTAAGAAGAACCCCAGGGGCAGCGAAACTCCCCAATAGGCAATCAAACCTAAGTAAAATGGCACCTGAGTATCCTTATAGCCCCGAAGAATGCCCTGCAAAGGAGCCGCAAAAGTATCTGCCAACTGGAAAAAGAGGCTGTAGGTCAGAAAAACAGATGTCATACGGATAAACTCGGCATCCGATCCATAGAGAGCAGCCACACGGTCACGTAAGATATAGAGAAAGAGAAAGGTAAATCCAGCAATTCCCAAGGCCGTCAGCCGCCCAAGTTTACAGAATTTCTTAACATCGTCAGGACGATTGGCTCCAATTTCATAAGAAACAATGATGGACATTGAGGTTGAAATACTCATAGGAAAGGCATACATTAAGTTTGAAAAATTCATGGCCGCCTGATGGCTGGCAATGATTAGTGACGAAAACTTAGCCATGACCAGTCCAACAACCGAGAAAATCACGACTTCAGCAAAAAACGTTCCGCCGATAGGCAGTCCAAGTCGAATGCCTTCGATTAAGCCCTTTTTATCTAGCGGTCGAATCTTCCATAGCTCATAGGATCGGATTTTGGGATGTTTAACTGCTACCAACAAGGATATGAGGAGCAAAACCCAATAAGCCAAAGAAGTCCCAAGTCCAGCTCCAGCTCCGCCCATTTCTGGAAAACCAAATGCTCCGTATATTAGGGCATAATTGAAAGAGCCATTCAAAGGCAAAAGTAAGAGCATGAGATACATGGAAAGCTTGGTCAACCCTAGAGCATCAAACAGAGAACGGATAGTGCTAAAGAGCAAAAGAGGAATAATGCCGAGCGCCAGATACCAAAGATAGTTCTTAGCCACTTCTTCTACCAAAGGCTCTAAGCCGAGGTGAGACAAAACCAGAGGAGCGCCAACAAATACCAAGGCAAATAAAATTAGCGATAACCCCAAAGAAAGATAAATGAACTGAAAAAAATCAGAAGCAATCTTTTCTTTTTTCCCCTGTCCCAAATGGTGCCCAATTATGGGGACCAAGGCCGACACGATCCCTATCAGCAGGTCGAAAAATGGAATCCAAAGACTGGTTGCCATAGAAACACCAGCCAGATGCAAGGTATCATACCGGCCAGTCATGGTCGTATCGACAAAAGAGGCTGAAAAATTAGCCAGTTGGTAGATCAAAATTGGCAAAAAAATAGAAATAAAGAGCCGCATCCGCTGCTGTAAATTATGAGTTTGGTGCATAGAGATCCCTCAAAAACTTTTTCTACCCAAGTAAAATCAATGAGCTTAAATTTTAGAATATCAACTATCTTTACTATACTATAAGCCAGACAGATAGTCAAAAGGAAAAGGAAATCATATATCTGCCTCAGTAAAGACAACTTGCCCCTTCTCAAATCCAGCAATTCGCGCCAAAGAAAGGACTCGATAACCAGCAGTTTCCAAAAGTTGACGGCCATCCTGAAAGGATTTTTCAATGACAATGCCAACCGCTTCAACCTGTGCTCCTGCTTGCTCAATAATGGTAATCAATCCCTTGGCGGCCTGACCATTAGCCAAGAAATCGTCAATAATCAGCACCTTATCATCAGAGTTGAGAAATTTCCCAGCAATCGAAACGGTCGAAGTCACTTGCTTGGTAAAAGAATAAACTTTAGCCGTCAAAATCCCTTCTGTCATGGTGATGTTTTTGGCCTTCTTAGCGAAAATCATTGGTAGCCCCAGAGCCTCTGCTACGTAGACAGCCGGAGCAATACCAGAAGCCTCAATGGTCACTACCTTGGTAATTCCTGCGTCCTTTACTGCCTCCGCAAAGACCTGGCCAATCTCTTTCATCAATGAAAAATCAACCTGATGGGTCAGAAAAGAGTCAACTTTCAAGATATTTTCACCTAACACTTGTCCATCTCTGAGAATCCGTTCTTCTAATTTTTTCATTTACCCTCCTTTTCACGAACCGTCTTTATTCTAGCAGAAAAGCACGGATATCCGTGCTTTTCGTTTACTCTTTTTCATTTTTATTCTCGGTCTTGTCTTCTTCTCCAGCATGATTGACTGCTTTCTTGAATTCTGAAAACATTTTACCGATAGATTGCCCCAGTTCGGGCAGGCGTTTTGGCCCAAAAATAAGCAGAGCCCCCAAAACAATAATGATTACCCCAGGTACTCCGATGTCTTTTAAAAGTCCCATTAATTTCTCCTCGTTGATTTTCTTTGATAAATGATGCGACTGAGCAAGATGCTGACTTCATAGAGCAAAATCAGAGGCACTGTCATAGTCAAGTCACTGATAAAGTCAGCTGGTGTCAGGATAACTGCTAAAACCAGCAAAATGAAGTAAGCGTATCGTCTATATTTTACCAAAAATTTCGGATTGAGCAAACCGATAGAAGTCAGAAATGACACAAGAACCGGCAGCTCAAAAAGGCAAGCAATCGGAATAGTGGTATGAAAGACGAAACTAAGATAATTCTGCGCTGTCAGTCGAGTCTCAAAGAGACCCTCCCCCAGCGACAGCAAAACCTGCAAAATAGCTGGAGTCACAAAGTAAAAGCCGAAAGCCAAACCAAGAACAAAACAGATAAAGGTAGCCGGGATATAAGCGAAAACAGCTCGTGCTTCATTGGCCCGCAGAGCTGGTCGGACAAACTCCCAGACCTGATAAACCAAAAATGGCAAGGTCAGGGAAAAAGCGACCAGACTAGCCAGACTGATATAAATCCAAAGGATATCATCCGGTCCCAGCACCAGCAGCTTCTGCTCAAAATTACTGGTCAGCCATCGGTAAATATCGGCTGAAAAGAGCAAGCTAACCAGAAAAACCACGAAGAAGCAAGCCAGTACCGCTAGAAAACGCCGTCTGAACTCTGTCAAATGCTCAATAATAGTCTGTTCTTTTTTATCCATGCTGCTGCTCGCTTTTCAGATTTTTAAAGCTTACATAGACCACCAGCAGGATAAAGAGCACCTGACTGACGACCACTTCCAGGCTTGGATAAATCCCCATCCAGTCTACTGTCACAAAGCCATTGATTAGGTGAGTCGGTAGGATATTGGTCAGCTGAAGGGCATGGATGCTGACACCCAGCATTTTAAAGGCCAGAGCATAGATTAGCCAAGTCAGCCAGAAGAAAATGCTGTGTGGCTTGAGAAGACCCGAAGCCTTGCTCATAATAAAGGCCAACAAGACCAAGACCAAAATAGCCAAGCCGATTCCCAAAAGGAAATCAGTCATAGTGATGCGCGGCAAAATTCCTGCATAAAAGAGGATGGTCTCAGCCCCTTCACGGAAAACTGCCAGAAAGCTAAGTGCAAACATGGAAAGAAAACTGCCTGTGGCTGTTACAGCCTTCATTTGGCTTTCCATAAAGTCATTCCATTTCTCGATAGATGCCTTGCTGTGCAGCCAGATACCAACCAATATCATCATGGCGACAGCGAAAATTCCCACTGCACCTTCAATAATTTCACGATTGGATCCGGAAGCAACTGCTGGGAAAAGAAACTGCAACAAAGCTGCAATAACAGCGCTGGCTAGAGCTCCACTCGCTGCCCCGGCATAAACCCATTTGAGCCCTTTTTTCATCTTAGAGGCTTTCAGAGTCGTTATCAAAGCCATGACAATCAAAAGCGCTTCTACACCCTCACGCAGTAAAATCAGCATAGCATCAAAGAAATGATAGGAAGCTGTTGTGTCAATCTGGGACAGCTCACTAATCAAGGATTCTAGCTGCTTTTGATATTTCTCTTCGCTTCCCTTGACCATAATAACAGGCGTCTGATTCTCAACCTTGGTATAAAGCGAAGGATTGTTGACACTGACATCTCCTTCAATCGTTGGCCAAATAGTGATGAACTCTTTCATCTTGGCAGCAGCCTTTTTATCATCTCCGCTTTGAAAGAGACTCAAGGCTTCCTCTAGGAGCTTAATTCCATCTTTCAGCGTCAGATTACCAGCAGTTTCTTTGACTTTCTCGCCTTTGACAAAATTATCAATGGCTGTTTTCAAATCATCAAAAGAAGACTGAATCGTATCAAAGTCAGTAGGCTCCGTCTCAATGGCACTGCGCAGGAATGAAATAGCTGTTTCTACCTTGCCGTAATGGGCTGTGCTGTTGTCTCGCACTACGCTTTCATTGGTGGTCCAGGTGCTATTCATCTTCTTGTATGCTTCTCTTGTCGCTTCTAAATCCTTAGCGCTAATAGCCTTTTGTAGATTTTCAAATTTTGGCTCTAACTTACTGAGAAGCTTCTTTTTCTCAGCCTCTAAGTCGACTGGATTCTGCTCTTTCTCAAATTTCAAGAGGGCCGAAGAGATTTGTGTCAGCTTCTCCTCCGTCACCTGACCCGATAAATCTAGTGCCTTACTTACCTCTTGTCCCGCTGCTGAGTCATGATTAGTCACCTTTTCAAAGTCAGTCTTGATTTCTCCGACTAGCTGCTTGGCTTTTTCCTGGTCCTTCTGCTTGACTGCAGTGCTGGCATCAGTGATTTTGACGAATAAACTGCTGTAGCTATCATCCGCTAAAACCGGCTTAGCCCAAAAGACCAGCATGAGCCCAAATACCAAGAGACTTTTATTCAAATAATTTTTGACCAATGTACTCTCCTTTTTTCACTCCGCCAAAGCAGGCAAACAAGCCACTGCCAATATGTGTGACATATTCATTCATCTTATCTTGAGCGCCTAGATTAGTCAGAACTTTGACAAAGCTATCTGGATCTTTCTGGAAGGAAAGAAAGAGTAAGCCTGTGTCAAATTGACCGGTAGTTTCATCAATCCCATCCGAGTACGAATAAGACCGGCGGTATATGGGTTTATCAACCTCCTTGGCCAGACGGACATGTGAATCCTCTGGCAGCAGGTCCAAGTCAACCTCGTCAAACTCGTCTTTCTTGCCAAAAGGCGCTCCGCTATCTTTATAGCGGCCGAAAGTGTTTTCCTGCTCCTGCAGATTGGTCCGGTCCCAGGTCTCAAGGAACATCTGTATTCGGCGGACAGCCATGTAAGAGCCGCCCTGCATCCAGTCCTTGCTGTCGCACCAAATGACCTTGTCAAAATCTTTTTCCTTGGTCACATTGGCTGTGCCGTCCTTAAATCCAAAGAGATTACGAGGCGTTGACATCCGGTCTCCGATAGCAGCAAAGCCTGACTGACTCCACCTCATAGTGATGGCATTTCTCCCCTTGCGGACCAAATTGCGGACCGCATGAAAGGCCACCTGCTCATCATCTGCACAGGCTTGGATGACAATATCGCCACCAGTATATTTTTCTTTAAGCTGCTCCTTTGGAAAAGGCGGCAAATCCCGAAAAGCTTTTGGTCGTTTGTCTGACAAGCCCATTTTTTTCAGAAAAGAGGCTGAGACACCAAAGCTCAAGGTCAGTCGATAAGGGTTGAGACCAACAGTTTCTCCAGTATCCGTTGGCGGCAAAAGAGCATTAGAATTATCTTTTTTGACCAATTCTCCATCTACTAGCTTCTCGCTGTAGGCCGTCCAGTCCTTAAAGAGCTGGATAATGGACTCCCTATCTGTCGTATGCAAATCCAACACAACAAAGTAGATATTCTTCTGCATTGGAGTTGTGATCCCCGCCTGATGCTCCCCGTAAAAGCTGATTTCTTCCTCACCGTCAGCGAATTTCTTATCTTCCTTGGCCTGATTAGCGAAAAAAGCAGATGCACCAGAGACACCCAGTGCAAGACCAGCGCCTCCAATCCCTGCTTTTTTAAGAAATTCACGACGATCCATCTTTTTATTAAACCATTTTTCGTCGTTTGTCATATGATTACTCCCCGTTTAGAATGACTCCCATTTGTGAAAGAGGCTCACCCAGTTTGGTCACTGCTTCTGCCAACTCTTTGGTGTCTTCCTTTGTCAATTCTGTATAGAGCTTGTAGTTTTCCGAGTCAGTCATGTGCTTGTCTAAAAGACCATTGACGTTTTTAAACTCAAGTTCCAGGGTCTTGACAAGTTTCTCGTCCTTATCCTTAATCAATGGCTTAAAGAGCTCAAAAATCTTTTCTGCTCCTTCAATATTCGCACGGAAATCATAGAGATCTGTATGGGAGAATACTTCTTCTTCACCTGTAATCTTGCTGGTCGCTACTTCATTGAGCAAGTCAACAGCACCTGTCAGCATCATATCCGGTGTCACTTCAACCGTTGCGATTTTAGCTTTTAGCTCCTTTATATCATTGACCAGCTGATCAGCATAGCTTTCAGTTCCCTTGGTTGTGTTTTGCTCCCACATGATTTTTTCAATACGGTGGAAACCAGACCAACCTTCTTCGGTCTTGTTTTCGTCCACATAGTCGACCAAGCGGAAGTCGATTTTAACGTCTGATTCACCAAAGCTCTCAGCAATCGGCTCCGAGCGCTCGTAGGCCATACGGATAAGCGGATATTGCTTTTTAGCCTCATCAAGCTTGCCTTCTTTAAGGGTATCACGAAACTTCTCCGTATCTGTCAGGAGCTGATCAATTTGTCCTTGGACAAACTTTTTATAATCCGCTGTCGCCTTGTCCAATTCTTTCTGATTGACAGCCGTTTGGCTGCTGGATGATTGACTGCTTGAGCCAGTCTTGTTTGAAGAATTGTTGGCTGCACAGCCAGTCAGTAAAATTGCCGTTGAAAATAGGACGATGCCAAGTTTTTTCATGGTGACTCCTTTGCTTTCTCTCCTAGATAGAGATTATTCCTGTAAATTATACCAGTTTTTCTCTCATATTTCAAGAAATTGTCTGACAATTTAATCAAAAACTATATATTAAGACCATTAAAGCAGCTCTTCTTTGATTTTTCCGATTTCCGTCTTTTTCAGCACCAAGTAAATCGTATCTCCTAGATAGAGGCGCGTGCTACCATTGACCGTTTGAGTCTTTCCCTTGTGGACATTCATGGTAATCAAGACCCCATCAGGCAAGTTTAGCTCATGCACCTGCCGACCAGCAATCTTTTCAGAAACAGGGATTTCAATTAAAGTAGTATCTCCTTGGTCCTCGATACTATCTGGCAACATTTTTTCCAGCATGGCTTCATAGACTGGCGCTCCTTTTAGCAGATCCATGATAATGTAAGCAGTCAGAGTGACCAGTCCCAACGGCATGAGATTACGGATGTCGCCGACCATCTCTGTGACCAGAATCATAGCTGTCAGTGGAGCCTTGGAAATAGCTCCAAAGTAGCCACTCATGCCCAGAATAATGAAAATCGGAAATTGCTCCTGAGAAATCAAACCTAGCTGCAGACAGACCGCCCCCATTGCTCCGCCAAGCAGTGAACCCAGAGCAAGGATAGGCAGAAAAATACCACCTGGCAGCCCGCTTCCGTAACTCAGCATGCTCCAGATAAAACGCAGAACAAAAAATAAGAGCAAGGTCCCCACAGTATAATGACTAGCAGTCAAGGATAGAATCAACTGATTGCCCCCGCCCAGCAAGTGAGTCAAGAAATAACCAATTGGAAGAATCAAGACAAAGACCAGAATAGGATAATAGGCTTCTGAAATTCGAAACAAGCGCCCCAAAAACTGGTAAACCTGCTGAATATTCAAAATGACTTTCTCATAAATATAACCTGACAAACCTAGCAGCAAGCCCATGACTAGGTAAATCCAATACTGCTCCAGCTTCATGACCGGGATATTATCTGGCATGTCCAGCACTGGCGTTAGGCCAAACATGGAGAGTGAGACAAAGTTAGCAACTAGACTGGCCGCCAGCGTAGAAACCCAGAAAAAGCGTGAAAAATGACGGTAAACCTCTTCTACTACGAAAAGCAAACCTGCGATTGGTGCATTAAAAGCTGCTGCTAAGCCTGCTGCTGCACCGCTAGCAATGAGCGCTCTCTCCTCAGCAGCACTCAAATTCAGAAATTTAGAGACGCCTTTGCCACTCATGGCGCCTAGCTGAATACTTGGCCCTTCTCGACCCAACATCAGACCGCTGGAAATGGCTAAAATCCCCAATACAAACTTCTTCCAGAGAACACTCCACCAAGAAAGCGACATCAGGCCCTTCAGCTCTGCTTCAACCTGCGGAATCCCTGACCCCTTGATATTTTTCTCCGACTTTACCAAGCGAGCGTTGAGCAAGACGATGAAAGCATAAAGGAACACTAAGGCCAGCAACCAAAGCATAGACTGCTGACTCCTATGGTAGACATCCTGAACTAAATGAAAGATTTTTTCAATCAGAAAGCGAAAAACTCCCACTACTAGTCCAGCAAAAATCCCAACTAAAACACCTCGCAAAACCTGGGAAATAATCGAATGAGTTGTGAAATTAAATTCTCTCTTGATATCGTCCTCTTGCGAGATAGACTCTTTTGCCATTCCCAATCTCCTCTAAATTGTTACTTTACCACTATTCTAGCACAAAGCAGGCCTGATAAACAGATGAAATATAAATTTCTTCTTTCACTTTTCTTTTTACAGGCTCTACAAAAAAGTCTGGAAATTATTCCAGACTCATTTTCTTATTTTGCTTTCAAAGCTGCTTGAGTAATGTAGTTGTATGGTTTGTTGAAGTGTGGCAGGAAGAAGAGATCCAGCAAGGCCAATCTATCAATTGTAACCTTTTCCTGAATAGCCAATGAGAACATGTGAATACCCATAGACATATCTTCTCTAGAAACCATCTGAGCTCCAAGAACTACACGAGTGTCCTTATCATAGACAATCTTAATTGTAACATCATGATGCTCAACTTTTTCAAGGAAGGTTGGTTTTTGAGTATCTTTAAACTCAACCACAGCTGGGCTATAACCAAAGCGTTTTGCTTTTTCTTCTGTCAGACCAGTTGAAACCATCTTCAAACCAAAGATTTCGATACCGTTAGAACCTTGGACTCCGTTTGATTCCAATTCATGTCCGCAAGCATTATGAGCTGCTACGATACCAGAGCGCAGGGCGTTAGAAGCCAAAGCGATGTAGTTTGTATCATTGATAGAGTTATCGTAGACAGTCGCACAGTCACCGATTGCATAAACATCTTTGATGCTAGTTTCTTGTTTCTTATCCACCAAGAAAGCACCATTGCGGAATGTTTCCAACTTGCCAGCGCCAAGACCAGTGTTTGGTCGGAAACCAACCGCCAGAACAACCATATCTACATCATAGCTAGCCTTATCTGTTACAATGCGTTCTACCTTGCTTTCACCTTCAATAGCCTGAACAGTTTGACCAAAGGCTAATTGAACACCATTGTCTTCAAGATTTTGACGCATCATTTCAGACAAGTCATGGTCATAGTAACCTGCCAAGCAAGTATCCACAACGTCAATCAGAATCACTTCTTTACCAAGGCGCTTGAAGGCTTCTGCTAACTCAACCCCAATGTAGCCAGCACCTACTACTGCCACACGTTCGATATGTTTGCTCTTGTCTTGCAATTTCTCAATAACGTCTGCAGCATTTTGATACAATTTAACAAACTGTAGATTTTCCAAGGTTGACTTAAATTCCCGACTGTTAGGATCCATCTCAGCACCTTTAATCGGAGGCAGAATTGGCTGAGAACCTGTTGCCAAAATCAATTTGTCATAAGACTCTACATGCTCTTTACCGTCTACAATAGCTGTAACTTTTTTCGCATCATAATCAATTGACTCAACTGGTGAATTCATATAAACTTTTGCGCCTTTTGCTTCAAAAGTTTCTTTGTCTGCATAAAAAAGTCCATCTGGCTTGCTGATTTGCTGTCCAATCCAAAGGGCCATTCCGCATGCCAAGAATGAAATGTTTGAGTTTTGGTCAAAAATAACTACTTCATTTTCTGCACCATAATTATCCAACATTGTATTAATACACGCTGTACCTGCGTGGTTTGCACCAACTACAACGATTTTACTCATAAGAATAGTCCTACCTTAATTTATAATTTACTAGACCAGTATATCATCTCCTGTGAGCGTTTACAAGAAATTTGCTCGAAATTTTCAAAAATTCTTAGGCTACCTAAAAAGCTGTACCATCGCAGTCTAAATACTTCATAAAAACTACCTTTTGCAAAGTTTCATTTTCTGAAAATATAACAATTTTAAGATTGTGAAACCGGTATCTTTTTGATATAATAAGGTTAGAGAGGTTAATTTTAGAAAGGTTGTGATAATGTGGACTTTGCTTCTCGCTCGCTTCATTTGATGGGGAGTACGATTTGCATATCTCTCTGTCATGAGCGAGCGGAAATACTCTTAGATGAGGCGGTCCAACTGCTTCATGTCTATAAAAATCGCTTCAGTGCCAATGATGAAGACTCTGAACTTATGACTATCAATCATCTGGCAGGAATTGAAAGCGTCTCAGTTCATCCAGAGCTTTTTGAGTTGATTGAGCTGGGAAAATATCACAGCCTAGCAGAAGGTAGCCACTTAAATATCACGATTGGCCCTCTCGTCCAGACCTGGCGGATAGGATTTTCAGACGCCCGTCTCCCAAGCAGGGAGGAGATTCAGCAAGCTCTAAGTCTGACCGACCCAAACTTGCTTGAGTTGAAGCCAAAAGATTGTAGTGTCTTTTTGACTAAGAAAGGCATGAAGCTGGATTTAGGTGCCTTGGCTAAAGGCTATATCGCTGATAAGATTAAAGACCATTTGATGAGTCAAGGAGTGGCCTCTGCTCTTATCAATCTCGGTGGCAATGTACTAACCATTGGGCAAAATGCAGTCAGCCAGCGCGCCTGGCGGATTGGCATCCAAAATCCCAAGCAGCCTCGCGGCAATCACTCAGCTATACTAGCTATCACCAATCAGTCAGTGGTCACATCAGGAATCTACGAGCGAACCCTTACAGTTGAAGGGCGGAACTACCATCACATTCTGAATCGCAAAACAGGCTATCCTATCGAAAATCAATTGGCTAGTCTGACCATTGTTTCAGACAAGTCGGTAGATGGCGAAATCTGGACAACTCGCCTATTTGGTGAAAGTCCGACATCAATTCTGTCACAGATTGAAGAGCAAGCAGGGATTGAAGCACTGATTATCACCCAAGACGATCAGCTCTTCTGTAGCTCAGGTCTTTTAGAGCAGATAATTCCTGCATCTTAATTCAAAAGTGATGAATTTGCTGCCTCACTATGCGGTAACTCTATCGCTCTAGCTTTTATAAACAATGCCCATTTAAAAACGCCCTCTTTTTCTTCAGGTTTTTACTTGCCTTAAGAAAAATAAATGCACCTACGAGGGATTTGTATCTTCATTTCAGAAAGGAAATTTTATGTTAAAACTTATTGCAATTGTTGGAACAAATTCTAAACGTTCTACAAACCGGCAACTTCTTCAATATATGTCTAAGCACTTTGCTGATAAGGCTGAAATCGAGCTGGTAGAGATTAAAGATATCCCAATGTTTAATAAACCTGCTGACAGAAACGTCCCTGAGTTGGTATCAGAAATCGCAGAAAAAATCGATGCAGCGGATGGCGTACTTATTGGTACACCTGAGTACGACCACTCTATTCCAGCTGTGCTTATGAATGCTCTAGCTTGGCTTTCTTATGGTATCTATCCACTGCTGAACAAGCCGGTCATGATCACTGGTGCTTCTTATGGTACACTTGGCTCCTCTCGTGCCCAGTTGCAGCTCCGTCAAATTTTGAACGCTCCAGAAATCAAGGCAAATGTACTTCCAGATGAGTTCTTGCTTTCACATTCTCTTCAATCTTTTGACCAAAGCGGAGACTTGGTAGATCTTGACGTTGTCAAAAAATTGGATGCTATCTTTGATGACTTCCGTATCTTTGTCAAAATCACTGAAAAATTGCGTAACGCACAAGAATTGCTTCGCAAAGATGCTGAAGAATTTAACTGGGAAAAATTGTAAGATAGGAGACCGAAAGAATGAAATTTGTTGGAATTGTAGGATCAAACTACGAACAGTCATACAACCGAAAATTATTGGAATTCATCCGCCGTCAGTTCAAAATTAAATTTGAATTGGAAGTCTTAGAAATCGATGAAGTCCCAATGTTTAACCAGGATGAAAAATGGGATGAAAGCTTCCAATTGCGGTATTTGTATAACAAAATTACACGTGCAGACGGTGTCATCATCGCAACTCCTGAGCACAATCATACTATCAGCGCTCCTTTGAAGAGTGTCTTGGAATGGCTCTCTTTCGAGGTTCATCCTTTCGAAAACAAGCCTGTCATGATTGTCGGTGCTTCTTACTACGACCAAGGAACTTCTCGTGCTCAAGTTCACCTGCGTAAAATCCTAGACGCTCCTGGTGTCAATGCTTACACCCTTCCAGGCAATGAGTTCCTGTTGGGCAAAGCCAAGGAAGCTTTTGACAATGACGGTAATATCACCAACGAAGGAACTGTGAATTTCCTTGAAACATGCTTAGATAACTTTATCAAATATGTAGAGGTCGTTTCAAAATTGAAAAAACCAAAACCAATTGAACCTGAAGACTTAGACTGCGGAAAACCAATCGCTACGACAATTACAGAAGTTGATCCAGATGATCCAGAATGGGTGGAAAAAGTCGCAGCAATCACTGGCGCTGTTTCTGGTGATACTTATGTCAAACTCGACCATGGTATCTTGACCGTTAATCAAATTGATATGTTCTTAAAAGCTATGCCATTTGAATTGACATACGCTGACGATAACAATCAATTCCTCTACTACAATAACGCCCACCAAGATCCAGACACCATGTTTGCTAAACGTGTGCCACCTCAATCAGGTAGCCGCATGTCAACTGTTCATGGTTCTCTTCCACCAGCTCGGATGAAGAATGTAGAGTGGGTTATCGGAACACTTCGCAACGGAAATCAAGAATACGTACGTACAATCGTCCCAGGTTCACCTGCAGGCGTTATCAATACCCACAACTACCAAGCTATGTACTATCCTGACGGATCATACGCAGGTATCAATGAAATCGTCTTTAATTTCCAACCATGGCTTGACTGGTACTTAAAAGAAACTGGTCAACGTTTGGTTGGAGGCAGCGGACCATTTGCTCCTGCCGGAGGTCATGGAGACGCAGACGCTACTTCTGGTGCTTCTGATGCTGGAGGCGATGGAGGTCATGGAGACGGAGGAGCCGATGCGACATCAGGTGCTAGCGCTTAATTGCCTTACAAACTAAAAAGAATGGATGATAAGTCCATTCTTTTTTCGCTTTATTTCATTTCCTTGAAAGCTGCTTCTGCATCAGCATTACTGATAGCGCCAAACTGGATTTTCCCGATTTTCCCTTGACTGTCAATGAGGATTTCAGTCGGGATACTGCGGATCTGATAGGCTTGGAAAATTTCTCCTGAAGTGTCAAATAGAACTGGTACATCTTTATAACCTTGTTCTTGAAACCATTTTGGGAATTCCTCGGCAGATTTCTCTCCTTGGAGGCCTGGTGCTACAACTGTCAAGATTTCGAAATCACGGTCTGTTTTACCAGCTAATTCGACCAATTCTGGCATACTTTTCTTACAAGGTCCACACCAAGAAGCCCAGAATTTTAGATAAACCTTCTTGCCTTTATAGTCAGAAAGTTTGACAGTTTTTCCATCCATAGACTGCAGAGTAAAGTCGGGAGCCTCTTGACTGACAGCTGCTTGGGTGACTGTGCTTGTCTGAGCAGCCTCACTAGATGAACTGCTGGTTGTGGGCATAGTCATAGGCTTCTCTTCCTGTTCCGAGCAGGCTGCCAAAAAAACTACAGCTGACACAGTTGCTAATAATGTAACGAATTTTTTCATATTTCTTTCTCTCCTTTTATCCAAAAAGTCCAGACAGGGCATTAAGCTGTCCTAACATCAGCAGAATTCCCATCAGAATAATCAGGGCTCCGCCGATTTTCTTCATCAGACCCATATAAGGCTTGATTTTATTAAAATACTGCATAACAAAGCTAGATGCCAAAGCTAGGATTAGGAAAGGCAGAGCCATTCCTAAAGTGTAAATCAAGGTCAAAATTGCTCCCTGAAAAGCACCATTTCCACCCGAAGCTGCTAAAGCCAGGACTGAGCTGAGAATCGGACCGATGCAGGGAGTCCAACCAAAGCTAAAGGTAATCCCCAGTAAGAAAGCAGACCAAAAATGATGTTTCTGACCGTTCTTTTTGAAAGTCAAGCTCTTTTGAATCTGTAACTGACGAATATTAATAAGCTCCATCTGATGCAGACCTAGCAGAATGATGAGGCTGCCCATCACATAACGAAAGGTCGGACTGTAAATAATAGTTCCTAAAAATCCAGCTCCAAAGCCAAGCAAAAAGAAGACTGTCGAGATGCCTGCAATGAAAAAGAGCGTTCTGACCATGCCTTGCCAAGCAAGCTCCCGGCCAAATACTTTTAGGGTCTTGACCTCCTTGTCATCCAATAAAATGCCAATATAAACCGGCAACAAAGGAAAAATACAAGGGGAAAAGAAGGACAAAATACCAGCTAAAAAAACTGACACAAAAAATAAAGGTGATTCCATTTTCTCTCCTCTAACTACTTACGTAGAAAATACATTCACTTATCATTATAAATGAATCTTATAGATTTTTCACAAATCGGCTACGGTAATTTTCTTGCAAACTCATGAGACTAGGAAAAGAGAAAATTTCGCTTGATGAACAGCAAAACCAGTACAGTTTTTTCAAACAGTAAAAAGCCGGAGAAAGTTCTACCGGCTTGAATATTTTAAAACTTAATAGACCTAATCATCTGTAACTAGCGGCAAATAAAGACTAATCTGGGTAAATTTATCTGGTTCGGACTGGATTTCCATATGGTAGTCGTCTCCAAACTGCAATCTTAAACGTTGATCAACATTTTTCAGGCCGACACCACCTAAGCGAAGGAGAGTCGCATCCATAGAGGTGTTGACATCAAAGCCGCGGCCGTTATCATAGATAGACAATATCAGTTGTCCTTCTTCTACTGCCGATGTCACTCTAATCATGCCTTGTCGGTCAATTTCCTTGATACCATGGTAGATGGCATTTTCAACCAAGGGCTGTAGTACCAGCTTGGGCAGTTTATAATCAGCTAGAGATTCATCCTCTTCAATCTCATACTGGAGCTTATCACCATAGCGCTGCTTCTGGATAAAGAGATACTGACGAACGTGATCAATCTCATCTTTGAGAGCAATCTGTTCATGTCCTTGATTGAGCGCCAAGCGGAAATATTGAGCGAGTGATTTTGTTACCTCAACAACACGTTTGCTGTCATTAAACTCAGCCATCCAGACAATCGTATCCAAGGTATTATAAAGGAAATGGGGATTGATTTGAGCTGAGAGAGCTCGGAGCTCATAGCGGCGGACATTTTGTTCTTCAGCCTTGACAGCTTCCATTAGTTGTTCAATTTGGTCCAGCATTTTATTGAACTGCTGAGCCAAGTCAACCAACTCTGGAGAACCCTTAGCTTCCGCTCGCAGATTTGAGTCGCCTGCTCCAATCTTCAGAATAACTGCTTGTAGATTCTGGAGAGGCTTAATCCACAAACGCAGGACAAACCAAATACCAGTTAAGCACATCAGGAGTGCTAAAACACCCATTCCCACAAAAGAATAAAGCATCTGTGACTGAAGCATTTGCAATTGCTCCAAAGAGGCAACGCCAATTAAAGTCCAGTCGCTGTCTGCGATATCAATCTGATAGACAAACGCCTGCTTCTGGTCTGCGTAACCGTCCTTGACCGAGATATAGGACTGCATAGCTTTCATTTCCTGACTAGAGGAATAAACACTCTTCTTAGGATGATAGACAAATTCATGCTGGCTATTGACAATAAAGCTAAAACCCTTCTTTCCTAGCTGAAGCCGATCCAGATAGGCTTTGAGACTCTTATAGCCGATATCAAAACGTAAAACACCGAGATTCTGCCCTGCTTCATCTACTACTTCCTGAGTGACAGAAACAACCCACTTCTCCTTCTCTGATGACAGAGATTCTTTCCGAGCAGGAGTCAAGACAGGCATGGCCCTGGTATGGATAGCTTCCTGATACCATTTTTCATTCATCATATCAGAGGATGTCTGCATGCTGATTTGAGAATCTGTTGAGACCACGCGCCCGTCCTTGGTAACCAATACTGCCGACACCAAATCTGGATCTGTTTCAATGATGGTTTTCATCAAAGCCTGTACTGACCTTTCACTACTTTCTTGATTCTGAGCAAACTTCCGAATCGTTTCTTCCTTGCTCAGTGTAGATGTAGTTTGCTTTAATTTCTGCAAATAGGAAGCAATGAACTGTCCGCTTTGCTCCATGCTATTTCGCGTCGTCCGCTCTGTCAGCTGCCTAATAGTCCCCGAGCTAGTCTGATAGTAAAGACTCCCAACAAACCCCAAGAGTAAAAGAACCAGCAGAAAAATATAGACAATCAACTGGATAAGAAGCGGATATCGTTTCATTTCTCCTCTCCTTTTTTAAACTGCCGAGGTGTCAGCCCGACCACCTGCTTGAAGCGCTGAGAAAAATAGTTCATATCTTCAAAACCTACCTGCTCTGCTATTTCATAAATCTTCAAATCTGTAGTTAAGAGTAAGAGTTTTGCTTTTTTCATCCGTTCTTGAATCAAATAATCTTGAAAGGGCAAGCCTAGTTCTTTTTTGATAAGAACGCTAAGATAGGACGAACTAAACCCCAATTGGAAAGCCAAACTTTTCAGACTTAACTCTGAATCAGCAAGACGCGCATGAATAGCCTCTTCCAACTCAGAGTGCTGTCCCTGATCAACCAAGTTTTGAATCTGGGCTTTTTTGCGTTCTTTATCAAGCTTGGTCTGCAGCTTGGCCAACATCTCCTCAACATCATCCTTGGAAAATGGCTTGAGAAGATAGTCATCTGCGCCTAGTTTAATGGCGGTCCGAGCATAGTCAAAATCATCATAGCCCGTCAGAAAAACGATATGGCACTTAGGAGCCTGGTCCCTGACTAGCTTGGCCAGTTCGAGACCGTTCATCTGTGGCATATTGATATCGGTCAGCAGGATATCAGCAGGATTTTCCTGAAATTTCTGCCAAGCTTCTATTCCATTTTCAGCCTGGGCAATGACTTGCATACCAAACTGTTCATAGTTTACCAAGGACGCAATCCCCTGTCTTACCAGATACTCATCCTCTACAATCATAATTGAATACACAAGATTCAACTCCTTATTTATACTGGATTTATTATAGCAAATTTTCAATCAAAATGCTCTTAAACATAATCCAAAAGATAACCGTAGCCCTTCTCCTCCATTTCAGCTTTTGGAATGAACTTGATTGACAAACTATTAATACAATAGCGTAAGCCGCCCTTGTCCTTAGGACCGTCTGTGAAAACATGGCCCAGATGGGAATTTCCAACCCGGCTACGAACTTCAGTCCGTGTCATGTTGAAACTCTTGTCTTCTTTGTAAGTTGCAACATCTGGACTGATAGGACGGGTGAAACTCGGCCAACCACAGCCTGAGTCAAACTTATCCTTTGATGAAAAGAGAGGCTCTCCCGTCACCACATCCACATAGATACCAGCATCGAACTTATCCCAATAGCGGTTAGAAAAAGCCCGCTCTGTGTCATTCTTTTGTGTGACTGCGTATTCTTCAGGAGAGAGCTTAGCCTTAATCTCTTCATCGCTAGGCTTAGGATAGCGACTAGCTTCAATAACAGGGTAGGCAGCTTGATTGACATCGATATGGCAATATCCATTAGGATTCTTCTTCAGGTAATCCTGATGATAATCTTCTGCTTTGATAAAGTTTTTCAGAGCTTCTTTTTCAACAGCTAAAGGTTTATCATATTTCTTAGCAACCTCATCAAAGACCTGGTTAATAGTATCAAGATCAGCTTCATCCGTATAGTAGACACCTGTCCGATACTGGGTACCCTGATCATTTCCCTGCTTGTTTTTAGAAGTTGGATCAATAATGCGGAAATAGTGAAGCAGAATTTCTTTTAGCGAAATTTTCTTGGCGTTGTAAGTAATGTGAACAGTCTCAGCATGACCAGTTTGAGAGACCAATTCATACTTGGTCGTGTCGCCTTTACCATTTGCATAGCCTGATACTGCATCGATTACACCTGGCACGCGAGAAAAGTACTCTTCTACTCCCCAGAAACAGCCGCCAGCCAGATAAATTTCCCGCTTATCCTCTTCCTTGACATCTTCTTGCTTTTGTTTGGCTACTGCTTCTGTCTTGCTCATAGAGGCTTTCTTGATCTGTTCAGGAGATGATTGCTTACCATTCCCCGCAATCACATAGACCAGTCCAAAGCAGACAAGCAAACCAAGCATAACCAGAAGAATTTTCCATTTGCCTTCCATGTTCATTGCTCCTTTCTACTTGATTTCTTTTAGTGTTTTCTCAATATCTTCCTTGCTCATGTAGCCAATATGTGTCTTGGCAAGAGAACCGTCGCTTCCTACGAATAGAGCAGATGGATAAGAGCGAATACCGTATTCTTTCAGCAATTCTCCCTTGGTGTCCATGAGAACTGGGAAGTCTTTGTAATCCAAAGATTTGTACCATTCCTTGAAATCATCAGCAGACTTTTCTCCATTAAAAGTCGGAGACACCACCGACAGGACAACATAATCTTTTCCTGACTGCTCCTTAGCCAAATCATTGGTATCACCAAGTGTAGATAGACAGATAGAGCACCAAGAAGCCCAAAACTTAAGATATACTTTCTTGCCTTTGAAATCAGACAACTTGTAGGTCATGCCATCTACTCCTTGCAGACTAAAGTCCTTGGCCATCTTGGTAGATTGCTCAGAATCAGCTTTTGTTTGCATATTGCTTTTATCACTTTTAGAAACTTCCGAGTTTATCTTCTGATTTGAACAGGCTCCCAAAAAGCCGACACAAAGCAGACTGACTGTCAATATCGATAACTTCTTCATCGTTTTCTTTCCTTTCAAAATAAGGAGAAAGCCGACAAAACTGACGACTTTCTTTCCTATGGTGGAATTCTTATTTGTCAGATGACATTTCGGATGAATCTTTCATGTCATCCTTCATGCTTGAATCACTTGATTTCATATCATCTTTCATATCAGACTTACTGTCGGACATCATAGAAGAATCCTTCATATCATCCTTTTTCATTTTATCATCAGACATGCTGGAGTCTTTCATATCCTCCTTCTTCATGTCGTCTTTTTTCATATCGTCTTTCTTCATCATGCTGCTGTCATCCATCTTCTTCATATCAGAATCTGATTTTTGATTAGAGCAGGCAGCTAGGACAAAGATACTAAGTGCAGCGATTGTAAGTGTAGTGATTTTTTTCATGATGTGTCTCCTTTAATTATATAATTTTTATCCAAATAATGATGCTAAAACGTTTAGATTTCCAAGCATTAGCAAAATTCCCATGAGAATAATGAGTGCACCGCCGATTTTCTTAAGCGTTCCCATATAAGGTTTGAGTTTCGCAAAGCGCTGTACTACCCAGCCGGAAGCCAAAGCCATTGCTAGAAATGGAAGGGCTAATCCAAGTGTATAAACCAACATAAGCAAGCCTCCCTGAAGAGCGCCGTTGCCCCCAGAAGCTGCAATTGCTAAAACAGAACTTAGAACAGGTCCCACACAGGGAGTCCAACCAAAGCTAAAGGTAATACCCAAGAGAAAAGCGTTAAGAAAGTCACTTCTTTTACTATTCTTTTTAAGTTGGATGCTCTTTTGCTTTTGCAGCTGCTGGATATTGATGATCCCCATCTGGTGGATTCCCAGTAGAATGACAAACCCGCCCAAAAAGTAGCGAAACCAAGGGGCATAGAGAACTTGCCCTAGAGCGCCAGCTCCGTAGCCTAAAACCAAAAATACAGTAGATAGGCCTGCTATAAAGCAGAGCGTTTTAGCTAGACCATACCAGGAAATGTCTTTTCCCATAAACCGAACCGTTTTCGGCTGATCCGAATCCAGCAGAATTCCTACATAAACTGGCATCAGCGGTAAGATACAGGGCGAGAAAAAAGAGAGAATCCCCGCCAGAAAAACAGAAATAAAGAACAAAAAACTTGTTGCCATTTCAAAAACCTCTCTATCAATTTCTGACTCTAGTATAAAATAAAAATCCCCCTAAAAATAGAGAGAAAGATTTGAAAAAACTTGAATTTGATGTTATATTGCTTGAGATTTCTGGATTTGGCAAAAACATCCACCACATTGTGGCGGATGTTATCTATTAGCTCTCCATCTCAAAACGCTCACTCTTCTGCTTGTTTGGCAAAAAGAGAGAAAGTAGGATTCCAACTAGAGCTGGCACCAACCAAGGCAGGGAAGCCTGAGCAAATGGAAGGGCATTTACCTTATCACTTACCCAAGCGATATGGAACTGCTCCCCAAGAACACTAGCAAAGGAAATCAGAGTCACTGCTGCCACCGTCATTTGCATACCGATTTTGGACAGTGGTAAGAATTTATTGACAATGACAATCAGAACGATAACAATGGTAATTGGATAGAGAATTTGCAAGACTGGAACAGAATATTGAATGATGGCATTGAGGCCAAGATTAGCAATCGCAAACCCAATCAAAGTAAAGACCGTTGCGTACACTTTATAAGATACCTTAGGGAAAGTTTTATGGAAGAATTCCCCAGTCGATACAATAAGTCCTGCTGTTGTGGTGAAGCAAGTTACAGTAACCATAGCCGCAAGGAAAATCTGTGCGGTAGGTCCAAAGATAGCCTGTGTCGCCTGCGACAGGACATAAACACCAGGATTGCCTTTAGAAATAACTTGAGAAGGAACTGGGAAATGATTACCCAAATAAGCCAAACCAATGTACATGGCACTAAAAGCTAGTGCCACCACTATGCCAACGACCCAGATAGTTGAAACATACTCCTTTTTATTCTTGAAACCAAGCTGGTTAAGAGTTGTTACAGCAATTACGCTGAAGGCCACGGAAGCCAAGGCATCCAAAGTGTTATAGCCTTCCAAGAAGCCCTGTCCAAAAGCTGACGCAGAATAAGCGTGCGAAGCCTGCTGAGGTGACGTTGTTCCGTATTTCAATGCTCCTAGAATGACTAAGATAATAATCAAAACTGCAAAGACAGGCGTCAGAATACGTCCAATCCGATCCAAAATCTTAGATGGATTCAAAGAAATCAGATAAGCCGCTGCAAAGTAAAGGGTCGTGAAAACAATCAATCCAATACCGGTCATATTTTTAGACAACATAGGAGCAATGCCGACTTCATAGGCTACTGTCGCTGTCCGCGGAATAGCAAAGAAAGGCCCAATTGACAGATACAAAGCCACGAGATAGACAATAGCAAACCAAGGTGCAATCTTCTGAGAAATCTCGTGGATATAGCCCTTAGGATTGAGCGTTCCAATAATCAAAGTCAGGACAGCAAGCCCAACCCCAGATAGGACGAAGCCTGCAATAGCCGGCCAAAAATGCTGACCAGATAATGTTCCAAGTGAAGGCGGGAAGATCAAGTTTCCAGCACCGAAAAATATTCCAAACAAGAGCAAACCTGTCAAAGCACCTTTTTTAATCACGAGAATCTCCTTTTTAATTTTTCATGCTTTATCATTATATACGGAAATAGCCCACTCCGCAAGATTTTTAACTTTTCACAGTAGGTTGGTTTAAAATCAAAAACAATACAGCGAATTAAATCGAACAATTTATCAATGGTTTTTAGCAAAATCATCACTTTTCCACAGATTTAAGGCTTATTTTAAATTATTTTAGAATAATACAAATAAATTTGTTTTAAATCGTATATTTCACCAACCTATCTCTATCTTTTTTTGATGGTCTACTTTCTTTAAACAGACATGCTCTACTGTTGCTGAATGCGAGAAAAATACAATATTGTCCTTCCAGATCCAAAACAAAATAAAAGAGATTTTTCATAGTAAAAAGGTTGAGACATCTTATCTCAACCTTTTAAAAATGGCTATAAATCATTTAGCAATCTTTACACATCGCTAAATCTTCTGTATTTAATTTCGAATTCAAAGAAGTTCTTCTCTTGCAGCATATGGAAAATATCCCGATAAGCCTCCTCATCAAAATGGTCTCCCAAATACAGGATTTCAAAGCTTAATCCTTCATATTCCAGAAAGGCATTGGTTGTTCGAAAGCCATTACGCTTATAGAAGTCCATACGTGCTTGACGTTGCTCTAAATTATCGCATTCTTCATCGACACGTTCCACCTCTAGAACCATAGTTTTTTGATAGAATTCTGTCAGCTTATGAATAATCTCTCCTCCATAACCGTGACTGCGGAGGTGCGGCATAATCGCAAAAAAGCTGACATAGAACATTTTTTCGTTATAAACTGCAAAAGCAAAACCAACAAATTCTTCCTCATTGTAGAAGGCAAAGAAATGAGACCGCTTATCGTTTGTATAACGTAGAAATTCGCTGATAGGTACCCTTTCCTCTATAGGAAAAGCCTCGCGGTTTAAGGCCTCAACCTTATCCAAATCCGGAAATTCTGCTGTAATAATTTGACTCGTTAAAGACATTGCTACCTCACTTTGCTTATATTCTAGCAGTTATCAAATGATTTAGCAAACCTTTTAAACTTCTTCCTCTTTTTTAGAAAATTGACTCTGGTAAAGGTCATAATAGAATCCTTTATCTGCCAAGAGACTCTCATGATTCCCTTGCTCGATAATCTGACCATCCTTGAGCACCAAAATCTTATCTGCTTCTTGAATGGTCGACAGACGGTGAGCAATGACAAAACTGGTCCGACCCTGCATGAGTGTTTTCATGGCCTTCTGAATCAAAAGCTCCAGCCGTGTATCAACAGATGAGGTCGCTTCATCCAAAATCAGAATCTTAGGATTAGCCAAAAGAGCCCTCGCAATCGTAAGCAACTGCTTCTGACCAAGCGAGATATTGCTTGATTCTTGGTTCATTTCCATGTTGTAGCCGCCTGGCAAGGTCCGGATAAAATGGTCCACATTAGCTGCCTTGGCTGCCTCGACAATTTCTTCATCAGTCGCTTGCAGATTGCCAAAACGAAGATTTTCTTTGATAGTCCCCTCATAAAGCCAAGCATCCTGAAGCACCATACCAAACTGTTTACGGTAGTCCTGACGGGAAAGATGGCGAATGTCATGCCCATCCACAGTAATCGCGCCTTTGGTCACATCGTAGAAACGCATGAGTAGGTTAATCAGCGTGGTCTTACCAGCACCAGTCGGACCTACAATGGCGACCATTTCTCCAGGTTTGACCTCCAGATTGAAATTCCGAATGAGCGGCTTATCTGCCACATACTGGAAGTCTACATCCTTGAAGCTAACCTGACCTGTCAGATCTTGATCCAGCTTTTCTGTCTTATCATTGACTTCATCTGCTTCGTCCAGCACTTGGAAAATCCGGTCCAAAGAAGACTTGGCACTCTGCAGCTGACCAGCCAGCTGAGTCAGGTTTTGAATGGGTTGGTTAATCTGCCAGACATACTGAACAAAGGCTTGCATATTTCCGACTGTCAATCGCCCTGCAATAACCTGAAGACCGCCCAGCAGAGCCAGCAAGAGGTAGGTCAGATCTGAAATAACATTCAAAACAGGCATCATCAAACCAGAGATAAAGCTGGCTTTAAAACCTACTTTCTGCAGATTTTGCGTAATTTGACGAAAATCCTCCTGCGAGCTTTCTTCTCTGACATATAGCTTCAAGATATTAAAGCCTGTCAGATTTTCCTGAACAAAGCCATTCATAGCCCCCAGTACATCTGCCTGCTGTTTAAAGTAAGGCTGGGATTTCTTCACGATAAAGCGAGCACTAAGATAAGTAATCGGAATCGAGATTACCACAATGATACCCAACTGCAGATTGAGTACCAATACCATGACGATAACCAAAATCAGAGTGAAGACTGCGTTGATAACCTGCAGAAAGGACTGCTGCAAGGCATTTGAAACAGCTTCGACATCGCTGGTAAAACGTCCCAGCAAATCACCAAACTGATGTCTATCAAAGTAAGAAACGGGGATGCGATTAATCTTATGACTAAGTTCATTGCGCAAGTCACGAATGGTAGCCTGCATTGCATTGGTCATAAAGTAATTAGAATAGTAAGAACCGATTTCATAAATAATCGCCCGCACAAAATACAAGACCATGACCCAGCCAACATAGGACACATTAATTTGGGCGCCAGCTACTCCCTTTGCCATATCCAGCAAATTATTTGTCAACTCTGTAATGGCTAAGCCTAAGACAAAGGGCTCGACGATACTCATGACGACGCTGAGGATTTTGAGGAAGATGGCAAAGGCGACTGCAAATTTATAAACTTTTAGGTAGCTCCACAGGCGAGCAAAACTAGATGTGTTTTTCATATCAGTCTCCTTTCTATTCCTCTGTCAAAGCTTGATTCTTCAGCTGCGAATCCGCAATTTCACGATAGATATCATTGGTTTCCATCAGCTCTTCATGCTTCCCGCGTCCAACGATTTCACCCTGATCCAAGACGATAATTTGGTCAGCGTCCATAATGGTTCCCACACGTTGGGCTACAATCAGCACCGTTGCCTGACCTGTCACTTCTTTGAGGCGACGACGAAGCACCGCATCTGTCTTATAATCCAGAGCAGAAAAAGAGTCATCAAAGATATAAATATCCGGCTTTTTAACTACTGCACGGGCGATAGAGAGTCGCTGCTTCTGCCCTCCGGATAGATTGCTGCCTCCCTCAGCCAGATGAGTCTCAAAACGCTCTTCCCGGCTCTCAATAAAGTCCTTGGCTTGAGCCACCTCAGCTGCCTGACTCAGCTCTTCTTGGCTGGCTTCTTCCTTTCCGTAGCGTAGGTTCTCCGCGATAGTTCCGGTAAATAGGAGAGCTTTCTGCGGGATAAAGCCAATCTTCTGACGCAGAGCCTTCAGATTGTATTCACGGACGTCCACACCATCCACTAAAATCTTACCTAGTGTTACATCGTAAAAGCGTGGAATCAGCTGTACCAGCGTAGACTTACCAGAACCAGTTGAACCGATAAAGGCAATAGTCTCGCCCGGCTTAGCCTTGAAAGAAATATTATGCAGTACAGGACTCTCTGTCTCACCTGGATAAGCGAAGGTTACATTGTCGAACTCCAGATAACCCTGCGTATCTGTCTCGGTTACACCATTTTCATTAGGATTGATTGAAATGGGCATATCCATGACTTCCTTGAGCCGCTGGCTCGATACCGCCGTCCGAGGATACATAGTAAAGAGATTGGCCAAGAAAAGGAAGGAAAGCAGGGCGTGAAAGCTGTATTCTATAAAGGCAACAAGATTTCCGATTTCAAGACTTCCATCCCGCAAAGGATCGAGGGCAAACCAGACAATGGCCACAATCATCGCAATAATAATCTGTACAAAGAGTGGCTCTGTCAGACCAGTCAGCTTAAAGAGCTTATTGGAGTTTTGCGCATAGACCTCATTTTCATCAGCAAAACGCTTCTCTTGAAATTCCTCTCTTGCAAAAGCTCGAATAACGCGTAGGCCAGTCAGATTTTCCCTCACATACTGATTAATCTTATCAAGGGTCTTCTGCTGCTTTTCAGACAAAGGTTTGGTTTTAACCGCTACATAAATGACCACGACTGCCAAGAAAGGCACTGAAACAGCTACAATCCAGGCCAGAGATGGACTGGTCAGAAAAATCATGAGAATACTGGACAGCATCATCATGGGAGTAATGACGCCCATTTTCAGGGTTTGCTCCGCAAACTGCATAAGAACAAAAGCATCCGAAGTCAAGCGCGTGACCAAAGAAGACACTCCAATCTGCTCATACTCATGATGAGAATACTCTTGCAGCTTGGCATAGAGATCATTGCGCATGTCCTGCACCATGGTCGTCGTTAGCTTCCCTGCCGCATAAGCCAGAACGATTCGCCCCAGCACTCCTAAGATAATAACGCCAAACATGACCCAAGCCCAGAAAAAGAGCCGGTCTGTCTGCTTAGGATTGATTCCTTCATCAATCATCCGAGCCAGCACTGTTGGCAGACCTAGATTAACAATCACAAAAAAGATTGCCGCCACAAAGTCTAAGACCAGCCACTTAGGATATCTCTTCAAATAAGACCAAATGTATAACATAATTCCTCCTTCACCATCTATTCAAAAATAACTCACTCTAAAGCAACCATGTGCTTTCTAAACACAGAAAAGAGCGCGCAAATGCACGCTTTAATATGAACATTATAACAAAAATATGAAGGAGGGTAAAGGTCATTTCAGGCTTTTTTCTGCTTATCATCAGCCTCATAAATGACTGTCAGCAGCAAACTGCCTGAAAGCAGACTAGCTACAGTTTTAATTGCTTGACTTATATAGAAAAACAAACCTAGTTTTCACTAGGTTTGTCATTTCTTTTCTACAAGAAGGTGTGAATCCGAGAGTAATTCAAGCTCTTCCATAACATTTCAGACTTGCAACTTTGCAGACCATTTGACAGCTCAAAGCAATCACTTCTGGTTTTCAAAGATTGATGTTCTGAAATCTTTAGTCTGATCAAGGTAAGCTTTAAAGACTGCTTTTTTCAGCTTGTGGACAGCACTGTCATGTTCTGGTTTATAGCCGCTCCAAGAATACCAATTGTCATTTGCATCTTTGAGAACTGCTTCATCCATCAAGGTTTGCAACTCTTCTACAGTACTTATAGTCTTAGTAGCATAACTTGTCCATGGTTGTCTCGTATCATCAAATGTGACTTTATTCAGCCTGTCAAACTTGTTTTTACGTTCTTCATACATAGCTTTCTTAAACTCTGTCCAATTATTAAACTGACCATTGAAGACCTTGCGTAAAACCAAGTCATCTGTTACCAGACCTCTGGTCTTACCATAGATACTGATGGTTTTTCCGTTTTGCTTGGCATCATCTTCATACTGGTTAGAGATATAAGGAACCATACCATCTTTGAAGCCTTTGGCTGCCAAAAGCTCATAAGCCATACGCCGTCCCATAAGATCTCCAGGCGTTCCTTTTTCACTGCTTAATGCCGAATAAATCGGAGAGAAGAGCTTAATCGTATGGTAGCCGTTTCTTTCTACATCACCATTTTTGTACTCACGCGCTGAAAGCATATCATTTTCAATGAGACTGTCGAATGAATTTAATTTTTGCGCATCCGCCATTGTAATATTTTTTATCACATTCGTTGCGTAAACATCATTTCCATCAACATCTCGGGCATATTTATTCTCGACTTTTCTCAGCGCGTTCACTTTCTGCACATCGGACAGACGGTTCACGATTGACATACCTTCTAGGTACTCCAACATATAAATGACATCAAACATGTTATGAACATAATTTTTTAAATCATCCGCATTTTGGAATCGTTGAGTTGGATCCAGGACTTGCAAACGAGATTTTTCAGATGCATCATTCTTGTCATATTTGAGAATTGAATTGACCGTGATTGTCGTATCATCTGGATGATCCGGTGCTTGCAACAAGCCCTTGGCGAAGAATTCAGGACCAAGTCCGCTTCTTCTTCCATATCCTCCTAAATAGATCTCATTATCAGAATCATGCGTCATTTCATGGGTATAGGTAATGGCTCCGTCCTTGTCTAACATACGATAGCCCATGTAGTAAACACTGTCCCCAGTAGCGTAAGCTCCGTGCTTATTGTGTACGACCTTATTTCCAACTGGTCCGAAGAAATACTTCATGGCTAGATTAGAACTGTCAAATTGTGCCTCCGCTGTAGCCTTGCCGACAGTAGCATCATCACCGAACTTATAGGCATCATAGAGTAAGATATTTCGATAGAGCTTTTCACGGCCCTGCTCGTCTAATATTCTATACCAATAATCATAATGGTCGCGTTGACGTTTTGCGGTTTCTTGGACATTATCCTCAACAAACTTATTGAGTTCTGCTCCTGCTCTGTGCTCATTATTTCTATATCTGTCATAGGCACCAAAACCAAGACTGGATATAGTCGATATGATAAAGACAGATCTTTCAGGCATCGTCAGCAATGGCAAGACCATATTTCGGTATTTCCAAGTGTCGCTGGTAATTCGATCATACACCCCGATAGAATACTTGCTGCCAGCCTGCTCTTGTTTGACCCTCACCTCATTAATAGCTGATTTTTCTTCAACGATATAAGCCTTGGTTTGCTCTTTAAACCATTGATTATTTGTTTTGTTTGGTAAAAATACTTCCCGGTAATTGGCAAGCGTGCTAAACAAATCTTTTGTTGCATTATTGTTTACAAGGCTGATGCTATAAGCATCTACATTGTTCTTGGCAAGAAGATTGTTAAAGCCAGATTTACCTAATTCAATGATTGTATCTAGAGGTGATACGTTACCCTTACCAAAGAAATCCATGTGATACATGACTAAGTCTTTGACATTCACGTCACCATAGTTAAAGTTGTACCAGCGTTCTAAATAAGTCAAACCTAGAAGCAAGGCTTCCTTGTTGCGTTTGATTTTATCTATGACGTAACCATTAATCGTTTGATTTTCGCTGGCAATGACTGCATCAGCAGACAAAAGTTTTTCCAGTGTATTTGCTAGATTTTCCTTCGTTTTAGCAAACTGCTCTTCTAAGTATAATTCCGTTAATGAAACTCCTGAAGAAATACCTAGGGTGTTTCTGATAGCCTCAGACTGATAATTGACTGCTCTCAAATCAGGTAAAACTTCATTGATGATCGAACTATGACTATGCAAGAGTTGATTTGGCGTATAGATGAGACCTGTATCGCCCACGCGATATTCTGCCAACTTACTAAAGTCAGATTGGTAGGTGAGATCTAGCTTTTCAGATGAATGATCCTTATAGTGCAGCAAGAGCTTATTAGCCGCCTCTTTATGTGAAGCAATATCTGTAATCACTTCATTATCCTTCATCATGACTGCAGATAGGACTTCTTTTTTAAACAAAGCGCTATCTTCTTTTACCAGATTACCGTATTTTACAATGGTTGCCTTATTATAAAACGGCAGTAATTTTTCAATATTCTTATATGCTAAAGCTCGACTGGCTTGATAGTCTTCAACCTTAGAAAAATCACTTTCTTTATTAGTGCTAGTCAGCAAGGTTTCGACTTTCGGTGCAGAAAGAGAGTTAATTTCAGATTTCTTGCTTGCAATTTGAGAAGGATCAAGGATTGTTCCTCTCTCTTCGAGTGATTCCTTGGTGACAACCTCATCCTTTTCAAGAGTCACTTTGTAGACTCTGTTGTCTTTGTTGCTATACGAGTCAGTTATCCTCATTCCTCGATAGTGATAGCCACTAATCGCATTCCCGTTCATAACATTGACATCGCTAAGAACATTGTGCAATCTTCCAGCATGTCTCTCTTCGTTAGAGTCTCTATCCCACAAGTAGCCAGCCACACCAGCAACACTTCCAAAGCGTTTCACATTATTAATGTTGCCCTCGGCATAACTATTGCTGATAAGCGCATTCTTCTCAACAAGACCTGCAAGGCCGCCGACAGTTTGGTTTGTACTATCCGCATTTGATGAGATGGTAATTGTAGCTTTTGACTTATCAACTACTGCATTGATGCCAGTCAGTTGACCTACTAATCCTCCGATATTGTATGGAGACCTCGTTTCATAGGAGTTGATAATTCTTCCCTTGAAACCACTATTCGTAATCTTAGAATTATCAGCCTTCCACACCAAGCCACCAATGCCACGTTCACCAGCCAGAACACCGTCTACATGGACATTGTTAATCCTTGTTGCATTATTCGCTTCATTTGCAAGGGCCCCAATGTCAGATTTCCCTGAGATATTTACATCTTTAAGAGCCAGATTTTCTACAGTAGCTCCACTCAAAGTGTCAAATAAAGGCTTCTTCAAATTATAAATAGCATAATGTTTTCCGTCTTTGCTGCCAAAGAGCTTACCTGTAAATCTGCCCTTTATATAACTGCTAGCGCCATTTTCTAGTTCGACCTCATTGGCATTCAGACTAGCACTTAAATAATAAGTTCCACCAAGATCATTATTTATAGCTTGAACCAAATTACTAAAGGAAGTAAAGTTTGTGACTTCTTTCGCTGCCTTTTTAGCTAAATAGAAAGTAAAATTGTCCTCGTACTTATTGTTGATATCCTGTTTTAATTTTTCAGCACTTGCAGTAATTTTATAAACTGGCTGACCATCTTTCGTGCTATCGACTATTGAAGAAATCGGCAAGAAAACATCTTTAAATTTAGAAGATTTTACTTTCACGAAATAATTCTCTTGATTGCTTGGAACTGCATCCAGAGAAACGTGCTGCTTGTACTTCCCATCCGTTAGACTATATAACTCCACGTCAGATACATTTCTTAACTCGATATTTTTTTCTGGTTCTTGCTTCTGCTCTTTAGGCTCTTGAGCTTTTTCAGTAGGATTTTCCGCTTCTGACGCCGCTGGTTCGATGTTTCCAGTATATTCTTGCGGAGGTTCTACCTGCTCAGGCTCAACTATGGCTCCTGCTTGAACACCGGTGTATTCTGGTAATGAAGACACTTGTTCAGCTTCAACGATTGATCCTGCTTGAACACCTGTATACTCCGGCAATGGAGTAACTTGCACGGGCTCAACAATCGCTCCTGCTTGAGTTCCTGTGTATTCAGGTAATGAAGACACCTGTTCAGGTTCAACGATTGCTCCTGCTTGAACACCAGTGTATTCAGGCGATGGGGTGAGTTGTTCAGGTTCTACTATGGCCCCAGATTGGACGCCTGTGTACTCCGGCAATGAAGTCACTTGCGCGGGTTCTACAATTGCACCAGATTGGACGCCTGTGTACTCCGGCAATGGAGTAACTTGCGCGGGTTCGACAATCGAACCGGATTGCGTTCCTGTGTATTCTGGCAATGGAGCTACTTGTTCGGGTGACACTACCGCGCCTGCTTGAGTTCCTGTGTATTCAGGTAAGGGCGTCACTTGCTCAGGTTCTACTATCGCACCGGATTGGACACCTGTGTACTCTGGTAAGGGAGCAACTTGCTCAGGTTGAACCAAGTTAGAAGTTACTGGTTTTTCGCTAGGCGTTTCAAGCTTTTTAGTCCCTTTTTCCACTATTTTAGGAGTCGCTTCCTCTATTTTTGTCGAAAGAACTTCCCTAGAAACTTCCGCATTATCTACCGTAAAAATTCGGACGGCTTCGATTTTACGACCTGGTTTGCCTTCTTGTTTTACTCTTACAGTACCTTCAGCTAAATCAGGATTCTCTTGTATTTGTTCTCCATAGGCTATCTCAGTTTCAATAGACGTTTCTTTGTATAATAGTTCCGGCTTAGCTAGTCGGGCAGACAAAACTTCATCTTGAGGCTCAATTGTATTGACGCCAAGAGTTTGATTTGTCAATCCATTCTTATCAAAAGAAACAGAACAATCTAGCTTCTTATTTTGGTTTAAAGCTTCTTTATCTAGATTAGTATTCTGCTGACTATCAAGAATCTTATTGTCTAATAATTTTTTAATTGATTCATCTTTTATGTAGCCAACATAGGTATATCCTGAGATTTCACCTGGTGAAGGCAGACTTTCCCCAGCCGACACTTGATATTCAGCATTATACTGTAGCAAGATCCCATTTTCCAGCGCATCGACAGATAGTATCAAACCTCCTCCGACGCTAGCCCCCACCAAAACAGTCAATAGGAACTTGCTTTGAACCTTTCTTTTTGACACAACAAAAACAACCAATCCTATCGTCGTTAACAGACCAGCCGTCATCATAGTATTTGAATTGTTATTGTCGCCTGTATTCGGTAAGGTTTTTGCTCCAGCATTTGAGTTTAACCTGTAGACAAGATAGTAAGTCTCCTCATTGCCTTCTGACATTTTAGGAAATCCACTTACAATCAACTCCTTTTCTTGCGGAGTTATTTCAGTATCTGTCACGTATTTATAGTGAACATTCAACTTTTCCTGTGCTTGAACAGAGTCAACCCCAACGATAGACACAAAAAACAAACTAGAAATAGCAGCCGAAACAAGTCCGACAGCTAATTTCCTAAAAGCAAACCGAGTTTGCTTCTCCCCCAAAAAATTTTTCATAAAATCCCTTTCAAATTATTCTAAAAAGAATAACAAATCCTTTAACCAGAGAATGAGCAACAGTAAGCCATTGCATTCATCTGAATCTCCCTAACAAAAATCTCCTAATCAACAATCTCATATAACTTTTATCTTATTCATAATATCTCCTAAACCGCAATAATCTGTCTCAATTATATCATACAATCCTATTTTTTGTTAGCGCTTTAACATAAAAATGATTTTGGATACAAACAACCAAGTCTTTCGACTTGGTTGTTTTCTATGATTGGAAACTCTATTATTTAAGAGTAACTGAAGCGTCGTTGCTTTAATTGTTCTCATACAGCTATTTTTTACTTAGTTTCTCCACTTGGCGGGATTGTGGCGGGATTGGCAGTTAGTCCGAGCTCTCCTAACACCTCTGTTATTTCAGCACCGCCAGTAACAATCTGTCTATCATAGAAATGAGAATAGGTGTTTAGTGTTGTAGCTTTGTCCGTTCTTCCTGAACGAGCCGAGACATACAAAACATCTTTTTTTAGAACGTTTATCATAAATGAATCATGACTATGACGTAGACCTTTCCCAGTAATAACAGGAACCTTAGCCGCTAGTGCATGCCTTTTTAACATTCGACTTAAGGTAGATTTGTTCATTTGAGAGTTAAACCGTGCTAACACGAAATTATCTTCTCTATTATACACTTGTACAGTTCTCCAATTTTGCAACACTTTAACAGTTTCGTCATCTATTTCTAAGAAACGCATTCCTGCCCTAGTTTTTGTCTGCTCTTTTCGAACGTATTTCCCATTCCCTTGATATTCTAGGGTAGACTGAATATGAATAACTTTATTTTTAAGATCTATGTCTGATCACTTTAAACTAAGACCCTCAGAGACTCGCATCCCCGTCATAAAATAAAGCCAGATAGCCGTATAAAACTGCCTCTCTTCATAAACTGTCTGATCAAAAGTTTTTAATACCTTTTCAAGTTCCTCTACAGTCCAAAATTCAGTTTTCGGTTTTTCTCCTTTAGGATTGTCTAACTTTCGACAAAGATTATTCTCAATGTATTCCAAGCGTTCTGCATAATTTAAGCACTTCTTCAGTTTACACCAAAGTCCTTTTGCGTAGTTTGGAGAGTAGTCTTCCATTAAAGATAATCTAAAATCTTCACATTCCCGAACATTGATTTCAGACAATTTCTTGTCAGCAAAAACTTCAATAAAAGTCTTATACTGAGGATAAGCTGTTTGAAAGGTTACGGACTGAACAGTTTTCTTATAATAAGGCAAATAAACATCTTCCATAAATTTTGAAAATGGAATATCTAATTGTGGTCTTTTTGCACTAACACTAGCTATTTTAGCATTGTATTCAGTTCTTATCCTACAGACTTCGTCAAAGGCTTGCTTTTCTGTTTTAAAATCAATTCCAAATTGATCTTTATAAGATTTAACCCTAAACCTCCTTCGGTCACCCGTAGTTGGATCTACACTGAATTCAACCTCATAGTAAATTTTTCCTTTCTTATTTCGACTTACGCATTTATATTTTTTACTCATTTTGTTCCTTTCTTTCAGAAAGCAACTTAAAGCCGAGTAATTCTTCTACAATATACTTAGGAGCTAAATTAAGACGTGAATTATCAAATGGTGATTTACTTAATTCTACCACATTATTTGATAAAGCTCTAGATTCTTCAAATTTTCGAACAGCAATTAACTTTGCTTGTCTTATAATATCCCGTGCCGTATGTTCAGGAAAACCTAATTTCATTAATTCTGTATGATTTATTGTTTGCATCATCTCTTCTTTCTACTTTTTATTGCATAGATTTCAATCTTTTGATTAAGCTTAGAATGGTTCAACAAGTTAGATCATTAACAAAAAGTCATAAACTACTTTTCTATAAAATAATTGTACATAGCATAATAGTCAAATTTCATCTATATTTTCGAAATGATAAAGTAAAGGTATCTTGTAAAGTCGTAGGGCTCTATGGCGCTAGATGTCGTTTTACAAATTGGCAAGAGACCTGTTTTAGTTCAAATTTTATCAAAGCATGTGGGATATGCCGGACATCATATTGGAAATGAAATCACTAAAATAAGGAATCCATTCAAGACAAAGAAGTAAACATGATATGGATAAGTTTTAGGAATTGATGTGAGTAAAGCAAACTCTGAAGTAGCTATTCTTATCAACGGACAAAATATACATGGTTACTACTCTATGCACAATGGTACGATTGGATTTAATCACCTACTGAAAGACCTGAAAACAGAACAACACAACAGATATTATATTCCAAGCTACGGGTGTCTATTCTCACCGTCCTCAAGCATTTCTAGATAATAATGGATACGCTTATATACGTCTTAACCTTCTGGAAGCTAAAAACAGTTGAATAGTCTGCGAGCACGGAAAATAGATAAAATTGATGTAGGCAAATTAGCTTCCTCACAAATTTGTCTTAAATCGTAAAACAACTTATAGTGACCCCAGCCGATTCTATCAGAATCTGACAGAAGATATCGTCAGGCCTAAGAAAATAGGTTACACAAGGTTCTTCAAGTTTCCTTCCCAGAAATCGAGAGCTTGCTCTCTATACCTACAGGATAGCAATATTGGAATCTCTTGACGGTCTTCCCAACCAAACAATATCTTTATTAATATTGATCTCAAACACTTTTAATCTGGTGATTATCTGGCACAGGAACATATTACCAAGCGTAGTAATCCTTACACTAGAAAAATCCTATATAAATATATTCATAACATCGCTTCAGCTAGTCACACCAATCCATATCACATTGCAGACTTCTATGAGAATCAAAACCACCAGTGTAAACTGGTGGTTTATTCTGCGGCTGTAAGCCGCTTCTACCGGTCAGGGGTAAAAGCCCGCCGAAATAGCTTCCTCGCGCACCACTTTCCCGAGCAGGTACTTAAGCACCTTGACTTACTTTCTCCTATTCATTTCGCCAGTAAACGGATCTACTGCCTCGAATAAAGTAAGCTGGTCTGCTACTCTGTCTTCTTGTAATTGATTTTGAATATATTCAGCTATCACTTTCTGATTACGACCTACCGTATCTACATAATAGCCTCTGCACCAAAACTTTCGATTCTCATATTTGTATTTTAAATTCGCATGCTTATCAAAAATCATCAAGCTGCTATTTCCCTTTAAATATCCCATGAAAGCCGAAACACTGAGTTTGGGCGGGATACTGACAAGCATATGAATATGATCGAAACAAGTATTGGCTTAATGTATGGTCACACCTTTTCGCTCACATAAGTCACGTATGATTTTTCCGATACTAGCTTTATATCTGCCATAAATGATTTGACGATGATACTTTGGTATATGATAAACTTTCATTAGCCTCTCTCATGAGATATCTCCTTTGTGATGTTTAGTAGTGGCGGGGAAACCACTTCTATCTTATCAGTTTAGGAGGTTCTTTTCTTACCACGCTAAAAGCTATCCGGAACCACTAGCATAGCTAGTGGTTTTCAAGAGACAACAAAGAAGACAATCGCAGACGACTTTAACTAAGCCACATGCGATTGTCTTAATACATCAACTCATCAGGATAATGTATTACCTTGTAATGCATAACAAACTTTACAACTATACTTCAACTTAAAATCATTAAAGTCAACTATGCCCTATCATTGTAACAGCTCGTTTCAAAAGATGTCAGATGAGGTGTATCTTTAGTGTACCAAAATTTTCAAAAAACAGCTCGAACTCATCCTTAAAATATTACCTTAATACTCAATGAGAATATATTTTGAACTGGAAATCCGCATTACCCTTGACAAATAGTAGAAAAGAATCTAAATATTTCTCTTATTTATGTATCCATAGAAAAAATTTAGTCTTCTTTTTTCTTGCGAGTTACAAGACCAAATCCACTCATCAGACCAAGGATACCAAGAGCTGCAAGGGCAGAAGGAGCTTCTGTACCGGTTTTAGGCAATTCTTTAAGCGTGCTCTTAACTGGTGTTTTACCCGCTGGTTCTTGTTTGCGTGGAGTGACCTTTTTTCTGTAAACATGGACTGTATTTCCATCTTTATCAGTTATCGTCTTGATAAATTCATAGCCCGGAATATCTTTCTTAGGTTGTTCACCGTCTTCGGTTGGATAACCTGGAATTTCATTGCCTTCCTTATCCTTATGACTGGTCTTAACCTTCTCATAAACGTGTT